>JASHOC010000182.1 GCA_030041305.1 Acidobacteriaceae bacterium
AATAATACTTGAAATAATTCAGGTCCCAGGCGATGGACTGGCGGTCGAAGCTCGAACGCGGGTAACACACCTTGTAATTCAAATCGCCAGCCGCCTCGACCTGGAAGCGCGGCAACCTGGCCACGACTTTGCCGTAGGCCTCAACGGATTCAGGGCCGATGATGGCGCCTTCGCGGTGCGCGCTCAAAAACTCGAAAAGGGTCAGATCGCCCAGGTCTTCTTCGAGGTACGCGCTTTGGCCGAGATCCTCGGCGTAAATTTCGGGCACGGGCAGGCCGTGGCGACGAAAATGCCGGGAAAACTCGACGAAGGCGACGTTCTCTTCGCGAACGGAGTGCAGAATGCCGATGGCGGATTTTCCGCCGCCAGTGAGCCGGATAATGGCACGCCCCGATCCGCCAAGCTGGCCTTGCAGAGGCTGCGCGTTTTCAGCCGGAAAGTGGAAGTATTGTTCAAACAGCCGTCTCAAAACATCCATGAAGATTCCGAAATTGCGCAAGATGCCTGGTAGACGCTCGACAATCTTCTGATCGTTTCGAACTTCATACCAAAATCAAAGGGGGCCACGAGGCAGAGGGACAGGACGCGGTTTCCAGGGGACCGCTGCGGGATTGCCGACATCGGCACGAATTTGTTCGGGCTCCCAAGCCATTCATCACATTGTAGGAGGCTCTTCAAACGCGCGGCAGGGGCCTTTTGGCCTGCATCCCACAGCGAAGTCTCCAGCTGGTTACCCCTCACTAAAGGCGCTTTCGCTTCTTGGGTCATGCCGCCGGTCTCGATTACTCTTCTGATTTCCGGCGCCTCGTGATGCTTTCCGGCGGGGATCGAGCCGCGCTGTCCAAAAGGGTAAACCGCTCCCGCTTGGGCTGCCCGCCTCTCGATAAGCCGCCCCAAACAACACGGCTGTTTTTGGTCTCGCGCCGCATCCAGCTCGGGCGGGCTTCAGCGCGTGGCGCGGACCACAATCTTGGTCCCAGGGGGAACCATCGCGCCGGGCGCGGGCGCTTGCTCGCGGGCCGTGCCGCTGCCGGTGATTTCCACCACCAGGCCGGCCGCGGCAGCCTGCTCGATCACCTTGCGCACCGGCATTCCCACCAGCGATGGAACTTGAAGCATCCTGGTCGTGGGAACCACCACCGTATGAGCCGGCGACGGCGCAGAAGTTGCCGCTCCCGGCTCCGCATGGCTCCCCGGGATCGTCTCCGGCTTTGCCGCTGCGGCGCCAGAAGAAGCCGCTGGCTGATCCAGCGCCGCGTGCAGGGGATCGTCGCTGGGCAAATCATTGGCCGCATCGTACAGCGCCTGGAGGTCGTCGCTTTGCGGAGCCGAGTCGTCTTCGACGATCATGGTCTCGGGCTTCGGCTTGGTGTTCTGAGGCCGCAACGGAATATCATGCGCAACGCCCAGGTATTCGAGCACCTGCTGCGCCACCTCGGCAAAGACCGGCGCCGAGACCGCGGCGCCGTAGTAGGCGCCCTTGGGCGAGTCGATGACCACGGCCACGGCGATCACCGGATTGTTGACCGGCGCAAACCCGGCAAACGAGGCAATATGCATGGTCTTGGAATAGGTGTGCGTCCTGGGGTCGATTTTTTGCGCGGTCCCGGTCTTGCCGGCAGAGGAGTAGCCGTCGAGCTGGGCCTCTTTGCCGGTGCCGTTCAGCACCACGCCCTCCATCATCTGGCGCATCCGGGCCGCGGTCAGCGTGGTGATGACGCGATGCGCGCCCGGCGGAAGCGGATCGGGCAGGTCCTCATCCGGCCCTAACGGCGCCGGAGCCGGAGGGACAGCGGATTTTTGTCCAAGTTGCCCGGGAAAGAGAATGTGCGGCGGCAGGTAAACGCCGCCATTGGCGATTGTCGACACCATGGTGACCAGTTGCAACGGAGTAACGGCCACTTCCTGACCGATGGCGATGGACGCGATTGAAGTTTTTCCCCAGCGGCTGGGCGGCCGCAGCAGGCCGCGCGTCTCGCCGGGCAGTTCCACGCTGGAGCGCATGCCGAAGCCGAAATTGCGGATGTAGCGGTAAAAGCGCTCCGGGCCGAGTTGCAACGCCAGCTTCACGGCGGCCACGTCGCTGGAGCGCGCGAGCGCCGTCGCCACCGTGACTTTGCCCAGTCCGCGGTCGCTGCGATCGTCGTGAATGACACGCCCATCGAGCGTAATCTGTCCGCCCTGGCAGTCGATGATGTCGTCGGGAGTGACCACGTGCTGATCGAGCGCGGCGGAGTACGTCACCAGCTTGAAGGTCGAGCCCGGCTCGTACACATCGCTCACCGCATGGTCGCGCAACAGCGCCGTCGTGGTATGCCGAAAATCGTTGGGATTGAATGTCGGCCGGATGGCGAGGGCAAGAATCTGGCCGCTGTGCACGTCCTGCACCACAATGGTGCCGTTAAGCGCATGTGACTTTTCCATGGCGTGGTCCAACGCCTGCTCGGCCATGAACTGGATGTTTTCATCGAGAGTCAGGACCATGTTGCGGCCGGGCTGTGGGTCGCGCTCGCTTGAGCCCAGCACGCGCCGCCGCGCGTCCACGGCCATGTACATGCGTCCCGGCACGCCGTGCAGATCGGCGTCGAATTTTTCTTCCAGGCCACCCAGCCCGGTGTCGTCCACGCCCACATAACCCAGAACCTGCGCGGCCAGTTCGTTGTTCGGATAAACGCGCTGAAATTCCTTTTGGAAATAGATTCCTTTCATTTTGAGGGCGCGCACCCGCGCCGCGATTTGAGGCGTGACCCGCCGCGCGACCCACGCAAAATTGTGCCCATGACCCAGCCGGTCAGCGATCTGCGCTTGGGTCGTCTGCGCATCCTCGGGATCGGTGTGGACAATCGCGGCCAAAGTGCGCGCGGCGGCCTGAAGATCATCGATCTCCGTGGGATCGGCGTAGATGGAGTCGACCAGCACCGTCATGGCCAACTCGTGCAGGTTGCGGTCGTAGAGAATGCCGCGCCGCGGCGCTACCTCGAAGGTGCGCTGCTGCTGCTTGGCGGCGCGCTCCACGTAGGTGCGATGTTGGACGACCTGGATCCAGAAAAGGCGCGCCGCGATCGCGCCCGCCCACACCAGAAACAGGAGGCAAATGAGCCAAAACCGTTTGCGTTGGAGTGGAACCGCGCGCGGCGCCTGGGCGCGGGTGCGAACGGCTCGGACGGCTGCCTGCATGGCGGATGAAGCTCCCAAGGACGAGCTATCAGCTATTAGCTATCAGCCTTCAGATCTCAGCTATCAGCTCTCAGCCAAAATCGCCACCCCCATCGGCCTGGCTCCCGCCGAGCCGCGGAGGACATGTTGTCCACCTGCCAAACCGCCTATCCACGGCTGAAGCTGAACGCTGGAAAGCTCATCACTCCGCAGGCGGTGCGGGCACGGTCATCTGGGCAAGAGCCGGCGCATTCGGATCGGGGCGCGCATTGGCCTGGACCACCTGGCCAGGCTGCGGAGCTGCGAGGCCAAGTTGCCGCGCCATCTTATCGATGCGGGCGGGCTGAGCCAGCTCAGCTTCGCTCAAACGCAACTGCCGGTTCTGCTCGCGCAACTGCTCGAGCACCTGCTTCTCACTTTCCACGCGATAACTGCTCTCGATGGCGTAGAAATGCTGCAGTCCATATACCATGACCAGCGAAAAGAGCACGGCGACAGCGGCTGAGAATACCCGCATTTCGCGCGCCCGCACCGGGTCCGGCGCCTTGACCAGCCGGGAGTTGTCGAAGTGCTTAGCAAAGTGGATCTCCGGCGTGCGCACGCGCCGCCGGCGCAAGGGCTGCTCGGCCATTGAAGCAGCGTTGTGCTCGGCAATCCGCGCGCTCCACCCCCGGCCGCCCTCAAAATAATTTGTCGCACACGCCGCCATCCAGATTCTCCTCAGAGTGCAGTTCTCAGTTCGTTCTCAGCTGCCGGGCATCGCGGTAACCGAGATCGTGAACTGTGAACGAAGAACTTCAAACTGTTTATCGCCGTTCCGCCGCCCTTAACTTAGCGCTACGCGATCTCGGATTGCGCTGAATCTCCGTCTCGTTTGCCGTCACCGGCTTTCTGGTTAAGACCTTCCAGATTCCTCTGCGCGCGCCGTCTCGAAGGCTGTCTTTCGCGATACGGTCTTCGAGAGAATGAAAACTGATGGTGACGAGCCGTCCCGAGGGCTTAAGCAATAGTGGCGCGGCCTCGAACAAAGCCCGGATTTCGTCCAGTTCGCGATTGACATAGATGCGCAGGGCCTGAAATGTCTTGGTCGCCGGATGAAGATGTTTCATTGGCGGGACGGCTGAAGCTACAATCCGGGCCAATTGCCCCGTGCTCGTAACCGGCCGCCCCCGCACAATGGCTCTGGCGACTGTCCGCGACCTCCTTTCCTCACCGTATTCGTAAATGAGGTCTGCTAATTCGCGCTCGCTCGCCTCATTCACCACTTGATAGGCGGTCAACCTTGTGCGCGGATCCATGCGCATATCCAAAGGCCCGTCCGCCTGAAAACTAAATCCCCTGCGCGCCTCGTCGAACTGCAGACTGCTGGCGCCGAAATCAGCCAACAACCCATCCGCAGCGCCGACCGCCACATAACGCGCAAGCGAGCTAAACGCCTCGCCGATCAGCATCACCTCGGGAGCCTCGCCGCCGAGTTCCTGCCGGATCTGGTCGAGTCGCGCGCTTGCCAACGCCAGCGCTTCGGGATCGCGATCAAATCCGACCAGGCGACCTGTTGGCCCCAGCCTGCGCACAATTCCTTCCGCGTGCCCGCCCAGACCTAACGTGCAATCCACATACGTGCCACCCCGCTGCACGTTCAGGAAACCAATTGCTACTTCGAAAAGAACCGGCACATGGCGTGCGTAAGGCTGCGTCATGCGCTCCCCCTCAGGGGTTTCGTTGCCACTCCCGCCGGCTTAAAACGGCCGCCACCGCCCGGCGATCTTCCGCGGTCATCGCATTGGCCGGCAATGATTCTTCCAATTGCGCCAGATTATGGACTTCCAGATAGTTGATCTTCCCCATCACGGCCACTTCCGCGTCCAGCTTCGCCGCTCCCCGCAGAATTTGCGGCAGCACGATTCGCGCCTGGTTATCGATTTCCACCTGCTGGCCGTAGTAGCTGGTCAGATTCAGATACTTCTGGACGCCGTCATCCATGGCCCCAAATTCGGCAAGCTGGGCTTCCCGCTTCTCCCATTCCGGCAGCGGCCAAATCTCGGCGCTCTTGCCGTCGGCGCTGGTGACATAGAACTGAGTCACATGTTGCGCATCGAGCAGTTGCTTGAACGCCGCCGGCACCTTCAGCCGTCCCTTCTCATCAACCTTCGCCGGATGGTTGCCGCGAAACATCAGTGCTGCCTCTTCCCATCGCGGCCGACTGCGCGCGCTTGCCGCGCTTTTCACCTGTCCGCCTTTGGAAGTTCTCCAGGCCGGCGGCCCTGCCGGTTAGCCGAATTGGATCCCGCGAGATAACGAATGGTTGGAGTTCAAGTCCGCGCCGGAGAGAACGGAGTAGACTTGCATTCAGATGCTGTTGAGTGGCTCTTGGCTCCACTTAACTCCAAAAAACTCCACCCTGAGTTTACCTCGATTTGGTGTTCACGCCAAGGGGAAATTGCGGGTTCAGCTCGGCTGTTGGCGAGCGTCTGTGCAAATCTCCACTAATAGTGATTGGCGATCTTGATACCCCAACATCTGGTGTTTACGCATCTGGTTCGTGACAGTGTTTACCCATACGGTTCATGACCCCGCGCGATGGGGCCGACTCGGAGTTCCGAGTCGGATCCGCTGCGGTCGAGGCCATGGCGAGCGCGCAGCTAAGTTATGCGCGGGAAGATTGTCGAGATCCGCAGGAGCATGTCCGAGAAATGGTCCGGCATGCGGCGCCCGCTATCGTGGCATCATGAATTGTAGAGGGTAGAAATGACCACCGATGAACGGCTGGACCGGCTCGTCGAGCGCCATGAGGCGCTGGTGATGACCATCGAGCTGCAGAACCGGCAATGGGAGGACCGTTTCAACCGGTCAGAAGACCGGTTCAACAGACTGTTCTCGATTGTCGAGCGACTGGAGCGGAGCGTTGAGCTCCTCGTGCAGGTCGCCCAGGAACACGAGCGTCGCCTGGACCGCTTGGAGGGACCGGCCGCAGGCTGACAAGAAACTGCGCAGGCGCGCGGTTTGAGGTCAATCCCAGAAGGGATTCAAGGATTCGCTCGATACCAACTTAAACGGCCAGCTGGCATTCTGTGCCTGCTGGCCGTTTCCGCTTCCCGCCGTGGATTTCTGCCCGCAGCAGTTCCTAAGCTGCTGTAGCACGGACGCCAAACGCCCGCGCAAATTCGGGAAGCACTCAAAAATTGAAGGTTGCTTGCAAAGAGACATTCCGATTGCCGGCGGTCGGCGAGAAAAAGAATCCGCCCGCCAGGGTCTGCGATTTGCCGAAAAGCGTTGGAGCAGAGAGGGCCCCGTTCGGGGTCCCGAGGTTCTCGTGATTCAAGATATTGGTGCCCCACAACGAGAAGGTGAGATTATATTTGCGCGAGACCGAGGCGTTCATGGGCCCCGGGCCTCCGCGGCTGCCGCTCAAACCGCCACCTCCCAAGCCGCGTGGGCCACGAGGACCGCCGCCCCCACCGCCACCGCCAGGCCCATGCGCGGCTCCGCCTTCCACCTTCGGTCCGATGCCGATCACCTTGCTGAGGCGCATATTGAGGCTGACATTGGAGGGTCCCGTGCCCGAGCCGACGGGGACAATCTTTTCGCCCGCCGCATACGGCTCAATGGGCGCGCCGCTCGTCGCCTGCAGGCCGTATGGATAGGCGTCGAAGCAGCCCCACTGTGTGGCGATGGCGTTTGGCTCCGAGCAGCTCGCCGCGTAGGTGGGTCGCGCATTGAACTGATTGTTCCCGGTCAGGTCGCTGCCGGTGGTGATGCTGAAGGGCGTACCGGAATTGACCACCACCATGGGCGACATCGACACGGCCCAAGGCAGCATGAAATTTCCAAACAGCATGAAGCGGTTGCGGATATCGAAGGCCGTTCTGCCGAAATCCAGTCCGGGATCGCTCGAAACCGAAGGAACGGAACTCACTCCGCTTGTGTCGCCCAGGGCATCGCTGTAAGTGTAATTGGTGAAAAAACTGAAACGTGGGTAGGTGACCCGCAGCGTGGCCATGACCTGATGTTCGCGGTAGAAACCGCCTGATTGGTATTGCAGATTATTGGTCGGAGGCGCGGACGGGGCGGTAGCGGGATAGACGTCGGCCAACGCATCCGCCAGCGGGTATTCCGCCGCGGCGCTGAGATTATCGGTGAAGTACTGATGAATGCCTTGCGAGAAGATGTAGGTCACGTTGCCGGTTATGGACCGGGTCACTTGCCGGTCAATTCCAATCGCCGCCTCCATATCGTTGGACGCATGAAAACGAGGCGCAATGGTGTAGAAGGTGGGCGCGTTCCTTCCGGTTGCGCTTCCAGCAGTGCTGGAGGTCAACGGCGTGGTCGAGTACTGGTTGAAGACGATGCCCGAAGTCTGAATGAATTGCTGCTCGTTAGAGCCGTTCTCGTGAATGGTGTTGATGACATAGGGAACATTGGCGCCGAAGCCATTGGCCACCGTAAACCGCTGATAGAACCAGCCGTATCCTGCGCGCACCACGGTTTTGGGCTGGCGGCCCGAGTTCCTGCCCAAGGCGTAGGCAAAACTGAGGCGCGGCGCCCAGTCGTCTTTGTCGCTAATCCAGTTTTGCGTTTCCCACCGCGCCCCGTAACTGAACGTGAACTGCGGCTTTACTTTCCAGTCGTCCTGGTAAAACAGCGCCGCGTCGAAGAGCGTGACGCTGGCCGAGGGATTGTTGATCTTCGTGTAGGAATACTGCTGGGGCACACAAGTCGGCGGCGGAGTCGCGCCGGGCGGAGTCGAGTAGCAGCCCAGGAACGAGTTCGCGCTCGAAAAAATGTAGGCGCCATTGCTGCCCCCGGTGGTGTAATTCACGTCGGGATAGGCGCGCACCCGGGTTCCGAAATTCAGCGAGTGCGCCCCCTCGACCCCGGAGAAATAATTTTGCAGCTCCAAATCGTTCTCGTGGTCGATCACAGTCTGTTGCGGGTTTCCGCCGTCGGAAAACTGCTCCTGTATGGAATAGGAAGGAAGATTCGAAATCGAGGCCGAATAATCGCGGATGCGCCGGTATTGAAAGCGGATGTCGTCGACCAGATTTTTGCTCAGCACCCAACTATCGGAAATCTGGACAGCGTTTTCCTGATCGTTGGTGTTGGTTGCATGTTCGGGCAGCGTCAGTCCCGTCGATCCGATACTGTTGGTGCTCTTCGACAGGTTATAGACCTCGTGGACGGTCAGCGTGTTCGACTCGCCTAGTTGAAAATCGAGGCGCGGGCTGATATCGAGCCGCGACACCGGATTGCCGAACGCCTCGTTCACCGGAACCTCATTGATCGACCCATCTGGGTTGAGCGTAATGCTCGCCGGGTTTTCCGCTTCGACGACGTTTTCATTCTGCTGCTGCCGGGCAAACGCGCTGACAAAGTACGACGTGGTCCTGGACAATGGGCCACCCGCCGATCCGTGCAGGTTCCACGAGTCGTACGACGGCTCGGGGACTCCGACCAGCAACGGATTCTGGGTGTTGAACGCGGAGTCGTTTCCCTGCGCTTCGAAATCGCCATGGAGCTTATCCGTGCCCGGCTTGGTGAAAATCTCAATCCGGCCGTATCCCAACCGGTCGTACTCGGCGGAAAACGGGTTTTGGTTCACCCGGATTTCGCGGATTGAGGACTTCGGCGGCAACTGTCCGCCGGTGAAGCCGTCAATATAAATCTGCCCTCCGTTGGGGCCTGCGGCCGGCCCGGCGAGCGCCTCCAGCTCATTTTGCAACTCGTCCGGATCATCGGACAGCGCGTTGAGATCGCTGCCCTTGATCACCACTGCGTTGACATTGCTCTCAGGACTGGTGCTCACGGTGTTGCTTTCCGCCTGCACTTCAACCTGTTGCTGCTGCACCTCGATCTGCAGCTTGGCATTCACCGTCTGCGCCCGGCCCGCCGTGACCACGATTCCCGGGACCGCGAAAGCGGCGAATCCCGGGGCGGTCGCGGTCACGCCGTACGTCCCGGGCGGCAGGCCCTGGATGGCGTAATTCCCCACCGGATCGGAGGTGGCATTGCCGGCGACTTTCCCCGCCGTCGTGGTCGCCACCACGGTCGCACCCGGGATCACCGCACCCGATGGATCGACGACCCGGCCATGGATGCTGCCGGTTGCTCCCTGCCCGCTGCTCTGCCCGAACGCCGACATCGCGCAAGCCAGGGCCATGCACGCCAGCGCCGCGATCCACGGCCGCAACGCCGCCGAAATCGGCGTCCAATTCCAATCACTGAGAATTCTGAGTTTCATGGTTCTCATTGAAAAAATGAAAATCCCCTTCGACGGCGGCTTGGTTCTTCCTCAAGCCGCTGCCTCGCTTACCGATTTTCCTCAAATTAAGGGATGCGCGACCGCACCTGTCATCCCAACTCCGCAAATCGCCGCGCGTACAGAGAGAAGCGCCCCTCGCGCCATCGGTTCGCCGGAGACCTCTATCGTGCTGGAGTTGCTTGCGCCGTAAAAAACGATTCGCGCGGCCACATGTCCTTTCCCGACGAAGCCGTGCGCGTCTGGTTAATCTGACGTGCGGGAAATTTCTAAAGTTTACATCGCGGCGGTTTCCGTATTCTGGGCCGCCGGCAGACTGTCGTAGGGCGTCGGCCCGCCATCGGGTCCGCGGATTTCAACGCCGGCCCATGGGGTATGCGGTGCGCGGGGTGTTCAGGCGGCGCTCAGCGGCCCTTATTTGGCCGATTGGGGCGATTTTTCCAATCCAGGGAGTTGTCCGCCTGTTACGGCGGTTCTCCAATTCCGGTGGAGTTTTGAGGGGCGTGCCAGGTGGCGTTTTCTTGGGAAAAACGCCACTCAACGTTCGAGGTTCTGCTCTACACCAATTGGAGAACCGCTATAGGCGCCAGCGCGCGGCATCTAAATTCGCGAAGATGGCGCAGTTTAGAGCACTTCTCCTTCAGATGTAGCCATTGCAACTTCGATTGAAGGTGGCGATTCTCTGGGGAATCGACCCGTGAGTTCCCGGCTTCGGATTACAGCGGAAGGAGAAGTGCTCTAGCCGCCTTTGCGATGGAATGAATTTTTTGTCGCCAATCCTGCGCTTTGTGTTGGGCCTGGGCTATTTCGCTCCGCTGGTAATGGGCATTCTGGATTCTTCGTTCCTGGTTCTGCCCTTCGGCAACGATTTGCTGATCGTCGCTCTTGTCGCCCACCGCCATCGTGGAGCGCCGTGGTACGTTCTCTTCGCAGCGTGCGGATCGACGCTCGGCGTCCTGCTGCTGGCGCTGGCGGCGCGCAAACTGGGTGAGGCGGGCGTGCGCAGAATGGCCGGAGAAAAGCGCTACAAAAAACTGCGGGATCGCATCGGCAATCGCGCCGGAGTGGCCATTTGCATCGGCTCCCTTGCGCCACCGCCCTTTCCTTTCACGGTCGTTATTGCCGCTGTCGCCGTCCTCGACTATCCGATCTGGCGCATTCTCGTGTTTACCTTTTTCGCTCGCGCGGCGCGCTTCACCGGACTCGCGATCCTCGCTCTGGCTTTCGGCGACTCCGTGATCCGAATTGTGAAATCGGCCCCCTTCAAGTGGGCGGTCATCGTCGTCAGCGCCCTGTGCCTCATCGCCAGCGCCTTCTCGATCTGGCGCTGGCTTCGCTCGCCGCGCAGCAAGCGGGCTTGAGGCGCTTCAGCCGCGCTTACGCGTTGTCTTTGGCCGGTATTGCTTCTCTTCGCGCCGCGGCATGCATGTAGTTGGAACGGGTACGCGCGCAAGATGGGGACGGCCGGTCGGGCGAGTCTTGGAAACCGGCCAGCGCTCTGGATATTTCAAAGGATATGGCATCCCGGTGATTTGGAGCGGGTCGGCGGACAATGACACTTCGCCGCGAAGGCTTATGCGCGGCTTTGGGGCGTCAAGACGGCGGCGATACCCTTTTCCGGCTCCGGCCGTACGCGGAAATCGGCGTGCGCCTCGGCGAAGGCTACTCGCCCTTCGCGACTGATGACGTACGTGGCAGGCAATGGCAAAAGCCAGCTTTCGTCGCCATTGATGAAGGGGATATTGACGAGGATGGAGCGGTAATAATCGCGGTGATGCTGGGGAACTGTGTAGACGAGCCCGAACAGCGCGGCGACTTGGCAGCCAGGATCGGCGAGAACGGGAAACGGGAGGCCGTGTTGGCCGACCATGAAGTCGTTCTGACGGCCAGTTTGCGGGCTGATGGCGGCGAGCAACGCGCCGCAATCGCGCAGGCGGGGGTAGAGGTCGCGCCAGGCCTCGAGTTCAGTGACGCAATACGGGCACCAGCGGCCGCGGAAGAATTTCAGGATCAAAGGCCCGAGAGCGAGCAGGTCAGCGGAGCGGACCGGCCGGCCGGAGGCGTCGTTCAACGTGAAGTCGGGGGCCACGGCGCCGATGGGGAGGATTCTTTCCTCGATTCCTGAGGCAAAGAGTTCTTCGATAGCGCGCTCACTGACGGCGAGGCGCTCGGGTTGGACGAACTTGCGTGTGTTGGCGGTGATTTTGTCGAGCTGTTGCTGGAGGGCGGTCATGGATTCAAGTTGAAGTTTATCTTTCCGCCTCTTCCCTGTCTCGATTTGTTCGTGTTTGTTTCGACCGCCGCCACATGTTTACCGCTGCCACCTTGATCGATCCAGCTTTTGTCGGAATGTCGTTCTTTTGAATGTGATCCTCAGCAAGCGACCTGAGGCGCTGGGGGTCGTCTGCCGGAATCGACCAGTACTCGCGGCTGATAGACGATTTGTGTTGCTCATCCTCGGATTTTGCATGTTTCAGCGCATCGAGTTCGCAATATACACAGGGCAGCAGCTGAAAGTGTTTCGGGCAGCGAGGCAGGTTTTTTAGTCGCCTCTTTTCTGTCAGTAGTTCCGTTGGCCAAACGATACCGATTACTGCGACGCATACGAGGATTCCCCACATGCAGTAACCTCACCGCCCGAAGCGCTGGCGGCCGCCCATGCCGCTCAGGCCGCCGCGCATCATCTGCTTGGCCAGGCCGCCACGACCCATCTGCTTGAACATTTTGCTCATTTGCGCGTACTGGCGGAGGAGCTGGTTCACGTCCTGGACCGTAGTACCCGAGCCGGCGGCGATGCGCTTGCGGCGGCTGCCGGAGATGATTTCGTGGTTGCGGCGCTCCTTGGGGGTCATTGAATTGATGATGGCCTCAAGCCGGGTGAACTGCTTTTCGTCGATCTGCTGGCGGGCTTGTTGTAGGCCTGCGAAGGGACCGACGGAGGGCAGCATCTTGAGGATCGATTCCATGGAGCCCAGTTTCTTGATTTGCTTTAACTGCTCGCGGAAATCTTCGAGCGTGAAGGCGTCGCCGAGCAGAGCTTTCTTGGCCAGCTCCTCACTTTTCTTGCGGTCGAGCTTTTCTTCGGCCTTTTCGATGAGGGAGAGCATGTCGCCCATGCCGAGGATGCGGCCCACGATGCGGTCCGGGTGGAAGGGCTCGAAGGCGTCGGGCTTTTCGCCCACGCCGATGAACTTGATGGGCTGGCCGGTGACGTGGCGGATGGAGAGAGCCGCGCCGCCACGGGCGTCGCCGTCCATTTTGGTGAGAACCACGCCGGTGAGCCCCAGGCGAGTATGGAATTCCTGCGCGGAGTTGACGGCGTCCTGACCGGTCATGGCGTCGGCGACAAAGAGGATCTCCTGGGGGTTGAGCAGCTTTTTGAGCTGCTCCATTTCCTTCATCAGGTCTTCGTCCACGTGCAGGCGGCCCGCGGTGTCGACGATGAGCGTGTCAAAGCCGAAGTTGCGCGCCTCGCGGCGCGCCTCGGCGGCAAGGCGCTCGACAAGAGCGGGTTCAGCGGGTTCGCCCTTGAGGTCGCCTTCGTAAATTTTGGCTTCGACTTGCTTGGCGACAATCTTGAGTTGCTCGCGGGCGGCGGGGCGGTAAACGTCAACCGAGACCAGAATGGGACGATGCCCGCCCTTTTTGAGCCAGGCGGCGAGCTTGCCGGAGGTGGTGGTCTTGCCGGAGCCCTGCAGGCCGGCCATGAGGATGACCGTGGGCGGCTGAGAAGCGAACTTGAAGCGCGCGGTGTCTTTGCCGAGCAGGGCGATGAGCTCATCGCGCACGATTTTGATGACCTGCTCGGAGGGCGAAAGGGCGGTGAGGACTTCGGTTCCTAAGGCTTTGGCGCGGATGTGCTCGACGAGCTCGCGCACTACGTTCAGATTGACGTCGGCCTCGAGCAGGGCTACGCGAATGGCGCGCAGGGCTTCGGCAATGTTTTCTTCAGTGAGCGTGCCTTCGCCGCGGAGGGTTTTGAAAACGCGCTGAAGTTTGTCGGTGAGGTTCTCAAACATAGGGCCAGACTCAAGTTTACCGAAGTCGAACGGGGCGTGGAGCGGTTGCGCTTCGCTCTCGTAGCGCAAGATCTTTGCGGGAGAGAAGAAGAGATGGGCTGCAAACGGGGATGAGCCCGAACCTGAAAAAGCGCGCTCACTCCACGGGCGCGATCAGGTACTGCTCCAACTTGCCGTCGGGATAGGTGTAGGTGGTGAGTTCGAGACGGCGGTTGAGATAGGTAATGGTGAAGGAACGGAGCGTCATGCCGCCGCGCTGTTCCTCGCTGGTTTGGCTTAGGCTGAGCGGTTCGCCGAGGGGCGCGAGGCTCGACTGGTAATCGGCGATGGCCTGCGGCGTGAAGTAATCATTGAGATTGGGCGCGAGCAAGGAGCGGTCGATGCGCCCCTGCTGCAGGCCGCGATAAATATCGAGAGCCTGCTGCTCGGCCGGAGCGAGCGGGTACCCGGCAACGAGGGGCGCGGCCAGCCGGGCAATATCGCCCGCGGCGCCGACGGCGTCCTGGTTGGTGGTGACGGCCACGGCAGCGCCCGAATCCATGAGGACCTCGTTGTCAGAGACGAAACCCGAAACCTCGCCGGAGTGCTCGATGGAGAGATGGCCGTCGCGCTGGCGCACCTCGACCCCGAGCCCGTAGTGCGTGCCTTTGCCGTCTTTGAGCTTGACCTCAGTAAACATCTCTTTGTAGCTCTCGGGCGCAAGCAGGGATCGGTCGAGGAGGCTTTGGTCCCATAGCGCGAGATCATGGGGCGTCATGGCCAACTCGCCGGCCGCGAACATCCAGCCGCGGCCCTCTTTGGGCGCCGGACGCAAGGGACCCAGCGCATGCCGGTAATAGCCGGTGGGGTCGGCGCTGGTGAGCTGGCCGGCATCCGAGTTCCACACCGAATTCATGCCCAAGGGGCGAAAGATGTGCTCGGTGAGGAATTGAAAGAGGGGCTTGCCGGTGATTTTTTCGACAATGCAGCCGGCGATCACGTAGTTGGTGTTCGAGTATTGCCACTGAGCGCCGGGATCGAAATCGAGCGGTTTTTTGCCCCAAACATCGAGGATGTGCTCGGCCGTGGTGGGGGCGAGCATGGGCGTCATCACGTAATCTTCGGGCCAATAGTCCTGGTAGCCGGAGGTATGGGAGAGGATTTCGCGAATAGTGACCTCATTGCCGCGAGTCAGGCCGGGAACATATTTGCCGACCGGATCGTCGAGCGATAGCTTGCCCTGCTGCTGGAGCATCAGGATCGCCGCCGCGGTGAACTGCTTGGAAATGGACCCGATGGAATAGCGCATGTCCGGCGTGGCGGGCATGGCCGGAGCGGCGGCGGCCAAGCGCGCTACTCCGAAGGCATGGGTGTACACAAGCTGCCCGTGTTGAACGACGGCAATGGAGGCCGAGGGAACGCCGGTTTGCTCGAGAATCTGCGTGGCGATGCGGTCAATGCGACTGCGGAGAGCGGGCGCGATGGCGTCGACGACTTGCGCGGGGGATGCGGTGGAAGCGAGAAGAACGACGGCCAATATTGCGTGGCCAAACAGATTTCGAGGCGCATTCATCGAATGCTTTGCTCCTTTTTGGCATCCGCGCGGCATGCACCGCGGCAGGGTACGGCGTTCAAGGGTACTCTACGGCTGTCGGCGTGGGATGCGCCGGCGCCCCGGTGATCCAGAACCCAGATGGGGCATCGCAAAAAGCGCAAATTGCTTTTCCGGTTGCCCACACTCGTTACTGAACCGATTTTAAGGGGGTCCTGGAAATCCGAGGATCCCCGCTTTGGCTTGCGGGGGCGAGAACGGGAATGAAGAGTGAGGAGTAGCAGGCGATCTGGCCCTGACTATTCAACCAGGTTACGGATGTGGAAATCTCTTTCTCTTCAAAGAACGGGTTAGTGATTAGCGGCACAATTCGATGTCGAAATCCCAGTTTGAATCGATTTAAATTGTTTAAAATAATAGATTTATACAAAATTTACCAAAGTTATATCGAGATCGCGCACGAATGAGTTATATTTCTTGCAAACGAATCCGATTAGGGTCCAATTGCAGCACTTTGTGAACTCCGTTGCCTGAATTTTTGTTGGGAACGGTGAAATGCTGGAAAGGCGTGTCCGATTTTTTCAGGGCCGCGTAGTTAAAATTTGCAACGCAGAATCATTTGAGGGTCCCACTCGAGGGAAGGAACGCCAGGCGCCCGTTGGGATCCAACTCACGACGATTCGCCGCAGGTACGCTGCTTCAATCGTGATGGGGTGCTTCTGCGGATTTGTAGTTTTGCTCTCCGGCTGCGGTGGTTCCATCAACATCGGGGCTTCTGCGAACGTAACGACGGAAAGCACGCTTGAAGTGTCTCCCGGCGCAGTCGCCTTTGGCGATGTGAATGTGGGCCAAGTGGCGAGCGCGAATATTTCTCTCGTCAACAGCGGATCCGCTGCAATCCAAATATCTCAACTGACGATGAGCGGGCAATATTTTTCTGTCACGGGTCAGACTAACTTACCCATGACGATCGCCGCTGGCGGTAACTATAGCTTCGCTGTGCAGTTCAATCCCAGCGCGGCTGGAGGGGTGACCGGGAAACTTACGATTTCCAGCAATTCCTCGAATAGCCCAACAGTGATTGACTTGAGTGGTACTGGCGTGGCGGGGGGATCGACGCTGAGCGGGCTGACTTGCGCCCAAGGATCGATGATGGGCGCGGGGAGCGATGCGTGCACGGTGACGCTGACCGCGGCGGCGGGCGCGGGCGGAATGACCGTAAGCCTGTCCAGCAACAACGCCGCCGTTACTTTGCCGGCCTCAGTGACTGTGCCAGAAGGCTCGACCAGCGCAAGTTTTGCGGCCACAGTGACGGCGGTGAGTTCGGCCGAAACCGCGACCCTGACGGCGAACGCCGGCGGGGTGTCCGAAGCCTATGCCCTGACGCTGGATGCAGCGACGGCGGGACTGACGCTGAGCGCAGCCAGCCTGGCCTTCGGCGATGTGGTGGTGAACACGCCGGCGACGCAATCGGTGACGCTGACCTCGTCCGGCACGGCCTCGGTGACGGTCAGCGCAGCCACGATCACCGGGACCGGCTTCTCGATGTCGGGGGTGAGCTTCCCGCTGACTCTGAACCCGGGTCAGACGGCGGCTTTGAGCGTGCAGTTCGATCCGACGGCCGCTGGAGCAGCGACGGGAACGATCACCCTGACCAGCAATGCAGCGAGCGGATCAACATCAACCATCGCCCTGAGTGGGACGGGAGAGGCGGCGGCTGGGGTGGTGAACGGGCTGACTTGCGCCAATGGATCGATGACGGGCGCGGGGAGCGACGCATGCACGGTGACGCTGACCGCGGCGGCGGGCGCAGGCGGATTGGCGGTAAGCCTAGCCAGCAACAATGCCGCTGTCACCGTGCCGGCCTCAGTGACCGTTCCGGCAGGCTCGACCAGCGCCGGCTTCACGGCCACGGTGACAGCGGTGAGTTCAGCCGCGACCGCGACCCTGACGGCGAGCGCCGGCGGAACTACAAAAACCTTTGCTTTGCAATTGAACGCCGCCGTGCCGACGCTCAGCCTCAGTTCTTCCAGCCTGGCCTTCGGCGATGTGGTGGTGAACACGCCGGCGACGCAATCGGTGACGCTGACCTCGTCCGGCACGGCCTCGGTGACGGTCAGCGCAGCTACGATCACCGGGACCGGCTTCTCGATGTCGGGGGTGAGCTTCCCGCTCTCACTAAGCCCGAACCAGACCGTGACCCTGGAGATCGAGTTCGATCCGACCACGACCGGAGCTGCGACGGGCCAACTTACCATCGTGAGCAACTCGTTGACCAATCCGACGGCGGTGATCAGCTTGAGCGGCACCGGTGAGGCCGCATCCTACGAAGTCCAGCTCACCTGGAACGCGCCGACAAATTCATCTGATCCGGTGGCCGGCTATGACGTCTATCGGTCAACCAACGGAAGCTCGTCATACCAACTACTGAACCCGACGGTCGACACTTCGACCACCTATACCGACAGCACGGTAGAGAGCGGCGCCTCTTACACATACTACGTAGAAAGCGTCGACAGCTCGGGAAATGCCAGCGCGCCTTCCAACACGTACACAGTGAGCATCCCTTAATTCGGGCCCGACGCAGGAGCGCGCAGTGCAGACCGGTGATGCGGTAACACCGACCACGTGTCGTTGTTTGGTTCCGGCTTTGCGGGGTTTCGGCCCACTCGTACAGCCAAGAAGCGCCGGGATATCCAGCTGAATGGATTATCGCCGTTGACGAATATGAATACGTTTTCAAAAGCGGGGACATATACATTTGCTTTTTTGTTGCGCATTTCAACTACCTTGCGCCGAGGATAGAGAGCGGCTCAGGCAGCGATTGTTCGTAAGCGTCCGAAGCTGCCATCTGGCACGGATTGCAGTCGTGTGAGAGACTTTTGCGGGAGCAACGAAGTGTCCACGTATTTTCAAGTGGACACTTCAAGCGCCGGTGCTTGGGGAGTTTCAGGCGGCCTGGGAGACGGACTGGAGCGAGTCGGCGAGGTTCCAAGGCAGCAGCTCTGCGATGCGACTGATGGGG
>JASHOC010000183.1 GCA_030041305.1 Acidobacteriaceae bacterium
AGCGCATCCTGGACAGCGAAAACCCGTCGGCCAACGCAGCCGCTCCAGATAGGCAACGCACGATTGCTCGTCGGGAAACCATGCGCGAAACTGCTGCCAAGTGCCTGGATAATCAAGCTGTTTTGAAACTTCAGACGCGCGAACCACAATATCTTGAGTCTACTGTATTAAGGGAGCTACCCCACTTTCGACAATAAGCGACGAAACCAAGCCCGGTTTCCGCACCAAGACCATCTCCACGCGCCTGCCTCCCAATGAACTTGCCGAGGTCGAAGCTGCCGCCGAGCGCGGGGGTCAACCCCTCTCGGAGTGGCTGCGCGAGACGGCCTTACGCGCCGCGCGCGAACGGCCCGCCGATCCCTTGGAACTACTGCTCGCCGAGATTTGGGCCGTGCGGCATGTCCTGCTCGGTCTGTTCCACGCGGGCGCCCAGGCGACTGTCGAAGGCAAGCCGATGCTGCCTGAATCGATTCCGAAGATCCGAGACCGAACCGACTCCAGGAAGTTCGAGGAGGCGCGCCGAATGCTCGCCGATTTCGTCGCTCAGCGTGTCGAGGAGGATGGCAACGAGCAATGAATCGCAGGCGCATTCTTCTCATCCTTGTTCAGCTCCTCGCGTTTGCAGCAATCGCCCAGGCGGTAACGGTCTGGATATTCTGGCGCTCGCCGTGGACGCCTCTCCAACGCCACTACCTGCCTGCGTACATCTGGTGCTCACTGCCGGTCATCTCGCCGGCGACCGTCGAAGTTCGGCTGATCTGGAAGAACGGGCGGCACCGGAAAAGGGAACTCGCTACGGATGACGATGCTGTTGATTCTGGAGAGGGAACCAGTATGGCGCTCTCTCAGTCGGCCACAGATGCCGGATGGAAGACGTTGATTAAAGGTCCGCCGCAGCAGGTTCCAGCGGAAATACTCAGGCCGAATTTGGCCAGTCTGGTCTTTGACGGCCAGAGCCTCGGGGATTTCCTGCTGCTGCCCGAATTGTCGGCAATCGCGGCGCTGTGCATCTCGATTGGTGCATGGTTCCTAGTCATAGGATTCTTTCGAGCGCTGGCCAGGGAACTCGCCTGGCGACGGAGAGTATCCCCCTGGCAGGGGCCGTCCCCTGGCTTCTTCGATATGTGTCGAACTTTCCTCGACGAGTGTCAAGTGCTGACGAGCAGGGCCTGCTCCGGACTGGCGGTACTGCACCGGAGTGCATTGCGGCGCACGGAAACTTGCCGGGCCGCACAGTGCACCACTACTTGCCGTCCCGAAACCGCCGTCGAGCCGCCCGCAAAGCCCGCATCCTTCGCGTTCCCACTCTTCGGCGTCTACAACGGAACTGGCGACGGCTATCTCTGGAGCGAAAAGGACGAGATCGAATGAGCAAAAAACATGCCCGGTAATAGCCGGGTCGTTTAGGAGCACTCCCCATGCTCACCATATCGAAGCCGCTATCAGCCAGCCTGGCGCGGACCTACCACAAGGAGGAATTTGCCTCCTACCAGCAGAACTACTGGAGCCGCGACCAGCGCGTTTTCAGTGAATGGCAGGGGAGGCTCGCAGAAAGCTGGCGTCTCGGCGGCCCTGTCCAGGATGAACACTTCGCCCGATTGGCGGAGGGTCAGCATCCGCAAACGGGAGCGCTGCTTGTCCGACACCAGGTTTCAAGAACCTACGAGGGCAAGAATGGCAAAGAGGTCACTAGTGTTGAGCATCGTGCCGGATGGGATGCCACGTTCTCTGCGCCGAAGTCGGTATCCATCACGGCTCTTGTGGGCGGCGATGACCGCGTTCGACTGGCGCACAGAGAAAGCGTGCGCGCGGCGCTCGCAGAGTTGGAGCGATACACGGAGGCTCGCATCGGAAACGTACATGCCCCGGAGACCACCGGAAAGCTTGCTGCAGCCACTTTCGAGCACGACACTGCTCGACCCGTGGGCGGATACGCTGCGCCGCAGTTGCACACGCACGCCGTCATCTTCAATGTAACGGAGCGGGACAACGGCCAGACGCGCGCCCTGCAGCCCCGTGAGATCTTCGTTTCACAGCGGTATGTAACGGCTGTGTACCGTTCGGAACTGGCGCTGCGTCTTGAAAAACTGGGCTATGAACTAGAACGCGGCAAGCACGGGCAGCCAGAAATCAAGGGATACACGAAAGAATATTTGGAAGCATCCAGCCCGCGCCGGGAACAGATCAAAGACCATCTCCGCGAGCAAGGGATTGATGGAGCGAAGGCTGCGCAGATCGCCGCGCATCACACCCGCGACCGCAAGGAATTGCTATCCCAAGAAGAAGTATTACGCCGGCACCGGGACCTGGCCGCCCAGTATGGGCACCAGGCGGATCGAGTAGTCGCTCAGGCGCGAACACACGGGCACCAACAGACACGAGAACCAGAGATCGCCGCGCAGCGGGCGGTGACTTGGGCGCGCGATCATGTCTTCGAGAGATCGGCAGTGCACGACGGCCGCGCGATTCTCGAATCGGCTCTGGCGCGCGGCATGGGAGAGACGACGTACGCCAGCATCAGGCAGGAGTTCGAGCGCCGCGTTCGCACAAGCGAATTCCGCGAAGTTGCCAGCAATGGCGCAGACCGGCAGTTCACGACCGCCAGCATGATCCGCATGGAGTGGGAGATTATTGCGCGGATGCAGGAGGGGAATCGCCGCAGTTCCAACGACCCGATGCTGGCTTCACCACAGATGCGGGTGAGAATAGAAGATCGGCACCCTGAATTGAGCGCCGCGCAGCGTGCCGCCGTTGATGACATTCTCATTTCCCGTGACAAGATTCTCGGACTGGACGGGGTTGCTGGCGCGGGGAAAACGACCGTGCTTTCCGTGATCCGCCAAGCCGCAGAGACGGAAGGCTACCGCGTAGAGGGCTTCGCGCCTACATCACGCGCGGCCCAAAAGCTTGCCGAGTCGGGAATGGAAACATCGACACTGCAAAAACATCTGGTGCGCGGCGAACAGGCCGACACAGGCGAGAAGCGCCTCTATGTTCTCGACGAATCTTCGCTGGCATCGACTCGACAATTGCATGAATTCGTACATCGGCTCCATTCCAATGACCGTGTGTTACTCGTGGGTGACCGGCGGCAGCATGAAGCCGTCGAGGCCGGGCGGCCATTTGCGCAGCTCCAAGATGCAGGCATGTTGACGGTGAAGTTGGAAGAGATCGTGCGCCAGAAAGACCCAGAATTGAAACGAGCGGTTGAGCAGCTTGCACGGGGCCAGGTTTATGAGGCAGTCGAGAGCCTTGACAGGCAGGGCCGAGTGCATGAGATTCCAGATCACGACAGGCGGATTCGGGCAATTGCGGAGGAGTACGTAAGGGCACCGGAGCGAACCCTGGTCGTCTCCCCGGACAATCGTTCCCGGATGGAGATCAACCAGCGCATCCATGCGGAATTGCAAGACCGACATTTCGTGCAAAATGCGGAACACGATGTCCGAACGTTGGTGCCACGACAGGATATGACTGGCGCAGATCGCACGTGGGCCGAGCGGTACGAGGTTGGCGATGTGCTGCGCTATTCGCGCGCATCGAAGGAAACTGGCATCGGCAGGGGCGAGTACGCACGAGTAAACAGCATCGACGCCGCAGCCAATCGGCTGACGGTCGAACTACAGGACGGCACGGAGCGCACCTATGATCCGCGCCGGCAGCAGGGCGTGACCGTGTACCGCGAAGAGATGCGTGCATTCTCCGAGGGCGACCGCATCCAGTTCACCGCTCCGGCCAATGATCTCAAAGTGGCAAGCCGCGAATTGGGCAACATCGAATCCTTCGGCGCTGATGGACGATTGAGTCTAAAGATGGACGATGGCCGCTCCGTGAAACTCGATCCGAACCGGCAACTACATCTCGATTACGGCTACGCCGTGACGAGCCATTCCAGCCAGGGCCAGACGGCAGAGCGGGTATTGATCCACGTTGATACGGAATTGGGCGCAAGGGATCTGCTGAATAGCCGTATGGCCTACGTCTCCATCTCACGCGGTGCGCACGACGCGCAGATATTCACGAACGACGCAGCAACGCTCGGCCATGCACTCAGCCGCGACGTATCCCACGCGCCCGCAATCCAACTAGCATCAATTTCGCACGCCACCGAGCAAGCCGCCGAGCAACGGCCCACACACACGCATGAGA
>JASHOC010000024.1 GCA_030041305.1 Acidobacteriaceae bacterium
AGGCAGAAGGGCACCTGCCTGCCTGTCGTGACGTGGTTCCCGCCAAGCATGTTATCGCGGACGACGCGAAAGTCATCTTCGCTGATGTGCGTGAATTGCGGACTGCCCGCCACTTCTCCCACTGCCCACACGCCGCGAGCCGAAGTTTCGAGGCGTTCATTCACCTTGATATATCCGCGCTCCGTCAGCTCCACTCCAGTAAGTTCCAGCCCAATGTCTTTTGTGTTCGGCACTCGCCCGGCGGCAACCAATAAATGCGTGCCTGTCAACGACCTTTCAACGCCGTTCTGCTCGAGAGCGAGTTGAACGGACTCGCCCGAAATTCCGGAAACGCTCTTGATCCTCGCGCCAAAGACGAGATCCAATCCCTCATCCTCCAACAAGCTTTGCAAGCCCTCGGTGACGTCATCATCTTCCGCGTGAATCACGCGATGATTGCGGTCGACGATGGTAACTTTACTTCCGAATCGGCCCATGGCCTGTGCAAACTCCAGGCCAACGTATCCGCCGCCGATGACGATCAGATGCTTTGGTACGATATCGAGTTCCAGCGCTTCAACGTGAGTGAGGGGCTGTGCCGCCACGAGTCCGGGAATGTTTTCGATGGCCGCATGTGTTCCGACGCCGATTACGACGTTCTTCCCAGTTAGCAAACGTTTAGTTCCATCCTGCAGCGCCGCTTCAATGATCTTCGGGCCAACAAACCTGCCTGAGGCCATAATCAGCTCGGCCCCGCTTTGCTTGTAGAGAGCAAGATGCGTATCGACGAGCCCCTGCACCATTCTGCGTTTTCGATCTCTGACAGCCGGCATGTTGATGCGGAAGCTGTCGATAGTGACTCCAAACTCCTCGCTGCGCCGAACATCGTGCGCGAACTGCGCCGTATGAATGACATTCTTGGACGGAAGACACGCGATATTGGGACACGAGCCGCCGACATATTTGCGCTCAACCACCGCAACGCGCTGTCCTTGCCCCGCCAAAGTCCAGGCGAGCAGCTTGGATCCGGCGCCGCTGCCAAGAATGAGCAGGTCGTACTCTTCCGGTTGGATTTTGAGACTTCCCATTCTATTTGTTCCTCGTCTGCAAGACAGAATCGAAAGCGCCTACGCCTCGCGGAACCCCGCTAATCAAGGCACGGAAGGGAGTTCGGCCGGCGCATTGAATCAGCGTATCCGGCTTGGTCACACTTTCTTCTGAATACTGAATTCGAGTTCGGTGAGCACTTTCACGGCGCCGGTTTTGCCGCCCTCGAAGTCGCCCGAGGCCAGCCGCTTGCCCGTGGCGAACTCATAAGCTCTACCGAGAATTGCTTTGGGTGGGTAGCGGCGCTCGTCCAAGACCAGCTCATAAGTCGTCGTTGGAGCAAAGCCATGCTCAGAGAAAAACTTCTCCGGGCCCAGCCGGTCATATTCGCGTATCGCGTGCAACACATCACGGCGGGTCACTCGATCCCATTGCACCATGTCATTTCCCTTTCGCCGCCTTGAGCCGTACATCACCGCATAGGTACGGCATTTCTCGGCCGATGCCTCGACTTGCGCCGGGGACAATGGCGACGGCGTCTTTCGTAGTCATGAATTTACTTTATCGCGGCGCTTGCGCGCGACGGTATGGTTGATAAGGCGCCGACCTCTATGCTGAAAGAGTTTCATGCGCAGCCTCAAGGATCACGTCGATCACAACCTTCGGATCTGCGTACATCGGAGTGTGGTCAACTGGATGAGGCCTGACCTTGGCGCGCATGCGCTCGGCCATGAAATGCTGCGTCTTCGGGTTAATCATGCGGTCTTCTTCCGCCACCAGATACCATGTGGGTTTTGATTTCCATAGCGGTTTTGGAGCCGGCTCCCGTACGCACTGAACTGCGATAGGCCGTTGCAACGCGGCCGCAATACTTGCCTGTTTGGCAGAAGCCTTATGGGCAAGCGCACGACCAAAGGCATCTTCCGGCATCCAGACAAGATCATTGGAATCGGGAACCATCTTCGGCTGATCGGGATGCGGCTCGTCGCGATAAAAAACTTCCGCGACTGGCTCGCCTTCATCGGGCGCGAGGGCGGCAACATAAATCAAAGACTTCACCCGTTCCTCCCGTACGGCGGCGATAACCGCGCCAGAGTAAGCGTGCCCTACCAGAACTAAGGGGCCCCTGGTCCGTTCCAGTACTCTGCTCAACGAGGCGGCATCCTCGCTTAAGGTCGTCATCGGTATCGGGGCGCAGATAACGCCGAGGCCACGCTGTTGCAGCGGCAAGATGATTTTGCTCCAGCACGAGCCGTCAGCCCACGCCGCATGCACCAAAATGACCGTTGAATTCGAAGGAAATTCACCCTTCATCCCTCTCTCCTGTCCCCATCAACCTTTGCGGCTCACACCATT
This sequence comes from Acidobacteriaceae bacterium, assembly GCA_030041305.1. Taxonomy (GTDB): domain Bacteria; phylum Acidobacteriota; class Terriglobia; order Terriglobales; family Acidobacteriaceae; genus Telmatobacter. Next base: position 2,383 of record JASHOC010000024.1, read on the forward strand.
CGCTGCCAAAAAGCTTCTTATCGCAGCGGCGATCTCCACGGCATGTGTCTCAAGGGCGAAGTGGCCCGTATCGAGGAACTGCACCTGCGCATTTGGAATGTCCTTTCGAAATGCTTCCGCGCCGGCGGGAATGAAGAAAGGATCGTTCTTCCCCCATATCGCCAGTAAGGGCGGGTTCGACTTCCGAAAGTACTCCTGAAACTTGGGGTAAAGCTTCACGTTTGACGCGTAGTCCAGAAACAGGTCGAGTTGGATGTCCTTGTTGCCGGGGCGCTCGAGGAGAGCTGTATCCAGCCAATATCCTTCCGGCGCTACCGCATCGGGATTGGAAACCCCGTGCGTGTACTGCCAGCGCGACCCGTCTAGGTGGAGGATGGCTCGCCGGATCGCTTCCCGGTTCTCCGCGCTCGGCTGCGACCAATACTTCCGGATTGGCGCCCACGCGTCTCCCAGTCCTTCTTCGTAGGCATTCCCGTTCTGCGAAATGATGGCC
>JASHOC010000184.1 GCA_030041305.1 Acidobacteriaceae bacterium
GCTGACGCTGTTCCTCGACTATCCCGAACTGGAGCTCAGCAACAACCTGGCCGAGAACTCCATGCGCCCGGTTGCTATCGGCCGCAAGAACTGGATCCATATCGGCAGCCCGCAGGCCGGGCCGCGCGTGGCCGCCATTCTCTCCGTCATCGAAAGCTGCCGGAGACTGAAGGTTCCAGTGCGCCCATACTTAGCCACGTCCTGCCCGGAATCGCCAATCTGCCCATCCAGCGCGTTGCCGCGCTCACCCCCACCGCCTACGCCGCCAGACACGCAAAGTAACCTATCCCCGACTTCTGCCCGTTGTCAACCCTGTACTTGGCCAGACGCATACGTTTGACCTTCGCTGAACTCTAGTTCACCCTGAGCCCCGGCCCCTTCAACGGGTTGTATCTGCAGTTCATTCAGATCCTGCTTGGAGATATCGACTCCAAAACGCAGAGAATGCGATCCCTTGGTCTTGCCCACATCGAAGACCCACTCGTACTCGGGATCGTTCAACAAATTCGGCTCATAGTTATTAGGCGCGCCGATCGAAGAAAAGCTTTGGATCGTGATCTCGGGCCACCCCCCCTGAAACCAGTACGGGCCATTTGTGCCGGGAATGCCCAGGTTGAGACCTACGTTTTCGTTCAAGTCGGCTTGACGGCTGTCGGCTTTCGCGCGCGTATAACCATAGTAGGTATCAAAGACAAGCGTTGGACTCTTAACGTAAGTAGCAGAACCCGTGAGGCTGAGGGTGCTTCCATGCGCCAAGCCCGACTGGCCGCCGATCGGCTCCATCGGCGCGCCACCGAGCGCGTCACCAAAATTCTGGCTGTTGTATGTCACCCAATCCATCCCGCCGAAGCGGACAAGGGCATTTAGCTTGGAAGAGGGAGTCCAATTGATCTTGGCGTCGACGGTGGTTAGATCCTCATAAAATGGGCCCGTTACGTAAAGGTTGTTCTGATCGCCTGGCAGAGTGGGATTGGGCCACAACGGCAGGATGGCCTGAATTTCAGGGGGAATGCGAGACAAGGGAATCTGGTTGTTGGGGAATGGCGTACGACCGGCCCCGGTGGTCTGGTTGCCGGTCGCCGGATCGTAGATTGTCGTTGTCGAATCGCTGAAGTCGCCGGCTTTCTCAGCGGGCGTGGGGACCGAGACCAGCCCGCCCTCTTCCAACTGGTGATTCGTGTGGCCTTGGACGCTGGCGAAGTAGAACAGCTTGTCCTTTGCAATCGGCCCGCCGATCGTCCCGCCGAACTGATTTTCCACAAGTGCGCCCTTGTTTTCGTCCGCGGGGAGGAAGTAAGGCTTTGCCTCAGTTGCGTCTCCGTCATAGTACTCAAATGCCGATCCGTGGAGCGCATTCGTGCCGCTTTTGATGGTTATGTTGATCACAGCGCCGCCAGCCGTACCGTTCTCGGCAGTAAATGCATCCGTTACCGCACTGACCGACTCGATCGAATCCAGCGCCGGGACGTAGGCTATGTCGTAGGGGCGCCATATATTCGAACTGATCGCTCCATCAATGCGGGTGACAATGCCCTCTTCGTTGGCTCCGTTCGCGGTGTATTCAAGCGATCGGTCAGGGTTGCCCGGGATCGAGGTGTTGGTCGTCGGAGGCGTGAAACCGGGCTCCATGACAAATAACGCCTGGAAGTTTCTGCCCGGTTGGACGGGGAGGTTTTCCAGAGAGACGTTGCTAAGCTGTTCATGCACGTCCGCAGTATCCGTCTGCAATTGGGCGGCGGCCGCCGAAACAGTGACAGTTTGCAAGACTGAGCCTAATTGAAGCCTTAGATTCGCGCGGGCTACGCTATTGACACTGACGCTAATGCCAACTTGCACCTCAGGGCTAAAACCACTCTTCGTGGCCTTGACTTCGTAAGTTCCCGGTAGAATCGATTCGAAGGAATACTGGCCGCTGGCATCGGTTGTCGTGCTGCGAGACTGGTTCGTGCCAAGATCAGTTATCGTGACCAGCGCTCCTGGAACGACAGCGTGGGTCGAGTCGGTGACATTCCCGACGAGCGACCCGGTGACGACCTGGCCCCAGGCCGGCAAACCGGAAGAGCCGAGCCACACGGACGCCACGACTGCGACGGCAAATAGCTGCTTAAACCGAAGGAAACGCTCGATGTAATCCATACGGACCTCCAAAAGACGATTCGCCACTCAAGCATCAGCACACATCATACGACTGACGCTGCGGAATTTAAATAACCCGAGAAACGCTTGTCAAGAGAAAAATATTTTCTCACAAGAAAACTTTGCTCCCCAGGCAGAAAAGGTAGGATTTATTGCGAGATATGGGCTGTAAACGTTTTTCTGCCCGATCTGCATTTTTGTCTTGACATGTCATGAGGGCTCGATATACAACTTCCGTCGTGCGATACTCGTATGAGGTATGACAAGATGGAACGTAGAGATTTTATATCCGTATCTGCGGCGGCTGTAGCGGCGGCCGCCCTTCCTGGCCACGTAACCGCCGCCCATCTGGCGAGGCGGGCAGTGGCAAAACCTTCTGAGATCAAGCTCGGACACGAATATCGGCGGCTTGACGACGATCATTTGAAAGAATTGGCACGCTATGGAGTCACGAACGTTGGTGGACCTGCTCCGATCGCGGACCCAAGCCGTCTTTATGCGACTGTAGAGGAACTTGAAAGCGCCCGCGATATTTGTCAGAGAAACGGTCTCACTTACGATCTGGTTACGCCCCCCATCTTGGCGTCCAGCTATATTGATCGCACAAAGCACCCCGCAATCATGTTGGCTCAGAGCCCGGAGCGCGACCGCGATATCGATGCCTTCAACACATACATCAAAAACTGCGCGACGGCCGGGATTCCGGCGATTAAGTACAACATGTGTATTCTAGGCGTGCTGCGTAGCGGCCGCATTCCGGGCCGCGGCGACTCCCAGTATAACTATTGGGACTTGGCTAAAACGCCTCCGAGCAAGTTAACGCCTCCGCGCCCGCCCCTCACCATTGCCGGCCGCGTCGACGCCGACGCTTTCTGGGAGCGGATTACTTATTTCCTTGACCGCACGGTACCGGTCGCTAACGAGTACAAGGTTCGAATGGCGTGTCACCCTCAAGATCCTGGTGTACCGCCAGAGGGCTACCAGGGCGTGGATCGGGTTCTTGGGACAGTGGATGGCCTGAAAAAATTCATCAGCATCCAGGAGAGCCCCTATCACGGACTCAATTTCTGCCAGGGCACAGTTTCCGAGATGCTTGAAAATCCCGGAGAAGAGATTTTTGACGTCATCCGTTACTTCGGATCGCGCAACAAGATTTTTAATGTCCACTTCCGCAATATTCGCGGCCACCGCAACAACTTCGCCGAAGTATTTCCGGACGAAGGGAGTGTCGATTTTGTCAGAGCCATTCAGGTTTACAAAGAGGTTGGCTATTCTCATTCGTTGATGCCGGACCACGCGGTTCCATCTCCCAACGATCCGGGCGGAGAAAAATCTTTCATTTTCTGCTTTGGATACATTCGGGCTTTGATTCAGGCTGTGAATGAGACGGCAAATCTTGGCGCCGCATAAGACCGCCTCGGCAACGATTTATGGCGGCAGACCTGACCACTTTCCGAATTGCAGCATACTCGGGCCGCACCCTCCCTGAGAGGAAGGCTACAATCTCGTTTTGAATGTATCTCCAGAAAGAGAGGGAAATCATGGATCGGTTCGAACCTTGTTACGCCGGTATGAGGCCGCGGAGATTGCCCATGAGCCGACGGAACTTTCTTGCCGCTTTCTCAGCGTCTTTGTCGCTTCTGCCAACCGCTCTGGCCAAGGCCGAAGGCGATATCCCTACGAGTCGAAATATTAAGTGGGCGTGCTCCGAGGCAACGTGGGGATACTATCCTCCCGAAGCTTTCACCGACATACTCGATGTCATGAAGGACACGGGCTTCTATGGCATTCGCATCACCGGCTTCCCACGCAGCCTTCAACGGTATGGAGTGACGGAAGCGCAGATGCAAAACGAGGTTTCCAAGCGCAATCTCCACGTGGTCACGATTTCCTGGAACGGGCAGCTGCAAGACCCGGCCGCGCGACAGCAGGATCTGGATAGCGCGCGGAACGCCATGAAGTTTCTTGCCGACTTTGGCGCCAATCACCTGGTCGTTTTTTCCCCCAGCCGCAACGCGCCGGGAGCAAATACGCCCGCCGGCTTTAGGGAGTTGTGCGAGCGCTGCAACCAGATCGGCGAGGTGGCCGGCGAAATGGGGTTCACGGCTGGCCTGCACAATCATATGGGCCAGATGGTCCAAACTCAGGAGGAGGTGGATCGGTTTATGGCGATGACCGATCCGAAACTCTTCGGTCTCTCTCCCGACACCTGTCATTTGAATCTGGGGGGATGCAACGTGGTCGCGACCTTTGAAAAATACAAGGACCGAATACATTTCATGGACTACAAGGACTCCAAGTGGGTCACGCCGACCCAAGACTGGGTTGAGGCGACCGGGAGGGTGATTCCGAAGGATTCAGACCCGGCGCGTTTCCTTTGGAGCAGCTGCGACCTGGGGGACGGGGAGGTCGATTTTCCCAGATGCCACCGGGTTCTGAAGAGTGTGAACTATCGTGGGTGGATCTGCGTCGATCTCGACGGCACCCGGTTTGGTCCGTTTGCGGATTTACATCGGTGCGGCGCTTACATCGTCAAGAATCTGGAGCCGATTTATCTATGAACCGCCGGGATTCTGTTTTCGCATCAGTCGCCGTGTCAGCGCTGGAAACGGCGCCAGAGTACCGCACCACCGATGCACAGGCTCATGTC
>JASHOC010000185.1 GCA_030041305.1 Acidobacteriaceae bacterium
CCGGACATCACGCCAACGCATCACCGAACTGGCATTGCATCCGATGCGACGTCCCACCTCGTTGAGAGAATGACCGGCATCCAGCAGCGCCAACGCCCGCCTGCGCCGATCTTCCAGCAAATCGGCACTGCCTTTCACTCTGGGCATGGGTGTTCCCTCAATACCCATTATTGCATTATTTATGCAGAGATCAATAATGGCGGAAGACGTGCGATTTATCGAGGATGACAAGCTGCCCACGGATGTGGTCCGTAAGGAATACTCGGAATCGCGCCACGCACTCTGTTGCCTGAGCTGCGGCTATGAATCTCAGTTCACACCTAACCCGGCGTAGCCGGAACCAAAACCTGGCATTTTCCCGAAAGTTGGAGCCTTTGAAAAAATGCCGAAATCCCGCATGAATACTGACCGAAACGTACATCGCCAGAAATATTCTGCGCAAAATGTGCAGGATTCAAATGGATAGGTACTAATCTGCCGGGCTCCATCGGCAAACCGCTATATGTTCTGCTGGTGCACGATTGCCCCAGTTCGGAAGCCACCGATTAATGGTCGGAGCAGCGACGTCCGCTGGATTTGTTGGTGGATCCGAACCGCATTTGGGGCTGTTGCTCATTCGAAGCGAGCCATTAAATCTCGCGTATCTTCAAACGCCGAATAAACGTAAGCACTTCTTCTCTTCGAGGAGACACTGCCAACGACTCACTCTGGAGTACGGCGAGTGGAGGGTCCGGCAAGCGTTGTCCGAAGAGCATCAGGCATCGCGCGGCGTCATCACGCCGCGAGCCGTAGGCAATTCCTTGGGCGCCGGGCCGCTGTCGGTAGGCCGCCTCTGCCCAAGGCCGTGTTTCTTCATAGCAGGCCGGAAGGCTGTCGATCAATTGGGCGCGCGTGAGGCCCAGCGCGGGAAGATATGGGGTATGAAAGCTGACGCAATCAATCGGATCGGGAAGCTGAACCTGAGCCAGGTGATAGTACTGAAGCTCAGAGACGTCGAGTTGGCCCGGTGGTGAGAGCGGGATCTCGTGGAGGACGGATTCCATGTATGCGCCCTCGGCAGTGCTCGCGGCATAGTAGGTGTGGACGGGAGAGCCGGTCTCCGTCGAGACGGGTGCGAAGCGAGTGTCACCCCATCCCCTTGAAAAAGTATCCGATTGGGTTGGGTGATTCTTCGTGCAGTAGACGTGAAACCACACCGGAACCTCTGCTCTCCGAACAGGCACGAGAGTGAATGGCTCAGAGGGCCCTGGCTTGGGAATTCCGCAGCTCACGCAACGTAGCTCCCTTTACGCTTCGCGAGTGCCTTCAGGAGATCATCGCGACGGTCCAGGGCATCTTTCGGTGCGACCGGTTTGACGCCTTTGCCCTCTGGCCCTGGTTCCGCGATCCAGCCATTGGGATAGTGGAACCATGAGGCGATCTTCCAGGTGTCAGCTACAGTGCCGAATGTCGCAAGGAGTTCGCGCATCACCGGCAGCGGCTGATACGCCGCATCGAACTCATAGCGCGGAAAATATTCCTTGCCACCGAAGGCGACGCTAAAAATCCTCCCGCGCCGTTTCCAATCACTTGCAGGGAGCGATTTGTTCGATGAGGGCTCCGGCTGCAAGCGGTTCAGCATCTCCGCTGTAAGCCATTCCTCCTCATTGAAGATCTCTCGAATGGTCTGAAGCCGATGTACTCGTTCCTCGAGCAAACCGACTTCGGGTTTTATCAAACCGGTCAAGAGCCCGGCGAGTTCGTCGGCCCGCTTGATGACGGCCACCTCTCCGGAGGACACCATCAGTTTCAGTGCCTGCTCGATACTCCGGCGCAGCGAGGGAAGAAGAGCTGGATCGGTGCCCTCAGGGACTGGCACATCGAGCACAAACGCCGGGCTCGACGCCTTTGCTGTTTGAGGTGCTCTTGGCATATAAAACGCCTCCCGCCAATATTGCTTATATTATTGCATAAATTGGCAAAATCAGCAATACATTCGTTCGGGAGTCAAAGCGATCCCCGCAAGCTCGGCCTTGGCATAGGCCCAGTCAGGAATTGCCCATGCGTCGCGATCTCTGCCGACAGGGAAAAGCGGCCCGGAAGGCCGCTTTGATTCAAGATTCATTTGAATTCGCTCCTAACCGCCGACGAGGAAAGCGCGCGCAGCTCCCATGATCTCCGGCACCACGGTTTCGAGATCGTTTTCTCTCATGAGCCGAAGTGGGAAGCGGTCGGCGAGTTCAGGGTTCAGGCCGGTCAGCCAGGATTGAATTACGGTGGGATCTTCTTTTTCGGCGAGCATCCGGACCAGTTGGAAGGCGAACCGCAAACGTTGTTCGGCATCCCCGTAAAGCTCGCCTCCGTTCATCCACCGATCGACGGCGCGCACGTCCCGGACTCCTCCCACGTACGCGGTGAGCTTGCGGCCGATCAGGCCAACGAGTTGCTTCACGATCTCAGGAATGGGGAGGCGAAGCGCTTCACGATGCGCCGCGAGATCCGGGCGGGATGCGGGGACGGTTGCCATCGGAACCTCTTGCAAACCTAAATATAGGTCATTTGACGTATAAAAAGCAATTAAATCACGCGCGAATACCAAAGCGCGTTGCTTCAACGTTATGCTTTTCCCCTGTGCACCAGCCTATTAAGCGCTATATGTTTGAAAAATAATCAGTTAGGTTTTTCCGGACGTGGGTTCTTCAGGGTCGAATTTTGAAAGAGTCATCTAGTTGATTTTGAAAGGCTTATGGATGGCAATGTTCTTCGCCTATTCTGCGCTTTTCGTCCGTCAACTATTGATAATAAATTAGTTATTGGTGGAGGCGGGAGTCGAGCTTGTGGTAAACGTTGAAAACACGCAACTTGCTCATTCTAAGAATGCCCGAAACTCAGAGATTTCCATGAGTGCCAGGTTTGCGTACAAATCGCGTACAAACAATTCCCAGAAAGTGGGGTAGCTCCCTTAATACAGTAGACTCAAGATATTGTGGTTCGCGCGTCTGAAGTTTCAAAACAGCTTGATTATCCAGGCACTTGGCAGCAGTTTCGCGCGTGGTTTCCCGACGAGCAATCGTGCGTTGCCTATCTGGAGCGGCTGCGTTGGCCGACGGGTTTTCGCTGTCCAGGATGCGCTGGC
>JASHOC010000186.1 GCA_030041305.1 Acidobacteriaceae bacterium
GCCAGCGCATCCTGGACAGCGAAAACCCGTCGGCCAACGCAGCCGCTCCAGATAGGCAACGCACGATTGCTCGTCGGGAAACCACGCGCGAAACTGCTGCCAAGTGCCTGGATAATCAAGCTGTTTTGAAACTTCAGACGCGCGAACCACAATATCTTGAGTCTACTGTATTAAGGGAGCTACCCCACTTATAGGAATTCAGGTGTGTTATCCGCAGATATAAGAGAGCAAAGGGGTTACAGTCTTTCATTTCGGCATTTGGCCGGGTTTTGCCGGTTTTCTTCGGCTGCAATCTTCTCCCGAATGCCCCTCGATTGTCCCTGATTCCGAGGCAAGGGTCAGAGAAAGAGTTCCTATTTGCGATGGAACTGTGCGCTTTTCTGGCTTGATGTTTCCATTATGACGGAATGCGCGAAATAATCGGAAAATCGAGGCAAGAATTTTTTGAGTGTGATGCAGCACACAGATTGAGCCCCAATTTTGCCATTAGTTTCAAAGCAGGTGAAACGGGCGTCCCAATTCGCCGCGGCGATCATGGTTTTAGTGCTGGGTGTGTCGCCTACGTTGGCGAGCACGGCGTGCGCGATGAGCGGCGCAGCGCGAGCTGCGTGCCCCCTATGCATGCGCGCGATGGACGCAGACTGCCCCATGGCGCAGGAACTGGCGGCGGATTGTACGCCGAGCTGCTGCAGCCAGACGGTTCTAGAGACAGTGGTTTTGCCGGCGGCTCCGGCGAAACCTCGATCAGCAGACGCGAACGCCTGGAAGTCCACCGCCGTCGACCTCCTGGCTGTCGCTGTGCCGCATTCGGGCTGGCTGCCGCGGGCCGCCGCTTCGGTCTCTCCCCCACGCTATCTTCTCAGCCGGGTTTTCCGGATCTAGCCCTCCCGACGATCATGCCCCGCAGATGGCCCGGCGTTCGCGCCGAGGCGCAGCAAGGTCGCAGTTCAACATCAAAAGGAGATTCGGTCATGAAAAAGTTTCTGGCATTGGCATCGCTGGCAGTAGTTCTGGGCGTCACGGCCCTGGCGCAGATCTCGTCCGCAAAGGGCGCGGATTGCAAGGGGTGCTGCGGCGACAAGTGCGGGCAGAGCTGCTGCCCGGACGGCTGCAAGGGCGACTGCTGCAAGTAAGCGGCGGAAAGCCGACGGCCCGGATCGCGGTTGCGGTCCGGGCCGTTGTTTGTGGGTGGGAGCGGGCGGGTTGGCTAGTGGACGACGAATGGTTTATTACTTTTCAGCGTGCCCTTGGTGGAGGTCACGGTGATGTAGCCGGTGGTGGCGCCATCGGGAACAGTGGCTTCAATATAAGTGGAAGCGATCTTCGGGTTTTGCGCGGGAACTCCGTTGAAATAGACGGTTGTTACACCTTCGGCGAAGTATTCGCCGAGAATATCGACGGTCGCGCCGACCTGCCCATACACGGGAAGAAAAGTCACGAATGGCGCCAGGCCCGGATCGTACTCAAAGATCACGCCATCGTTATTGGCGCCGCCATTGGCGGTGGTTCCATAAAGTTTTCCGGTGGTGTGCTGCAATAGAGTGGACTGCGGGTTGGCACCGGTTGCAGTGTAGAAATCGTGGATGTCGGTGAACACTCCGGCGGGCGTGAGGCGATAGATGGAGCCGACCCCGCCGGCGCCGCCCCAGACCAACGTGCCATAGAAATTTCCGTCTGTAGCCTCCACCAGTCCCCCTTGGGGGTCATTTCCCTGCGCCGCGGTTGCGGAGAAATCGTAAAAGACGCTGAAGGCGTCATCGGGCGTCAGCTTGTACACGACGCCCTGGTTCAACGATCCACCCTCACTCGAGACGCCATAAAAGTTGCCGTCGCTGGCCTGAATGAGCGGCGCGGCCGAGCCGGAGCCGTGCGTGCCGTCGAAGTTATAGAGAACCTGGAAGTCTCCCGTGGGGCTGATGCGGAAGAAGACGCCCTTGCCGTTGGCGCCACCCGAGACAGTCGTGCCGTAGAAGTTGGAGTCGCTACCTTCAACCAGAGCGGCGACGGGCCCTCTTCCATCGGTGGTTGAGAAGACATGCAGCACCGAATATCGGTCCGAGGTGTCGATCTTGTAGACCGTGCCGGCGAACATGGAAGAGGCCCCCGCGGTGGTTCCGTACCAGTCCCCGGTTGAGCTCTGGATGGGCTCAGACCACGGGTAACCGCCGTCGGCCCCGCCTTCGAAATCGTGTTCGTACACAATGGAGGGCGCAGTGGAAAGCCGGTAAACCGTGCCGTGATTGCGCGAGCCGCCGTCCATGGTCACTCCATGGAAGCGCTGATCGGTTCCGAGAGTAAGCCCTCCTGACGGCATCATCGCGCCGAAATTCTGAAGGACAGTGAAGTTTGCGCCCTGGAAACCTATTTCGAAGGCCGTTTCGATCATGCCACTCTGGCAGGAGCCATTGGTGGTGTTGATGAGATTCCCTCCGGGCGTCTGCGTGAGCACCCCGGTTCCGCTGCGTCCGGGGCACGTCGGCTCACTGGAACCGCCAAACGTGTAAATCGCCTTGTATTGAGCTTGAAGCGGAGTCAGTGAACCGAGAACAAACGCCAGGGGAAGTAGACGACTGAACATAGAATCCTCCGTCGCCACCGGGAAACCGGCAGCCGGTTGCCAAAGCCAGATTGAGGATGCAATTTCCTTTCCGATGGAGAACGTGAGGCTGGACGCCGCACCGAACAGAAAGCAGAGAGTGGGATGCCAAGGCCGCTCCAAAGGGATGCTCCATGCACAAAAGGCCGGAGATTGCGCTGCACAAGAAATCGCGAACGTTGAATGGGGACATTCAATGAATGATGACGCGCGGGCGCGTCGAGTGGCAGCGCTTCGAGTTTCGATAGGCGGCGAATACGAAGCCGGGAGATTCCCCGGCTTTGCCGGGGCGGCAGCAGACATTCGACATTTCAGGGAGTGTGCATGGGACGAATCTCTGCGTGGTTCAAGCGAGGTGCATCCTTCCAGCGCCGTCCCTACGGGGCTGCGGAGCACCATGGAATGCACATATTCCCCAGGCCGAAAGCGCGGGGCCAAAAAACGCTGCGCCTCCGGCGGGGTAGCGGTCATTCATCACCAACTGGCGACTCCCAGCGCGGAAATGGTTTTGCCGTTGGGTTCGGGTCTGCCGCCTTTGATGTCGTAGCACCTGAAAATTCCGGCGTCGTAATACGCGTAGACGGGGAACGGGCCCAAATGCCGCCGCATCGCGATGACGATCTCGTTGCCGATTTTCAGGACACTGGCATTGTGCCTGAAATAAGCCTGCTTTCGCGCCTTAAGAATGCTCGTTGAGACGAAAACGATTCCGCCACCCTCTTCTTTTCTTTTCTTGGCAATATTCCCAACGCTGAAGCTCACTTTGTACGGGAGGTCGCCGTCGCGATCGGGTGTCGCCACCGCGATATAACCAGTGGCCATGTCGTAGTGGTGGGCCAGTTTCACGCGTGTCATCTTGCTGCGATATTTGCGGATCAAGGTGTCGAGGTCGGGAATCGTCGGCCCGAGAGCCTTGGCGTATTGCACGAGTTTATAGATGACATATTGGTCTTCCGGCTTGGAAATGGGCAGAAAACAGAAGTGCGGTTTTTCCCCCTCTGGGGTCCCGCTGTGGTGGCTCTGTGCCTTGAACCCCAGGTTTTCGGGGTTCCCGACATTCTGCGGTTTTTGGATCTTGGCTTGGTCGTACCACTGACCGCCCGGTATCAGCAGCTTTACGCTGAGGTCATGGAGGCCATGTTTGTACTTTTCCTCGCGGGTTTGAAAATTTTTGGGATTCGCAAATGGCGCGGTGTCGATTCCGCGAAACGGCTTTGCGTAATGTCCTGAGGTGACCGCGGTATTGAAGGCCCTTCGGTGGGTGGTCGGGTCAGCTACCTTTTGACGTGCGGAGTTGGCATAGAACCTTGAGTCTTCCGCGATGTTCATGGGTATTGTCTTGCTCACCTGGTAATCGAACTCAGGGCCGAACGAACGCATGGTCATGCGGCGTTCCGCAACAGCCACATTGAAGGTGTCCAGTGTTTCCCACTCTTTGTAGGCATCCCACCAGTTCCCGATCAGGCGCTTGGCTTCCGGCCAGTTGGCCTTGATGGCCTCGATTCCTATGTCTTTTCCCCGATCTTCACCGTCCTGGAGATCGAGATCGAGAATTTTCCTCTGAAGCTCTCCGCGCTGGGTTTCCAGGTCTGCCATGTCGATCGAAGCCCCTGAATGAACTGCTCACGACCGGGTGTTCTACTCAGGCGTGAGGCCATCAAGATGGGCCCCCTCCTTTTCGGATATTCGGCAGTATACATGGGGAGGTTTGGCGCCGGGCGCCGGGAGACGCCTTTAGGGGGATTGGCGGTGCAGAGTGGGGGACATGACTCGGCCGAGTGCTCGGCGGGGACGTCCCAGGTCTCAAAAATTGAGATCTCCGGCCCCGGCGAGCACCGATCGCTGGCTGGGGCGGAGATCTGGGGCAGTGAAGATTTTCTCAAGTTTGCCAAGGCATGAGCGCCCGGCGCTTAGCGCGCCGCGCTCTCCACTGCGTGATTGATGGTCCGCACGAACTCGCGTGCCGGACCCTGTGCGGGCATGTGGACCTGTCCATCCAGGATGCTGGTGAACGACTCTTCCTGTCCATAGAGCTCCTTGGTGGCCTTGTGATCCTGGTTCAGTTCGTCGCCGTTGAGCGTCGCACCCGCATAAGCGCCCTTGGCGCGCGCATAGGTCAGGATCGCGGCATTCATGCCTGCAGAAGCATCGGCATCGCGGCCAACCGGGCCAGCCGCGGCATTCACGCCCGCTCCCAGTTTAAAGTGGCCGGAGTTGAGGGCCTGCATGCCTTGGTCATTCATGATCATCATGACGTAACCCATCTGTTCGCCGCCGATTTGCGCGCCGAAGCTGGCGCCAGTAAGGTCAAACGGGGCCGGGGGGCTCCAACGGCGGTCTGTCGTGCGGCAGGTGGCGACGCCCGCGCCATGCTGGGCGCCCACGACGAATCCGCCCTTCAACAGCTTGGGAATCACGGCAACACATTTCGCGTTTCTTAGCACGGCATCGGGGATGCCGGCGGTGGACTGGGGACCGGTGAGTTCGTTCATGATCTGCGTGGCTTGGTTGAGCTCGTCGTCGACTTTATCCTGGGCGACGGCTACGGCGGAGGTCGCAGCAGCGAGCACTCCGATGGCCAATACGGTGAGCGACTTTCTCATACAGCCTGCTCCTTGTCGTACCCGGATTGGCGTCCCGCCAATGTCAACCTTGGGTTGGCCTGGATTGGCGTAACGCCAACAGCGCATATGAACCAGAGCCCCCATTCTTGGTTTCCTGAAGGCCGCGCTCATACATCCCTGCGACCCTCTTGGATGAGGGATGTCTGAGAATTGGTGGTCTGTGGCATGCGAACCCGGCTGATTGCATAGCGAGCTGTCAGCAAAGACCGGATTCGTGGATAAGGTCGGCTACTTACCTGCTGCCGCTCGGACGACCCGGCGTCGAGGGGCTAAACGGGAGGTGCGCTCCTTGCAGCGTGATTCCTCAGAGGCCGGGCTGGTTCGCGGCGCTCCGTCAGCGCCCGGCGGCCGGGAAACGCATGCCCCCGCCCCTCCAAAATCCTGCCGCCGGAATTGTGGCCCTGGTTTCCACATCTTCCACGCGTACGGTCGAGGACGCGTCCCATGCGAAAATGGAGATAAGCGCGATGACCCCTGCCGCTTCCGCTATTGTTCCCGAGCCGGTGAGCGTGACGCCGCAGTTGCTGGCACAACACAGCATCACGGCGGAGGAATACAGCCGCATCCTGACGGCTCTGGGCCGGGTTCCATCCCTTACGGAACTCGGCATTTACTCCGTGATGTGGAGCGAGCACTGCTCCTACAAATCGAGCCGCGTGCATCTGAAGCGGCTGCCCACCCGGAGCGAGCGCGTGGTGCAGGGGCCGGGCGAGAACGCCGGGATTATTGACGTGGGCGACGGCTGGGCCTGCGCATTCAAGATCGAGTCGCACAACCACCCCAGCTACATCGAGCCCTACCAAGGCGCGGCGACGGGGGTGGGCGGCATCTTGCGCGACATTTTCACCATGGGCGCGCGACCGCTGGCGGTGATGGATTCACTCCGCTTCGGGCCGATCGAGGTGGGAGGGGCCGGACGGGAGGTGGTTCATAAGAACCACACCATCCTTGCGGGGGTGGTCAGCGGCATTGCCGGTTACGGCAACTGCTTTGGCGTGCCCAACCTGGGCGGTGAAACCAAATTCGAGCCCGGCTACAGCGGCAACCCGCTGGTGAACGCCTTCGCGCTGGGACTGGTGCGCAAGGACGAAATCTTTTACGCCAAGGCGAGCGGCGCGGGGAATCCGGTGATTTACGTGGGCGCCAAGACCGGCCGCGACGGCATTCATGGCGCCACCATGGCCAGCGAGGAGTTTAAGGAAGGATCAGAACAAAAACGGCCCAACGTGCAGGTGGGCGACCCATTCATGGAAAAGCTGCTGCTCGAAGCCTGCCTTGAAGCCATGAAAACCGGCGCTATTGTGGGCATTCAGGATATGGGCGCTGCGGGTCTCACCTGCTCCACCTGCGAAATGGGCGCGCGCGGCGGTGTGGGCCTGGACGTGGAGCTCGACCGCGTGCCTCAGCGCGAAACCGGCATGAGCGCGTACGAAATTATGCTCTCGGAGAGCCAGGAGCGCATGTTGCTGGTGGCCGAAAAAGGCCGGGAGGACGAGGTGCTGCGCGTGTTTGCCAAGTGGGGGCTGGACGCCGTGATCGTGGGCACGGTCGAGCCGGAGCCGCGCCTGCGCATTCGCCATCACGGCGTGCTCGTGGCGGACATTCCCAACCGCTCGCTGACCGACGACGCACCAGTCTACCACCGGCCCGTTGGCGAGTGGAAGGCGCCTGTTCCGGATGAGCCGTCGGATGCGGTGCTGGCCAAGCTGGACGAGGATCATGACTTTACTGCCGAGCTGAAGGAGTTGCTTGCCAGCCCTAATGTTTGTTCCAAGCGCTGGATTCATGAGCAGTACGACTCGATGGTGCAGACGAATACCGTGCTCGGGCCCGGCGGCGAGGCCGGCGTGATGAGAATCAAGGGAACAGGGACCAGGGACCAGGGGTCAGGGGTCAGGGATCAGGGATCAGAAAATCCAGAGGGCGGGTTGGCGACGGCGCTGGACGGGAACGGGCGCTGGTGTTATCTGGATCCGAAGCTAGGCACCATGCATGCCGTGGCCGAAGCCGCGCGCAAAGTGGCCTGCACCGGGGCCACGCCCGTGGCCGCCACCAACTGCCTCAACTTTGGCAATCCGGAGAAGCCCGAGATCATGGCGCAGCTTTCGGCAGCCATCGACGGCATGGCCGAAGCCTGCATGGCCCTCGGCACGCCGATTACCGGCGGCAACGTTTCTCTCTATAACGAGACGCGCGGCGAAGCCATTTACCCCACGCCCGTTGTGGGGGTCGTGGGCATTCTGGACGACGCGACCAAAGCCGTGCCCGCCCATTTTCAGCGCTCCGGCGAAGCGATTGTGCTGTTGTGGCCGGTTCCGCGGGGCGAACGGCCCAAGCCGAATTTGGATGTGCCGCTCAATCCGCCGCAGATCAGCGAATTCCCCATGCCGCTTTATGATCGCGATGCGTACCAAGCCCCGAAGCCGGACGCCACAGCGGATGCAGAAGCTAAAGCGTTGCGGGCGTTTGGCTCGTCGGAGTACGCCAAGGTGATTCTGGGCGGCCTATGGGGCCGGCCCCCTGCCCTCGATCTCGCTGCGGAAGCGGCCTTGCACAAACTGCTGGGCGAACTTGCGTGGCGCCGGCTAGTCACCTCAGCCCGCGATATTTCCGACGGCGGCGTTGCCGTAGCGCTTGCCCAAGCCTCATTTCCGCGCCGCATTGGAGCAGATGTCGAGCAGGATCAGTCCCTGCTGGCGCATCCACTCTTTGGCCTGTTTGCTGAGCCAGCCACAACGGTAATGGTCACTGCCAGCCGCGGCCAGGTCTCCGCAATCGAAAAGCTGGCGGACGAATTCGGCTTTTTCGCTGCCCGCATTGGAACGACGGGCGGCGGCCGCCTGCAGATCTCCGTTGATCGCGAGCCGTTCATTTCCGCGCCACTCGTGGATCTGCAGAAGCCGTGGGCCGAAGCCCTCGAATCCTACCTACACGGCGAGGTAACGACATGATGCGGCGACTATATCAGGGCGTCCCGGGGATGGCCGACCGAAGCGGAGAACGGCGTTCGACCCCTGGCCACAAGCCCCCGGCCACGGATCCATGTTCTCCGATCCCTGTTGCGAAAGCCGACGCTGACGAGTTGCGCGAAGAATGCGGCGTCGTCGCCATTTACGGGCATCCCGACGCGGCGCGGCAAGCTTATCTCGGCCTTTACGCCTTGCAGCATCGCGGCCAGGAGTCGGCCGGCATCGCCACCGCCGACGGGCAGCGCCTCGCCAATATCAAGGGCATGGGTCTCGTTTCGGAAATCTTCACCGACGACGTTCTCGCCAAGCTCCCGGGCTCCATGGCCATTGGCCACACGCGCTACTCGACCACCGGCGACTCGGCGCTGCTGAACGCCCAGCCCATCCGCGTCGACTCCACTCGCGGCCTCATCGC
Source organism: Acidobacteriaceae bacterium (assembly GCA_030041305.1). Lineage (GTDB taxonomy): Bacteria > Acidobacteriota > Terriglobia > Terriglobales > Acidobacteriaceae > Telmatobacter. Next base: position 8,605 of record JASHOC010000186.1, read on the forward strand.
CATTGCGCACAATGGCAACCTGGTCAATCTCGGCAGTCTGCGCCTGCGTCTCGAGCGCCAAGGCGCTTATTTCCAAACCACTTCCGACTCCGAGATCATCGTTCAGCTCATTGCCCACTCCCCATCGAGCACGCTGGTTGATTGCATTGCGGATTCCCTTGCGCAGGTCGAAGGCGCTTTCTCCATCGTCATGATGACGCGTGACCGCATCTTTGCCGCCCGCGACCCGCGCGGTTTCCGGCCGCTGTCGATGGGCCGCATCCGAAGCCCCGGAACCGCCGACACCATCCTCTTCGCCAGCGAAACCTGCGCCTTCGATCTGCTCCGCGCCGAGTTCGTGCGCGACGTGCTGCCCGGCGAGTTGGTCATGGTTACGGAAGACGGCGTCACCAGCCGCCAGTACGCCTCCGGCGTTCCGCAATCCAGTTGCATTTTCGAGCATGTGTACTTCTCTCGCCCCGACTCACGCGTCTTCGGCCGATGGGTGCAGGAGTCGCGCGACCGCATGGGCCGGCAGTTGGCGCGCGAGTCCGGCGTGCCCGCCGACGTGGTCGTGCCCGTCCCCGACTCCGGAGTCACCGCCGCGCTCGGGTACGCCGAAGAGGCCGGCCTACCTTTCCGCTTCGGCCTGATCCGCAATCACTATGTCGGCCGCACCTTTATCGAGCCCGAGCAACGCGTCCGCGATTTCGGAGTCCGCCTCAAGCTCAATCCCGTCCGTAATCTGCTCGAAGGCAAGCGCGTCGTCCTCATCGACGACTCCATCATTCGCGGCACCACCAGCCGCAAAATCGTGCGCATGGTCCGTGGCGCGGGGGCCAAAGAAGTCCATCTGCGCATCAGTTGCCCGCCGACCACGTCGCCCTGCTTCTACGGCGTCGACACCCCTTCGAAGCGCGACCTCATTGCGGCCAACAATTCCATCGAAGAGATTCGCCGATTTATCGAGGCCGATTCGCTTGCCTATCTCTCTTTGGATGGGTTACTGCAGTCGGTTCAGAACGGGGAAAAGCAGGGTTTTTGCGTGGCCTGCTATACGGGTGTCTACCCGACTCAGTGGATCGACGTGGATGGAATACTGCCCGCGGGCGCCACGATTTGAGATTACTTCTTCTTCACATATATCCCGTTGAATCGTAAGCGTTCGGAGATTCCATCTGGATCAGCGGTGGTGTAGGGCTGAACGATGGGTTCATGGTCCATGAAGGTGCTGTACCGTCGGGTGCTGGCAAGCGGGTTTACCGATCGATTGCGGAGAAGCGCCGGATCGTGGAACTGACGCTGGAGTCCTGGGCAAGCGTAGCGAAGGTAGCGCTGGCCGAAGGGGTG
>JASHOC010000187.1 GCA_030041305.1 Acidobacteriaceae bacterium
GCCAGCGCATCCTGGACAGCGAAAACCCGTCGGCCAACGCAGCCGCTCCAGATAGGCAACGCACGATTGCTCGTCGGGAAACCACGCGCGAAACTGCTGCCAAGTGCCTGGATAATCAAGCTGTTTTGAAACTTCAGACGCGCGAACCACAATATCTTGAGTCTACTGTATTAAGGGAGCTACCCCACTTATAGGAAAATAGAGCACTTATCTGCAGATATAGGCAAACAAAGGACTTACGGATGATCAATCGGGTTGGCGTGGCGTCTGCCAGAGTTTCCAAGCGCTCCATTGATTCTTCTTCCGCACTGAGTGAATTCGTGACGGCTTGCTGTTGAGCTTCGAGCGTTGAGTAAAAGCATAGCGGATTGGAGAAAATATCCGGAAACGGCACCGATAAGAGTAAACGTTTGAATTTGCGGTGGTTATCGGAGATTGACGAAAGCCGGGGCTTGACAACCGCTTCGATTGGGTGGAATCAGCAAGTTTGCCATTTGCGGACGGGAAGTGTTTCAATCTGGTTATTGGAACAGGGGTGCTCCGCGGGATGTGGGGCTGAGAAATACCCTCGAACCCGATCCGGATAATACCGGCGTGGGAAGGTTTCTAATCCGAGCGGCAATACTCACAGGCAAGTTTCGGGCTCCCTTGTTTCGGTAGAAGCAAGGGAAATGCATGCTCGAATCGGCACTATCGGTGTGGCGGCGGCTGGCGGCGCCGGTCACTCATCATCCCGTCATCCGGGGGGCCTGGAAGTTTGCCGGCTGCTTGACCATTCTGAGCGTGGCGCAGGCGCAGGTTGCTTTGCAAACGCCGGCTCCTCCGGCGCCGGCGCCGTCCGGCGCACAGGCGCAAACGACTTCCCCACAAAAGCCTGCTCCGGTGACGACTACGGTTGTCGTTCACGGCGAGGTGAACGGCGATTATCTGCCCGAGTCGGTGACCGTGGGCGCGCTGGGCGATGAGCCGCTCAAAAGCGCGCCGCTTTCGGCGACGGTGATTACCCGCTCGCTCCTGAACGACCAGGTGGCCCGGCTGCTCTCGGATGTGGTGAAGAATGACGCCTCGGTTCAGGACGATTACGTGCCGGTGGGCTATTACGGCGATTACATGATTCGCGGGTACCCGATCGATTTGGCGACGGGACTGGAGATCGACGGGCTGACGATCGCCGGCGAGCAGGACGTGCCGCTCGAGAACAAAGAGAGCGTGGAGATCCTGAACGGGTTGGCGGGCGTGGAGAGCGGGGTGGCGTCGGCGGGCGGGTTGATCGATTACGTGACCAAGCCGCCGGCGGCAATCAAGGACGTGGAGTTCGCGACCGATCAACGGGGCACGGCATATGGGGCGGTTGACCTGGGGCGATTTTTCGGGAGCCGCAAGCAGGCAGGCGCGCGCGTCAACCTGGCCGGCGAGCGCATGGCCACCTACATGAACGACACCAACGGATGGCGAGCCGTGGGCGCGGGCGCGGCCAATTGGAAGATGTCGGCGAAGGCCGAGCTTGAGGGGGATTTCGAATACCAGCACAAGACGGAACGAGATGGGAGCGGATACCAGTTGCTCGGCGGCACGACGCTGCCGGACATCCATCGCATTTATGCGTCGACGATGCTGGGCGACCAGCCGTGGGGCCCTCCGGACACCTACGACACGTTCAACACCAACGCGCGAGTGAATTATGCGTTTTCGCCGCGATGGACGGCGTTTGCGGCGGCGGGGCTGAGCCATTCGCTGATCCAGGACAACGTGATTTATGCGTACGGCGCGTCGTTTGACGCCAATGGCAATGTGAGCTGCCCCGGAGCGCCGGATGCTCCGGCGTACTTTTTCTGCCCGGATGGGACGTATGGAATTTATGACTATCGCGACCCGGGCGAATTGCGCATGGACGGCGCAGCGGAGGCGATGGCGACCGGACACATCCGGACGGGGGCGGTGACGCAGGAGGTGACGTTCGGCGGGGTGGTGTTTTTGCGCAGCGTGCGGCAACCGGGGTTTTATACCGAGGATCAGCCGTCGACGGCGACGATTGCCGATGGGGCGGTGTATGCGTACGTGGGCGCGGAGAACATTTATCAGCCGATGGCGGTGGCGGCGCCGGGGAGCGCGGATTCGCTCGAAAATCCGTATGAGACGGCGGGGCCGCGGCGCTTGTGGGAGGACAGCCACCAGGCTTCGGGAGTGGTGGAGGACCGGGTGCATTTGCCGGGCCGGCTGGAAGTGATTGCCGGCGGGCGGTATGACCGGCTACACGACCATAACTACTCGTTGTGGGCTTCGTGCATGGATTTCTCGACCGGCGAATGCGCGCCGGAGATCACGGACAAGCCGGTGTGGCTGCCGGAGTACGCGGTGACGGCGAGCCCGGCGGCGAATGTGACGGTTTATGCGAACTACGGAGTGCTGCTCTCGCTGGGGCCGCAGGGGCCGTGGTGGGTGGATAACGCGAACCAGTTTCTGGCGCCTTTTTTTACGCGGCAGGTGGAGGCGGGCGCGAAATGGGAGCCGGGGCAGCGGATCCTGCTGAGCGGGGACTTTTTTCACATGCGGGCGCCGTTTATTTATCCCAAGGTGATTGAGGCGCCGGACAGCTTTTGCACGGCAAATGAATTTTACGCGCCGGGAGATTTGTGTTTCGAGTCGGAAGGACGCGAGACGCATAACGGGGTGGAGTTGAACGCCGAAGGCAAGGCGGCGAACTGGCTGCGGATTTCGGGGTCGATGGCGGCGATTCACGCGGTTTCGACGGATACGGGGACGGCGGCGTTCGACAACAAGCAAGTCATCGACGTGCCGCGGCTGCACACGACGGTGTTTGCGGATGTGAGCGCGCCGCGGATTCGCGGACTGCACCTGATGCCGGGGTGGAGCTATAGCTCGCGCAAGGAGGCGACGCGCGACGATGCGGTGAGCGTGCCCGCTTACAATTTGTTCAATCTGGGCGCGCGGTACACGCCCGGAGGCGAGCAGGGACGGATGACGTTTACGATCTACGCGAACAATGTTGCGGATAAGAAATATTGGTCAGACACGGGGGCCAACTACGGCGATACGTTTGTGTGGCTGGGGGCGCCGACGACGGTGCGGCTGGAGGCGAGATACAGCTTCTAGCTGCTAGCTACTGGCTACTAGCTACTAGCTACTAGCTACTATAGCGGCTAACCAGGTCGCCGACCGGATGATTTTGTACCCTTGGTTCGTGCTTTCCCAGGTCTCAAAATCGAGACCTGGGGCACCCAACATCGATGTCTTTTTGAGCGGTTAGAGACTTATCTACAAGTTATGAGGTAGAAGCTAGGAGCTAATAGCTAATAGCTAACAGCTAGGAGCTAGAAGCTAGAAGCTGCGAGCTGTTTCTTATGACTGCAACAGTGAAGGCGCACGGGCTGGATGGCGGGCTGGTGACGCCCGATTGGGCGCCGCTCACGCTGGCGGAGCTTGGGGCCGTGCTGGGAAAGTTTCCCGCGCTGGGGGCGCCGGTGGGAATTTCGTTCGCCAGCCCGCGGCCGTTTTCGGCCGCGGGCCTGGTGGCGACAACAAACGGGCGTGTGTTCGTCAAGCGGCATCACCACGCGGTGCGGGACGGCGGGGGATTGCTCGAGGAGCATCGATTTCTGGCGTATCTCTTCAACGCGGGGGCGCCGGTTCCGCGGGTGCTGGTTTCGGAATCGGGCGAGGCCGTGATCGAAGCGGGCGACTGGATGTACGAAGTGCACGAACCGGCAACGGGAGTGGACGTCTACGAGGAGGCAATTTCGTGGACGCCGTTTCGCGCGACGGGGCACGCCCGTGCGGCGGGACAGGCTTTGGGGCGATTGCATCGGTCGGCCGAGGGCTTTGCCGCGCCGAGGCGCAAGGTGCAACCGCTGGTGGCGAGCTTCACCATTTTTGCCGCGAGCGATCCGACCACGGCGATGGAGCGCCACCTGGCGGCGCGGCCTGCGCTTGCGAAGCATGTTCGGGTTCGCGCCTGCGCCGCGCAGGCGCTCGACTTGTTGGCGCCTTTTTATGCCGAGCTGCGGCCGTTTTTGCCGGCGCTGGAGCCGCTTTGGACACACAACGATCTGCACGCGTCGAATCTGTTTTTCAGCAGTGCGGGGGACGATTGCCGGGCCACGGCGATCATTGACTTCGGTCTCGCCGACCGCACCAACGCCGTGCACGACTTGGCGCACGCGATCGAGCGGAACATTGTGGAGTGGCTGACGTTGGTCGAGAACCCGTCGCGGCCCGAGGCAGTGGCCATCCATTTCGATCATTTGCAAGCGCTGCTCGAAGGCTACGAATCGGCGCGGCCGCTTGCAGACGAGGAAGCCGCGGCGCTGGCGCCCATGACGGCGCTTTGCCATGCCGAGTTCGCGCTTGCAGAGGCCGATTATTTTCTCGGCGTGCTGCACGCGGAAGAGAGCGCGGCCATGGCGTACGACGGCTGGCTGGTGGGCCATGCACGATGGTTCCTGGGCCCCGGACGCCGGCTGCTGGACGCACTGCGCGCGTGGGCGGAGAGCCGGGTAAGGACGGCGCGATGAGCTGGGAGTTGGCGGGCGCCTATCTTGGCGCGCACGGGCTGGAGATGGCGGGAATGGCGGCCACCGTGCTCGGAATCTGGCTCACCACCAAACGACTGCTGATTTGCTGGCCGGTGGTGCTTCTGGCGGATTTCCTTTACCTGGTGGTCTTCTACCAGACCCGGCTCTTTTCCGATGCGCTGCTGCAGGTTTTCTTTGTCGCCTTCACGCTGTACGGCTGGTGGCACTGGTGGCGCGGGGTGGTGGAGGAGGGGGACGTCCGCGTGGTTCCGCTGCGGGGGCGCGCGTGGGTTGGGGGGCTGGGCGCGGGGGCGGCAGGCGCATGGCTGCTGGGCTGGCTGATGGTGCGCGTGGGCGCGGCGCTGCCCCATCTCGATGCCGCGCTGGCCAGCTACAGCCTGGTGGCGAGCTGGTGGCAGGCGCGCAAGCACACGGCCAACTGGTGGCTATGGATCGTGGTGGACACCGTCTATATTGGCGAATACGTCTACAAACACCTGGCGGCAACGGCGCTGCTCTATGCGGGCCTGGTGGCGCTCGCCGTGCTGGGATTGCGCGACTGGCGGCGGGCCCCGGTTGCGGCGTGATGAAGGGGGTTTTGGAGGGCGATCTCCCCGCGTACCGAGTGATTGGAAAATCGAAGCCTCTACTTTCCCGGGTCCCAAAAGCGGGACCCGGGGCACCCAGGCACCCAGGCGTTCACGGTCGTCTAGGAGTGTGTCGGGAATAGATTCCCTCCGCAGTTGATTTAATTTTGGCGCGAGGTAGTTGGTTTTACGATGCCTCTATGGGCAAGAGCTTTCTTCCTGATGAGGTCAACCAGTCTCTGCTGTTCCCCCCGTCGCTGCATGATTGGCTTCCCGAC
>JASHOC010000188.1 GCA_030041305.1 Acidobacteriaceae bacterium
TGCCGGGCGTCCATATTGTGGCGGGATTGCTGAAGCGATGGCTGCTAGGCACGCATCAGGGGTCGGTGACTGCCGCCCATCTGGACTCGTATCTCGATGAGTTCGCGTTCCGCTTCAATCGTAGAAAGGCGCGCCGCCCGGGAATGCTGTTCTACCGGCTGCTGGAGAACGCCCTGGTCACAAAACCATCCCGCTACCGGCCATCGCGAGCAAACTCGCCCACCGGAAAGCACAACCAGTAGTGGTTACTGTACTAAGGGAGCTACCCCACTAATGAAATATCAAACTGCTTCAACTGGAGCCGTTAGATGCCATTCCAGCGCGATCAAGTCTCCACTCTGCTCAGTCAATGTCACAGGCGCTGCTGCATTTGCCATCGCTTCTGCGGGGTGAAAATCGAGACGGACCATATTGTCCCGACCGATGAAGGCGGGAAGGACGAAATTGAAAATGCGATTCCCGTTTGCTTTGAGTGCCACGCTGAAATCCACAGTTACAACCCAAAGCATCCGCGCGGAAGGAAATTTCTGCCTGAGGAATTGCGCCTCCATAAGCAAGAATGGTTGCGAATTTGCTCGAAGCACCCGGAGATTTTAGTCGGCGCAATTCGAAAGGCAGACGTTGGACCGCTGCAGGCGTTAATAGACGAACTCGAATTCAACGCCACGGTGGCTGAAGAGGGAGGCTTCAACCGGCAGGGGTGCAAATTTCAGGAAAGGCAGTTTCTTCGTGCTATTCACGAAGGGTCGGTTGCCCTCTTAAAAGAGCCGATTAGAAAGCCCCTCCTAGAGGCATATCGCGAGATGGGAGCGGCGAATACTGCGTTAGATGGAAAGTTTGTGAATGGGACCAATGAAGCATCGAACGCCGCGCAATTCCGCATCGCATTTGCGTCCCGAAAAATCGGACCCGCGCGCGATGCGTTGCTTAAATTTCTTACATGCGAAGGAGCTGCCTGACCTACTCCGCGTTGTCGATTTGCGCGCGCTGGAGCTTATCCGAGTAATCCACGTACACGGCCTTCCAGGTAGTGAAGAAATCGAGTGCGCCCAAGCCTTCGCGGTGGCCATTGCCGGTGTGCTTGACGCCGCCGAAGGGCAAGTGGACTTCGGCGCCGATGGTGGGGGCGTTGATATACGTGACGCCGGCTTCTAAATCGCGCATCGCCGCGAAGGCGCGATTCACGTTCCTGGTGTAAATCGCCGTCGAAAGGCCGTAGTCGACCGAGTTGGCGATAGCGACGGCTTCTTCAAATGTGTCAAACGTGAGGAGCGCGACCACCGGACCGAAGACTTCTTCGCGGGCGATGCGCATGGACGGTTTGACTTGGGCGAACACCGTGGGCGCGAAGAATGTGCCCTGCGCGTAGGGGCCCTCCGCGAGCGGGCAGCCGCCGCACAAAAGCTCCGCGCCTTCATTCCTGGCGATTTCGACGTAGCGTTGAGAAGTTTCAACCTGCGCGGCGTTGACCTGCGGGCCGACTTCGACGGATTCGTCGAGACCGTTGCCAATCTTGAGTTTCTTGGCGCGAGCGACGAATTTTCCGGTGAATGCGGCCGCGACGCCGCGCTCGAGCAAAATGCGGCTGGTGGCCGTGCAGCGCTGGCCGGTGGTGCCGAAGGCGCCCCAGAGCGCGCCATCGAGGGCGAGGTCGAGGTTGGCGTCGTGCATCACGATCATGGCGTTTTTGCCGCCCATTTCGAGCGAAACCTGCTTGAAGGTGGCCGCGGCGCGCTGACCCACAAGGGAGCCGACGGCGCTCGACCCGGTAAAGCTGATGGCGCGGACATCGGGGTGTTCGAGGAGCGCCGCGCCCGCCGTTGAGCCGCTTCCGCAGACGATGTTGACCACGCCGGGCGGCAAGCCGGCCTCGACGAGCGCCTGCACCAGGTGGTAAGTCGAGAGCGGCGTGTCGGTGGCCGGCTTGATGACACACGCATTGCCGGCGACGAGCGCGGGAAAGAGCTTCCAACTGGGAATGGCCATGGGAAAATTCCACGGCGTGATGAGGCCGACCACGCCCACCGGCATGCGCATGCTCATGCAGAACTTGTCGGGCAGCTCGGAGGGAGTGGTGACGCCGAACAGCCTGCGGCCCTCGCCGGCCACATAGAAGGCTTCATCGATGGCCTCCTGCACGTCGCCGCGCGTCTCGGCCAACACCTTGCCCATCTCGCGGGTCATGGCGCGAGCATATTTTTCTTTGTTTTCGACCAGGATGTTACGAGCTCGCAGCAGAATTTCCGCGCGTTTGGGCGCGGGGACAAGGCGCCATCGAGCGAAAGCCTGCTTGGCCGCGGTCACGGCGCGATCGACATCTTCTGCGTGCGAAGAGGGAAATTCGCCCACTACATCGGCATGATCGGCGGGGTTGAGGTTGAGGATGGTTTTGCCGCTCGCGGCCGGAAGCCATTGGCCGCCAATCAGATTGTGGTAGGTGGGATGGGACATGGAAACCTCGAAATGCAGGGATCAGGGAACAGGGAAGAAGGGAACGAGGGCGTGACGAACTTTCTTTGGAGAAGCGGCAGGCGCGTCCTGCCATGAATGATCCATTTCCGCATGCGATATTCCGCCCGAAATGCACCCCATAGGATACGCGAGTTTAACCGCGGCCCGATTCCGGGGCGCAGTTCCGACGCCTCGTTTCCCGAGCCGGTACAAGGCAGTTCCGATCCGGGCGATCGAGGAGTGGCCATGGGCCGGCGGAGCCGTGCGGCCGAACTGTTCTGGCCGTACAATAATCCTTTGAGGTAAACTTGAATTTCCAATGTCTTTGAACGGATACACGTCGCGCTCTTCGCGATCGCACGGCCTGCGCTCGCTCTTTAGCATGTTTTCGAGCGATCTGGCCATCGATCTGGGCACCGCCAACACGCTGGTGTATGCGGCAGGCAAAGGCATCGTGGTGAACGAGCCTTCCATCGTGGCCATCAATAAGAACACCGGTGAAGTCGAGGCGGTGGGCAAAGAGGCCAAGGAAATGCTGGGGCGCACCCCCGGCAACATCGTGGCCATCAAGCCCATGAAGGATGGCGTGATCGCGGACTTCAAAGTCACGGAAAAAATGCTGAACTACTTTATCCAGAAGGCGCACAACCGCAAGATGCTGGTGCACCCGCGGATTGTGATCGGCGTGCCGAGCGAGATTACGCAGGTGGAAAAGCGCGCGGTGGAAGACTCGGCGTATCGCGCCAAGGCCAGCGAAGTGTACCTGGTGGAGCAGGCGATGGTGGCGGCCATCGGGGCGGGGCTGCCGATTACCGAGCCCTCGGGCAACATGGTGGTGGATATCGGCGGCGGGACCACGGACATTGCGGTGATTTCGCTGAGCGGCATCGTCTACTCGCGCTCGGTGCGCATGGCCGGCAACCAGATGGACGAGGCCATCACCAATTATTTGAAACGCAAGTACAACCTGCTAATCGGGGAGCGCACCGCGGAGCAGATCAAGATCGAGATCGGGTCGGCGTTCCCGCTGGATAGGCCGTTGACCATGGAAATCAAGGGCCGCAACCTGATCGAAGGCGTGCCCAAGACCATCACGATTGAGGACAGCGAAATTCGCGAGTCGCTGGGCGAGTGCATTGCGGTCATCATGAATGCGATTCGCGTGGCGCTGGAGCGCACGCCGCCGGAGTTGTCGGCGGATATTTCCGATCGCGGCATCGTGTTGACGGGCGGGGGCGCGCTCATCAAGAACCTCGACAAGCGCATTCGCGAAGAGACCGGCTTGCCGGTTTCCGTGGCCGACGACCCGCTGGCTTCGGTGGTGCTGGGGACGGGGAAAATGCTTTCGGATTTCCGGCTGCTGCGCAAGATCAAGATCGATTGAGGCAGGGACTAGGGACTAGGGACGTAGGGACTAGGGACGTAGGGACTAGGGACGTAGGGACTAGGGACTGAGGGACTAAGGGGCTAGGGACAAAGGGAAGCGCTAGGCGGTTTCGACATGGCCAGGCTCTTGGAAGGCGAGATGCTCGAAAAACGTGCGCGTCAACTCGGTATCGACATTACTGGCGAACCCCGCTCACAAAGCGTCTCTGGCCGAACACCGCGGGCTCCTGATCATGAGTTGCAGCGTAGGGTCATCGAAGCAGAACAAAGAAACCGAAATCGACTCTTTGATGCGATTGCATTGATCTCTGCCGCAGCGTCTGTAATCAGCGCGCTTGGCGCTTGGGCAGCAGTAGTTTGGAAGCGATGAAATTTCCTAGTCCCTGAGTCCCCCAGTCCCTTAGTCCCTGTTTTTGAATATGGAATCGTTTCTCGTCCGCTATCGAAATCACCTGGTGCTGCTGACCATCCTGGCCGCGCAACTGATCGGGCTGGGCGTGCAGGTGCGCCACTCAAGAGCGGGGCGCAACAGCCTGGATCCCAGCGACAGCGCCGGAGTGCGGTTGATCCGGTTCTGGGCGGAATCGATGGTTTCGCCCCCCGAACGGCTCATTCACGGCGTGAAGTCGGGCGCCGACAATCTCTGGACCGGATACCTGGATCTCCGTCACGTGCGGCAACAGAACCTCGAGCTGGAGCAGACCATCGGACGACTGCGTCTGGAGCAGGCGGCGCTGCTCGAGGACGCGCGCCAGGGCCAGCGGTTACAGGCGCTGCTCGGCTTCCAACAACGCTATATTTACGCGACCGTAGCGGCGCAGGTCTTCGGCACCAGCGGCAGCGATCAGTCGCGGGTTTTCTATATTGACAAAGGCTCGGACAGCGGGCTCGCCCGGGACATGGCCGTGGTGACCGCCGACGGCATTGTGGGCAAGGTGCGCGATGTGTTTCCGCACAATGCCCAGGTGCTGGCGATCAACGACCAAACCAGCGGCGCCGGGGTGCTGCTGGAAACGACGCGCATCCGCGGCATCCTCAAGGGCAACGTCTCCGGCCAATTGGAAGTGGTGGGCGTGCTTTCCGACGAGCGGATCAAGCCGGGGGAAAAGGTGGTGACCGCCGGGGGCGATCTGGTGTTTCCCCGCGGGTTGCCGGTGGGGGTGGTCTCGAAAGTGGCTTCGGATTCCGACAACCCCGCCTATATCGACGTGATGGTGAAATCGTCGGCGAATCTGGACCGGCTGGACGAGGTGCTGGTGATCACGTCGATGCAGCCGCGCTTCTCTGCGCAGGAGAAGCAGGACATGGCGACGAGCGAGACCCTGGATGGGGCGCAGGCGGCGGCGATCGAGCAGCAAATCCAGGCGCAGCAGAAGGCGGCGCAAATTACGGCCGAGCGGCTGCCGGGGCTGACTGTGCCCAATCTTCCGCCCGACCAGCAACCGATTAACGACAGTTCTCCGCCCAATCCGATTTCGCCGCAGCCGCAATCACCGGTGCACCCCGACGAGTTTTCACCCATTCCCGGAGACAAAGTGGTTGCCGGCGTATCGGACGACGGGGCGGCGAGCCCGGCGCCGGCGGCGGCAGGTAAGACAATTGCCCCTCCTGGAACTCCGCCTCGCGCCGAGAACGCCGCTCGGAATGCGCATGCGACTGTCCCGCCGTCGGGGCGCCCCGCTTCGACCGCACAAGCCCCGCCCGCCGGGCAGACCGCGCCGGGGAGGAATCCATAAGCATGTCCTTCATCGGCGCGAGCTTTCGCCGCGATATCGAAATTCACCGCTATCCGCTGCTGGTTTACATTCTGGTTCCACTGGCCGCGCTGGTGGCGCAAGCGTGGCTGCCCAGGGTTTTCGGCCAATACGCCTATTTCGACCTGCCGCTGGTGGTGACCATCTACTTCGCGCTCGGGCGCCGCAGCCCCATTCAAGGCACCTTGATGGGCGCAGCCCTCGGCTTGTTCGAGGATGCGCTTTCGCATCTCGCCATCGGATTGAACGGCATCGCCAAATCGATCGCCGGGTATCTGGCCGCATCCGTGGGCGTGCGCATCGATGTTGAAAATCACACTATCCGCGTGGCGCTGACGTTTCTGCTGTCGCTCGTCAGCGGGGCCATCTATCTTTTCGTTTCCCGGTTTCTGCTCGGCCTCGAATTCCAATGGAACTGGCTGGGGGAGATCTTCAAGGCCATCGGCAACTCGGTGATCGTGCTGCTTCTGTTTCCGCTGCTCGACCGGTTGCAATTGAGGGACTGAGGCGGATTCCTCCCCGTCCGCGCGCTGCGGCTAGAAATAGCCCTGCGTGACGCCCCCCGGCAGCTTTCTCTCGAAAGGCAGTTCGATCTCCTTGATCGCGAACTCACCCAGTGGAAACGCATCGGTTGTCGCCCGTTCATAGGCCCGCAGGTAGCTTTCCTGGTTCATGAACTCCCCGACCGTACCGGATGCGCCGTGCACCGTCCGGCCAAAATCCCTTTGGCGGGCGATCAGGTCGTGTTCCGTCCACTCCGGCCCGCGCGCGCCTATGCGCGGACCGTCCCGCACATCGGCCGGGCGATGCGTGCGAATCCTTTTCGTCTTGCCGGTGGCCGCAAACTGATAAGCGTCGATGCTGCCCCGCACCCACAAGCGATAGGCGTTCAGAACCAGCGGCCGGTCCACCATCACGATCCGCTCGCCCGACTTCAACCGCGGAGGCGATGCTTCCAAAAGGTATTGACAACAAGTTTCGAAGACCTGCTTCAGCCCCGGCGCGCCCAGCACGCGGCGAATCTCGGCTGCGGTATCGGCTTTGTTGAAGGATGCCGGCAGGTCGTGCGTCGCCTCAAACAGGCTGAGGATCTCCTTCCGCAGTTCGGGTGTCGGCGCGTACTCCCAGATCGCCTTACGCTTCCCTGACTTGGTTCCGTCTTTCAGCGATAAACACCCCGGCAGCACATGCGCGGCCTGGTTGCCGCCCGTGGCCTGAAAGTCCTGCGGCACCGCCGTATCGGGATGGGTCATGCTGGCCCTCAACCCCTCCGGAAGGCAAGACGCCGCCCGCATCACGCTAATAAAGCAAAACACTTTGGCGACTGCCCTGTTTCTCCCGACGCCATGGTTCTCTGCCTGGGCCAGGTCAGAACGTTGCTGCTGATCGGCAATGGTCTGTTCGCGCGGGCCGGAATTCGCGATCATCCGGGGCAACGGCATGTTCCACCTCTGCAAATGAATTGCCACATTATGGCCCGGTTCGGATGCGCTTCACAATCGAATTCCACCGGCAGCCATTCAGTTTCCCGCAGAGCAGCAGTTGATTCCTCGCCGCCCGGCAAATCCCCTGTTCTCGATTGGCTTATGCGATGCAAAAACTGAGGTGGAAATCGGCCAGGGTTATTGAAAGAGCAACTTGGGGTTGTTGTGCGTCCATCCAAAAACAACCAAATCGCAGTATTCTAGAAGCGAACCCGGATGTACGAAGGCGAAGGCAGCAATCGCGGCGAAAAGCTCTCCACGTTCAAGCTGACAGTGGTGCAGTACGGCATTCTTTGCATGTTGCTGGCGCTGGCCTGCGGATTGTGGCGGCTGCAGGTGCTGGGTGCGGCCGAATATCGGCAACTGGCGCAGCAAAACCGCATCCGCCAGGTGCCCATCCTCGCGCCGCGGGGAAAACTCTTCGACCGCTACGGGCGCCTGCTGGTGGACAATTATCCTTCGGTTTCCTGTTTTCTGGTCCGCGAGCAGAGCCATGCTGTGGACGCCGATTTGCCGCTGATTGCGCGCGGCCTGAACCTCGATTTGGACCAGCTGCGCTCCACGCTCCGCCATTACCGCGGCTTGCCCGGCTATCAGCCCATCCCCATCAAGCAGGACATCACGCCCGACGAACAGGCGTTCATCGCCGCGCACCGCAATGAGCTTCCGGAGCTGGAGACGATCGGCGTGGAGCGGCGTCTTTATCCGCCCGATGGGTTTGCCGCCCACCTGATCGGGTATGTCGGCGAAGTGAGCGAAGACGATTTGAACGACCCCCGCTTTGCCGCCGACGAGCCCGGCGACGTGGTGGGCAAGGCCGGCGTAGAAGAGACCTACGACGAGATTTTGCGCGGCCAGGACGGTTCGCGCGATGTGATTGTGGACAGCCACGGCCGCGAGGTGGGTTATTTCGGCACTCAGAACGCCATTCCCGGGCACGATCTGCGCTTGACCATCGATAACGACCTGCAGCGCGCCGCCGAGCTGGCGCTGGGGGATCGCGAGGGCGCCGTGGTGGCCATGGATCCGCGCAATGGCGAGATTCTGGCCATGGTTTCGCACCCCAGTTACGATCCCAACAAATTCGCGGTCAAAATCGACCGCGCCGACTGGAATAAGCTACTGACCGACCCCGAGCACCCGCTTATGAACAAGGCCATCCAGGCCCAACTGGCGCCGGGTTCGACGTTCAAGGTTCTGATGTCGGTGGCGGGGTTAACAGAAGGAATCGCGCAGAACCTGCATGTTGTGTGCAATGGCGGGGCCGATTTTTACGGGCACTTTTACCACTGCGACCGCCATCACGGCGCCGTGGACATTTACAACGCGATTCCCGACTCCTGCGACACTTTCTTTTACAACCTGGCTGACCGGCTGGGCATTGATCGCATCGACAAATACGCCAAGGAATTCGGCTTTGGAGAGAAGACGGGCGTCGACCTGCCCGATGAGGAACCGGGCCTGATGCCCTCGGCCGAATGGGTGTTGAAGAATTTCCATCACAAGTGGTACGCCGGCGAGACCATTTCCGTGGGCATCGGACAGGGGGCGATTGAGGTCACGCCCATCCAATTGGCGCGGTACATCAGCGGCGTTGCTTCCGACGGCCACCTGGTGCGGCCGCACGCGGTGTTTCCCAGCGAGCTGAGCCCCGAGTTCCGCAAGGCGCTGCTCGACACGTATCCCGGTTCGGGCGACGGGTATGTGCCCATCGACCCGCAGACCTGGATGATCATCACCGACGGCATGGCGCAGGTGACCGAGCCGGGCGCATTCCACACCGCTGGCTCCGCGCATCTGAACGGAATCGATTTCGCGGGCAAAACCGGAACCGCTGAAGTGATCAGCGACGCCGCGTTAAGTCACATGGCGCACAGCAGGGACACTGAGCCGAATGTGTGGTTTGTGGGGGTTACGCCGCGGCGCAACCCGGAACTGGTGGTGGCCGTGCTGTGGCAGCATGGGGAATTCAGCTACTACTCGGCGCGCATCGCCTCGCGGATCGTGGCCGCGTACGTTGATAAACAGCGCCGCCTGGCGCATAACCTGCCTCCCGCGGCGGCCCAGGCCCCGGTGGAAGTGGGCGCGGTGTGGGGCGTGCCGCCTTCGGCCGGAAAAGGCGCGGGCGCGATGGCGCACATGCAGGGCGGCCACTTCTTCGTCGAACCCGATGCGGATAAAGCCGATCTAGTGGCCCAAAACTCCAGGAACTCCCCAGCCGCAAGGTCGCCCCTACCAGTGACGGGCGCGCAAGCCGCCGGCGCGATCCCTGACGCTTTGCCAGAGGAATTGAGCGCGGCGCTTCCTAAGCTCGCGGGGACGAGACCTTGAGCCCATGCGCCGATTCCTGAGTTTTCGCGATTTCGATTGGCTGCTGCTTCTGGCTGTCCTGGTGCTCTGCGCCATCTCGCTGGCCGAGGTCTACTCGACCACCATGCATACCCGCTTTGCCAGCTTTGAAACCAAGCAAATGCTGTGGATTGCGGCCGGCTTGGCGGGGATGTTTGTGCTGGCGAAGATCGATTACCACCGCCTTCTCGACTGGGCTCCCTGGGCCTATGCCGTGTTTGTGGTTTCCCTGGTCGCGGTCAGGGTGGTAGGGCGCAAAGTGATGGGCGCGCGCCGGTGGATCGCCCTCGGGCCATTCGAATTCCAGCCGTCGGAGTGGGTCAAGCTGGTGTTGGTGCTGGTGGTCGCCCGCTATTTCGCCAACCTGGGTGGGCGCAACCTTACATGGAGGGAGATTTTCAAGGCTTTTGCCCTGGTTGGCGTTCCTATGCTTCTGGTGCTGGTCCAGCCAGACCTGGGGACCACCCTTACGTATTCGCCGATCCTCGTTGCCGGCCTCTTCCTTGGCGGCATCAGTTTCCGTCAGGCGGCGATCCTGCTTTTTTGCGGAACCTCGCTGATCGTGGGCGCGTGGTCGAGCGGCAAGATTCTGAAACCCTACCAAAAGGCCCGGCTGACGAGCTTTATTAATCCGGATGTCGACCCCCGGGGCAGCGGCTACCAGATTCGCCAGTCGCTGATTGCCGTGGGTTCCGGCGGCATTTGGGGCAAGGGCGCCGAAAAGGGAAGCCAGACGCAGGGATATTTCCTGCCTATCCCATATACGGACTTCATCTTCGCCGCCTTCAGCGAGGAGCACGGCTTTGTGGGCGCGATCTCCGTCCTACTGCTATACTTTTTCATATTGATGCGTTTGATTCAAAACGCTCAAACTGCCGCTGACCTTCCCGGCTCCCTCATTATTATGGGAGTCGTTGCGGTATTGACCTTTCAGATTGTGGTCAACGTGGGCATGGTCATCGGCTTTATGCCGGTTACCGGAATCCCTTTGCCCTTGATGAGCTACGGGGGTTCTTCGGTGTTGTTTACGTTCCTGGCGCTGGGCGTGGCGATGAATGTCCGCATGCGCCGGTTCGTGAACTGAGCGTTCCCGGAAGGCGGGGACGCGGGGTGGCAAGTTCGAACTCATGCGCGGCCCGGAACGATTCTGGCTCGAGTCAAATCGATGGGGCCGGCAAGAGAAGAAGTTTTTGAATGAAGTATTTGCCGGCCAGGTCCGAGGGACCGCGCGCCAGGCAGGATTGGGTTCATGAGCACGCGGAGACAGGAAGGCCGCGCCACGTCGCCGACCAGGAGTTGGCGGCGGGAGCCTGGAGGCCCCCGGTGGTTTCCATCGCACGCCTCCCGGAGCGGTGAGGATAAGCCGCTGATGAAGCCGCTCGCAGATATGGCCGCCCGCTCTCTCGACTCAGATTGCGGTAGAGCCCCGGCCAAGTCGCCTGCTCTTCCGGAAATCCGCCGTAGATCGCCGTTCAGGTTAACGTGCCTCCGCACTCAAGCGCCGCTACGTCAGCGACTCAAAGGTCGTCTGCCCATACCCTCCTCTCCTGGTTCTGCGCGCCTCTCTCCAACCTCGCCGCGGGCGCCGGCAGCTATCGGCTGCCGGACGGAAAGGCACGATGGCAAAGGAAATTTGTATCTCCAGCACGCCGCGTGAGACGCGGCTTGCGATTCTGGAAGACGATCAACTCGCGGAAATTTATTACGAACGCGAAAACGAGTACACCCTGGCGGGGTCGATTTACAAGGGCCGGGTGACCCGGGTCCTTCCGGGCATGCAATCGGCATTTGTCGATCTTGGCCTGGAACGCGATGCGTTTCTCTACGTAACCGACTTCATCGAACTCGAGGACCTGGAAGACAGCGAGGAACTGGAGAAGGCGACAGCAAGTGGGGCCGGCCAGGTGAGCCGCGAAATCCGGCGCGCGAATGGCGTGCGGCGCGAAGAGCCCACCCCGGCAGCCCAACAAACGTTCCAAAGACCCGAAATCCGGGAAATAGGGGTGCTTGAGGAGCAAGCGGAACAGGAGCGGCGGTGGGTGCCCGGCGCCGCGCCTGAAGCAGGCGAAGCCGCTTCGGCTGCCCGTGAGCTCTCTACCCCTCAGCAATCCAGCCAGGAAGCGTCCAGTCCGGCGGGAGGGCGGCGCTGGCGGGGACGGCGGCATCGGCGGGGACGCGGGCCGGCAGTGGGGGAGCAAAGCCCGACGGGTTTCGGGCTGACCGAGGCCATGGCCGCCGAAGCAGCGCCCGAGCCCGATACGGCTTCGCAAATTCACGCATCGGCGGGAACCGCGGCTGGAGGGCCGGCCGGGGCGGCCCATTTTGCGGAGGCGCGCGAACCGGCGCCGGTTCGCGCTCCAGTCGCACGCGCTTCCGTTCCGACGCCTTTTGTTTTACCCGGCGAGTCGCTTTCGAAATATGGCGGCGCGCCTGCCCCCGAACCGCCGACATTGACGGACGCGCCGGCGCGCGAGGTTTCCACTCCAAAGCCCTCCACGCTTATCGAAGCTCCTCTCGCGTGGGATGGAAGCGGGCTGTTGCCCGGCGAGTCGCTTTCGCGCCACCGGTCCCGCCAGGCCGAACCGCTTGCCGAGAGAACTCCCGAAACACAAGCCGAGCCGAGGCCGGAACCAAAAGATGCAAAGCCGGAACCGGAAAAGAGAGAGACTCCTCAGGCCAGTGGTGAAATTGGGCTTGCCGGCAATATGGGGGTTGCCCTGGAGGCGGAAGGAGAAGAGGAAGAAATCTTCGAGGAAAAAGAAGAGTCCAGGCCGCCGGCGCTCGATGAAATCGCGACCGCGTCGCCGCGTGAACCGGTCGCCGGTTTCCACGAGAGCCCGCCCGAAGAGGCGCCGCTTTTTCCGGCGTTGGGGGAGGAAGGTCTTCCGGGTGGGAAAGTGGGAGAAGAGACTGCAGACGATGCATTGCCCGAAGCCGTTCCAACGGGGGAAGCTGGCGCGGCCGATGAAGCCTCGCCAGAGCCTCAGACTGGCGCTTCCGCATCCCACCGGGTGGATTCGTCCCGCCCCATGGGCTTTCGGCTTTTTGGAATGGGGGGCAAAAAGCGACAAGATGCGGAACCCGAGGCTCAGAAGCCGGCCCCGGCGGCAACGGAGACCGCCCCTTCCGCGTATGCTCCCGGCGTGGGTCTGGTCGAGGAGGAAGTGATTGAAGGCGAGGAAGTCGATCCGCACCTCCGCCACCGCAGACCCGAGGAGCACGATCTGGATGAGTACGAGGAAGAAACGCTTCCCGCGCAGATTCGCTCTGGAGATTTAGGCGAGTTGCTGCAGGAAGCTCATCTCGACCACCGGATCCAGATGGAACTGGGTCAGAAGGGCGGCGAGGAAGCGGACGAGGCGTTCGACATCGAGGAAGAAGCGGAGGAACGTGCCGCGGAAGCGCAGCCCGCTCCGCCGCGCGAAGGGACACATCCGCGCCGCGACCGAGTCGGACGTGGCCATCGCGGCCGCGGGGCGCAAGGACCGGACCTCCGCCGCGGCCCTGGGCGCCGATCCATGCAGACCTCCGATTTGCCAGTCATTTCGGAGCTTTTGAAGCCTGGCCAGGAGATTCTGGTGCAGATCGCCAAAGAGCCCATTGCCAAGAAGGGCGCGCGCATCACCAGCCACATTGCCCTGCCCGGCCGTTTCCTCGTCTTCATGCCCACCGTGAACCATGTGGGCGTAAGCCGCAAAATCGCCTCCGACGAGGAGCGCCATCGGCTGAAGCGGATTCTCACCCATGAGCGGGGCGAGGCCTCCGGCGGCTTCATTGTGAGGACCGCGGCTGAGGGCGCTTCCGAGGAAGAGCTGCGGGCCGATCTGCGCTTCCTCATGAATCTCTGGAACGATATCAAACAGCGCGCCGAGGACTCTAAGTCGCCGGCGCTCATCTATCACGATCTCTCGCTCATCGAACGCATCCTGCGCGACCAGGTGAGCGCCAACTTCTCGAATATATGGGTGGATTCGGAAGCCGACTACGAGCGCATCGTCCGCTTCCTCAACCGCTTTTCGCCCTCGCTGGTGCGGCGCGCCAAGCTTTACACCAAGGACACTCCGCTCTTCGAGCATTTCGGCATTCAGGATGAGATTTCGAAGGCGCTGCGTTCGAAGGTGTGGCTTAAGTCCGGGGGGTCCATTGTCATCAATCAAACCGAAGCGCTGGTGGCCATCGACATCAACACCGGCAAGTACGTGGGCAAGTCGGCGCGGCTCGAAGACACGATTCTCAAAACCAACCTCGACGCAGTGCCGGAGATCGTCCGCCAGATCCGGTTGCGCGATCTGGGCGGGATCATCGTGATTGACTTCATCGACATGGACGAGCGCAAGAACCGGTTCAAGGTGATGGCCGCGCTCGAGGAGGCCTTGAAGAGCGACCGCGCTCCGACCAAGGTGCTGCAGTTCAACGATTTCGGCCTGGTGGCGATCACGCGCAAACGCGTCAAGCAGTCGCTGGAGCGCACGTTAAGCGTCCCCTGCCCGACCTGCCAGGCGACCGGCATGGTGAAAAGCCCCACCACGGTGTGCAACGAGATGTACATTGAGCTGCGCAAAATGCGGCGGCACTTGGATACCTCCGAGGTGATGGTGCGCGTGAATCCTGAAGTGGTGAAAGTGCTCAAATCGAACGGCGGGCGGTGGCTGACGGATTTCGAGGAGCTGGTGGGCAGGAATGTGCTGGTGAAGAGCGATCCCACGCTGCACCCGGAGCAATTCGACATTCAGGGGTAGCGGGGCTAGCAGAGTCTATGGTCTTAGCGGAGCTAAAGCGGTCTGGGTTGCCTTCGGCCTTCATTCACTCAAGTGTTCCCGGCGGGGAGCCCGGGTTCGCGCTGCAAGTTTGCCGCTCGAAGTTCATCAACCTGCGGCAGATACGCCCCAGGGACCGCTCTTCTCGCCTCAAATTTTCGTCAGAACGCAACCTGCATGGGCAATCCGGTGTCTAATTCAGGGGGTTTCCCCTAGGCACTAACCTACTTCGATCCCTGAGGTTCCTAATATGTCCCTCCCTCGTTGGATGTCGTTGACAGGCTGTCTTTGTATCCTTGGGTGCGCAGCCGTTTTCATGGTCCCATTGGCTTTCGCGCAATCCGCCGCTTCTACGAATTCATCCGATGTAGCCGGGCCGTCTACTGGAGAATCCAGTTCGCTCCAGCTTGCCGAGGTGGCCATGCCCGGCGGCTCCGCAGCATTGCCCTCCGCAGCTGCGCCAGCCTCCGCCGGGGGCCAGGAGGGTCAGACCCAGACCTATTCCGGCTGGGATCTGAAGAGCAGGTTTACGATCGAAGCCAGCGGCGGCTTCAACGCCCCGGTCGGAGACAAGAACGCTCCTAATCCATTTAACTCGTCTGGGGCGGACATTAACTCCGTGACCTGGGGCGGCCAATTCACCTTCGGGAGTGGCTTTAACATCAACCAGCACCTTGCCGCGCTCATCGAATATCAGTTCATGGACGATAAACTGCCCGGCGCGATTATCGCCGAGGCCGGCGCGCAAGGTGGCCACGATCATATCTGGTCGTTCACCGTTGACCCGGTCCTCGATGCCTTCCCCAAGGCCAGCAACGATCTCTATGTCACCGGCGGCGGCGGTTTCTACCGCAAGGTGACGAGCTTCACCGATCCGGAAGAGGAAGAGGAATGCTACTACTTTTGCGGCATCGGCGTAGCGAACGTGACCGTTGGCCACTTCTCGTCGAACCAGGGCGGATGGAACATTGGCGGCGGCTATGAGCATCGTTTCGGCGGCATGTACGGCGAAAGCCGCACGCGGGTGTTTGTTGAGGCCCGCTATGTGGAGGTGTTGACTCCGGCCGTCGTCGGCGCCACTCCGAATGGCCTGAGCGCGACAACCATTGGTGCGGACACGAAGCTGCTTCCCATCTCCTTAGGTTTTCGCTGGTAACTCACGCCGTTCCGCCATTGCGGTCGAGGAAGACCCAGCGGCTTAATCCTGGCTCCCCGCGGGCGGATTGCGCGGGCTGAACCCCAAAATGGGGCCACGTCGCCCGCGACGGAGGCGCAAATTCACGCGGTCACGGACCAAGCCGCGAAAAATCGCGGTGAAGACCCTCCAAGCTGCGCACCCGGGCGTGACTTCGAATACAAGCCGCGCCCGCTTTCCTGCGCACCAAGCGATCCATCCGTACACCGCCGGTCAATACATCCCAGGGGCATCACAGGTGCATTACAGGTTGCCGTTCCTTGAGCCAAACCAGGCCTTCAGACGTGCCGGCCTTGGGGATGTACTCGCAGCCGATCCAGCCCTGGTAGCCGACTTCGTCCAGCAGATCGAAGAGGTAGCCGTAGTTGACCTCTCCCGTATCGGGCTCATGGCGGTCGGGTGCGCCGGCGATCTGAATATGGCCCACGCGGCTCTCATGCGGCTTTCCAAGATAGGTGCGGATCTTCATGGCCAGATCGCCCTCGCCGACCTGGCAATGGAATAAGTCCATGAGCACCTTCAGGTTGGGTTTGCCGGTCTCGGCAACTACGGCATGGCCCTCCTCCTGCCGGTTGAGAAAGAATCCAGGCATATTCCGCGGCGCGATGGGCTCGATGAGCACGTCGACGCCCGCCGGCCGCGCCTGATCCGCCGCCCAAGCCAGATTGCTGACATAGGTCGCATGCATCCGGGCGCGGTCGGCCCCCTCGGCCGCCACGCCGGCCATGGCGTGGATGCGCGGGCATTCCAGCACCCGGGCGTACTCCAGGGCGCGCAGAAACCCGTCACGGAACTCCTGCTCGCGGCCCGGCAAGGCCGTGCAACCGCGGTCGCCGGCGTCCCAGTTCCCGGGAGGGGCGTTGAAGAGCACCTGCCGCAGCCCGTTGTGCTGCAGCAGCCCGGCCAGTTGTTCGGCGGGATATTCATAGGGAAAGAGATACTCGACGGCGGTGAAACCGTCCTGGGCCGCGGCGGCAAATCGGTCGAGGAAACTGTGCTCGCGGTACATCATGGTGAGGTTGGCGGCGAAACGAGGCATGTGATTGCTCCTGGGGTGAAATTGATTTCAGTGAAGCAAAATCGGGCCGGCAGCGCGCTCGGCGAGGAACGCGCGCACAATCGAATGAAAATCGGGATCGGGTTCGAGGCCGAGAGCCTGAGCGCGCGAGTTGTCAAAGACCGCAGGCCATCCGCTGACCAGGCGGGCAATCATGGGATCGGGCTCGAAGCGCACCAGCGCCCGGGCTTTGGCCCCGCCGATCGCTTCGAGGGCGTCGAGCATTTCTTGAACCGTCACGGTTAGTGCGGGCAAATTTAAAGCCACACGTCCACCCAGCGCCTGGCGCGAGGCCTCGGCGACGGCAATGATTCCCTCGACGGTGCGGGCCGGCGAGGCGAGCGCAACCCGGGTTTCCGCCGCCACCGGGCAGATCGCTTCCTGGCCGTTCAGAGGTTCGCGCACAATGCCGGAGAAAAATCCCGACGCCGCGCCATTGGGTCTGCCGGGACGCACCACCACCGTCATCAAGCGCACGTTGCGCCCATCGATAAAGCCTTTGCGCGTGTAATCGGCTACCAGTTGCTCACAGATGAACTTTTGGATCCCGTACGATGACTGCGGGGTGGGCAGCGTATCGGCGCGGATCACCGCAGGCAGGGGAAACGCGGGATCGGGACCATAAACGGCGGCGGAGCTGGAGAAAATGAACCGGGGCGCGTTGCCGGCGGCGCGCACAGCCTCGAGCAGCGCGCGCGTGGAATCGAGATTGGACCGCAGGCCCAGATCGAAATCGGCTTCGCACTCGGCGGAAACCGCCGCGGCCAGATGAAACACCGTGTCGAAGATTTCGCCACGCAGCTTGGCCGATTGCTCCATGAGCGCGCCCGTTAACGCGCGGACGCGAGGGTCGGCCAGCAGGTCGCGGGGAGGGGCGAACTGGTCGGCGAGCGCGACTTCATCGATAGGCTTGCCGCTTAAGCGCTCGCGCTTCAAGAGCGTGCGCGCGAGCCGCGCGCCGAGAAACCCTGCGCCACCCGTAATCAGAACCTTCACCGGTTGTACCTCGGTCTCTCCTTTTAGGTATCCTACCGCGCCGTGGCGGCGCAACCTCGCGCGTTTCGGGGGAGAAACGCGGAGCGGGCCAGCGTCTTTTTTAGGATTGACGATTTGCCGCTCAGGGTGATGACGGCGTGAAGGGTCCGGAGTGGTTTTACACTAGAGAGAGGACTCTTCCTGCCGGACCCACGCCTTGCACCCTCTCCTCGCCAACTTAAACCCTGAACAACGCGCCGCCGTGGAGCTCACCGAGGGCCCGCTGCTGATTCTGGCCGGGGCGGGGTCAGGCAAAACGCGCGTGATCACCCACCGCATCGCCTGGCTGATTCGGGAGAAGAACGTGGCCCCGGACGCGATCCTCGCCGTCACGTTCACCAACAAGGCCGCGGGCGAAATGGCGGAGCGCGTGGAGCGGCTGATCGGCCACGCGTCGCTGGCCAAGCCGCTCATTTCCACATTTCACTCGCTGTGCGTGCGCATCCTGCGGCGCGACATCGAAGCGCTGAAGGTAGGCGACAAAGGGCTTACGCGAACCTTCGCCATCTTCGACGAGGACGATCAGCAGGGCATCGTCAAGCAGGTGATGCGGCGCATGGGACTGGACACGAAGCAGCTCACGCCGCGCACGGTGCTGGGCCGGATTTCGTGGGCCAAGAATCACATGGTCGATCCGCAGGAGTATTACCTCGGCTCCAAGGACCCGAACAGCGAACGGATTGCCCACATCTACCAGGCCTATCAGGCGGAACTGGCGAAGAACAACGCCATGGACTTCGACGACCTGCTGCTCGAAGCCGTGCGTCTGCTGAAAGCGTCAGGTGAGGTGCGCGAGCGCTACCAGCGGCGCTATCGGTACTTATTGGTCGACGAGTATCAGGACACCAATCGGCCGCAATACGAACTGATGAAGCTGCTGGCCGGCGAACATAAAAATGTGTGCGCGGTCGGCGACGAAGACCAAAGCATCTATTCGTGGCGCGGGGCCGACATCCGCAACATTCTGGAGTTCGAGCAGGATTTTCCCAACGCGCGCATCGTGCGCCTGGAACAGAATTACCGCTCCACGCAGGTGATTCTGGAAGCGGCGGGCGCGGTGGTGGCGAACAACGTTCGCCGCAAGGGCAAAAAACTGTGGACGGACCGGCAGGGCGGATCGCTCATCGGCTTCTACGAGGCTCCAGACGGCGAAAACGAAGCGCTGTTCATCGCCGACATGGTTCAGGAGTTTTTGCGGGCGCAGGACTTGTCCGAAACCGAAGACCGCGGAGCGGGTGGGGGCGCGCACTGCGCCGTGCTCTATCGCACCAATTCGCAGTCGCGGCTAATCGAAGAAGCGCTGCGCCGCTACAGCATCGGCTACACCATGGTCGGCGGATTCAGCTTTTACGAGCGCGCGGAGATCAAAGACCTGCTGGCGTATTTGCGGCTGGTGAAAAATCCGCACGATTCCATGGCGCTCGCCAGGGTCATCAACACGCCGGCGCGGGGCATTGGGAAAGCGACGCTGGAGACGATTGAGCGGCTGGCCCTGGAAACCGGCTGTTCGACCTGGGACGCGACGGGCGCGGCAATTAAGAACAAGCTGCTTCCCGCACGCGCGCTGATGGCGGTGGAATCGTTTCGCCAGCTTATTTTGGATGCGCAGGCCATGCTGGATCCCGATTTCGCGGGCAAACTCGCGGCCGATGTGGCGGAAACAGAGGCCGGCGAGGACGACACGGATTTCGCCTTCGGCGCCGAGGCGCCTGCGGCGGAAGAGAAGCAGTCCGTTGCGGAAGCGCTGGAAGAAGCGTCCGATGTCGGCTTCGGCGCCAATGAAGCTCAGATTCCGCTGCTCGACGCGGCGCATTTTTCGCCGTTTGCGGAAGCGCCCAAGCGGCCTTTTCTGAAGATGCGCAAAGAAGCCGCCGAGCCGGGGAAGGAACGATCGCAGCCCCATGCCGATTTTGAATCCGATGCGGAAGAGATTGCCAAGGACGAAGAAAAGGCTGTGCCGGGATTTCGCGCTCCGGGCGACGCGGCGACGCTGCCGGAGCTGATCCGTTTCATCATCGATCGCACCGGTTATATCAAGGCGCTCGAAGCCGAGGGTTCGCCCGAATCCTTCAGCCGCATTGAAAACTTGAAGGAGTTGGCCAACGCCGCGCACGACGCCGAAGCGCGCGGCGAGACACTGGCCGATTTTCTCGATCACGCGGCGCTCGCCTCGGATACCGATCAGTTCGATCCCAATGCGCGGGTCACGCTGATGACGTTGCATTCCGCCAAAGGCTTGGAGTTTCCCCTGGTGTTTTTGGCTGGAATGGAGGAGGGCCTGTTTCCGCACTCGCGCACGCTCAACAATCCCGAGGAGCTCGAGGAAGAGCGGCGGCTTTGTTACGTAGGCATGACGCGGGCTATGAACAGGTTGATTCTTACGCGGGCGCATTATCGGCGCCGCTACGGCAACGACGCGCCGGAGGCGAGCATTCCTTCGCGGTTTCTCGAAGAGGCGCCCGAGCGGCTGTTCGAAAATTTGGGTGGCCGGAGCCCGGGGTCCCCACGGACAGGTCTTAGTCCGTGGGGTGAAAGCCCGGCGTGGTCTACGCCGGCGTATGGCTCCGGTTATGGAGCGTACGGAGCCAGGAACGAGCGCAGATACGCCCGCGAGTTCGATCGCCGCCATTTCAATTACGAAGACGAGAGCCAGGAAATTCCGCGGCCGGGCGCGCGGACCTATCCGTCGAGCCGCGACGCCCGCCCCGAGAGCGGAGGCGCCGATGCACGTGACAACATTGCGCGTTTTTTCGGCGGCAAAAAGGGCGGCCGTCCCGGCGCATTTGCGCGGCCGGCCATGGACGTTCCTATGAGTCGCGGCGCGACGGGATTGAAACAGGGCCAGCGCGTGCGCCACTCGAAGTATGGCGAAGGCACCGTGATGATGCGCGAAGGTGACGGCGAAGACGCCAAGCTGACGGTTGTTTTTCCCGGTCACGGCATGAAAAAGCTGATGGAGAAATTCGCCAATCTCGAAAAGCTCTAACCGCAGCGCATTCCCCTTGTGTTCGCCGGTGGAAAAACTCTTTGAGTCTGCCCCGAGGCGCCATCGGCAACCGTCCTTCAGCGCGGAGTGGCCCGGAATCAAGCGCTGGAACCACCTGAAAGTAACCACCGCGGCAGGTAGGTTACTTCGCGCCCGCCCCGATCGGCGGTACAATTTCGGGAGAGGCTCCCCAAATCGAAAAAGAGCCAAATCCAGATTCCATCTCGCACGTCTAATTGTTTTTAGGTGTCAGAATGACCGTATCCCGCGAAAAAAACGAGCTGCGCAAGCTGCCCATGATGCCCATCCGGGACATGGTCATCTTCCCTTACATGATGACGCCCTTCGTTGTCGGCCGCGAGTCCAGCGTCCGCGCCCTCGAAGAGGCCCTGACCGGCGACCGCAAAATATTTCTCGCCACCCAACACGACGCTTCGATCGACGAGCCCAAGGCCAAAGACATTTACCAGGTCGGATCGATTTGCAATATTGTCCAAAGCGTCAAAATGCCCGACGGCAACATCAAGGTCCTGGTGGAAGGCATCGAGCGCGCCAAATCGACTGAAGTGAATGACCGCGATGGTTTTTTCGTGGCCACGGTGCGCACCGGCAAGACCCAGTTTGAAATGACGGCGGCCGTGGAGCAACTGATGCAGCGGGTCACGTCGCTCTTCGAGCAGTACGTGAAACTGCAGCAGTCGCTCAATTACGAAACCATCATCGCCGCGGTGCGCATGGACGAACCGTCGAAACTCTCCGACACCATTGCCGCGAATTTGCAGCTTGGCATTGAGGAGAAGCAGGAGCTTCTGGCCATCTTCGATCCGGCGGCGCGGCTGGCGCGCATCGCCGACGTGCTCGACGTCGAAATCGAAAAGCTGGATCTCGACCGCAACATTCAATCGCGCGTCAAGCGGCAGATGGAGCGGGCGCAAAAGGAATATTACCTCAACGAAAAGATCAAGGCCATCCAGAAGGAGCTGGGCCGCGGCGAAAAGAGCGAGTTCGACGAGCTGCGCAAAAAAATCGAAAGCGCGGGCATGCCCAAAGACGTGCTCGACAAGGCGATCCAGGAGCTCAAGAAACTCGAAGCCATGCCGCCCATGTCGGCCGAGTCCACCGTCAGCCGTAACTACATCGACTGGCTGCTGGCGGTGCCGTGGAAGAAGCGCTCCAAAGAAACGCGATCGATCGACTACGCGGAGAAAGTGCTCAACAACGACCACTATGGTCTCGAAAAGATCAAGGAGCGCATTCTCGAGTTCCTGGCCGTCCGCCAGTTGGTCAAAAATCCCAAAGGCTCGATCTTGTGCTTTGTCGGACCTCCCGGAGTCGGCAAAACTTCGCTCGGCATGTCGATCGCCAAAGCCACCGGCCGCAAGTTCGTGCGGCTCTCGCTGGGCGGCGTGCGCGATGAGGCGGAGATCCGTGGCCATCGCCGCACCTATATCGGCGCCATGCCGGGCCAGATCATCCAACACATGAAGCGTGCCGGCACCAAGAATCCGGTGTTCCTGCTCGACGAAGTGGACAAGATCTCCTCCGACTTTCGCGGCGATCCAGCCTCGGCGCTGCTCGAGGTTCTCGATCCCGAACAGAACGTCACCTTCCAGGATCACTATCTCGACGTCGACTACGACCTTTCGCAAGTGCTCTTCGTGGCCACGGCCAATGTGCTGCACACGGTTCCACCGGCGCTGCAGGATCGCATGGAGGTCCTGCGCCTGCAGGGCTACACCGAGCAGGAAAAGCTGGAGATTGCCCGGCAATATCTGGTCAAGAAGCAGCGCGAGCAGACGGGGTTGAGCGACAAAAACCTCGTCTTCAAAGACGACGCCATTCTCGAAATCATTCGCGCCTACACGCGCGAGGCCGGAGTGCGCAACTTAGAGCGTGAGATCGGCAACGTGTGCCGCAAGGTGGCGCGCAAAGTGGTCAAAGTGGGCGCCAAGCACAAGGAAGAGATCACGGCGCAAAACATCGGCGAGTTTCTCGGCGTGGCCAAGTTCCGCGACTCGGAAGTTCATGAGAAGAGCGAAGTGGGCCTGGTGACCGGCCTGGCATGGACCGAGATCGGCGGCAGCATTCTCACCACCGAGGTGCAGGTGCTCGATGGCAAGGGCAAGCTCACCATCACCGGACAACTCGGCGACGTGATGCAGGAATCGGCGCAGGCCGCGCTGGCCTATATCCGCAGCAAGGCGCAGGCGTTGGGCCTTGCCCGCGAGTTTTATCGCAACGTTGGCCTGCACCTGCACGTGCCCGAAGGCGCCATTCCCAAGGATGGTCCGTCGGCCGGAATCACCATGGCCACGGCCCTGGCGAGCGCGCTGGCCAAGATTCCCGTCCGCCGCGACATCGCCATGACTGGCGAGATCACCCTGCGCGGCAAGGTGCTGGCGATCGGCGGATTGAAAGAAAAGCTGCTGGCGGCGTTGCGCGCCGGCATCTTCGAGACCATCCTGCCTCGCGCCAACGAGAAGGACGTCGCCGAACTGCCCGACAACATCAAGAACTCCATGAAACTGCACTTTGTCGACAATATGGACGAGGTGCTGGCGCTGGCTCTGGAATCGCCCTTGCCCACGGCCACGGTTCCCGCCGAAACCGGGGTTCTGGCCGGCGTTCCACCTGCGGAGATTTCCGGCAGCTTGCCTGCTCCGCAATAATTCAGCGCGGCGATGGTGAGGCTGTATGCGGGGCTGATCGAATCGTTCAGGCAGGCGCTGTTGCGTGCTTGGCCCCCTGCATCGCCAACTCGAGCTGGGCACCGCAACGCCTGAATGGCTGCGGTGAGCGCCGGATTTTACGCCATTCTTGCTACGACTTTGGTGGGATGCCCGATCACTTTTCCGCCATGTAGATCCCCTTGAATTTCCACCTTTCGATTCGGCATAATCCCTCTGTATTTACGGGCCCGCCTCATCCCTTCCACCGTGGCATGAGGCAGATAAGACAACGCAACCAGATCTCCATGGGTGCGTTGGACGAAAGAGCAAAGGCTATTTCACCTTTTGGCTTGCGTAACGTTGAAGAGCGCGGCCTCTTTCCCCGGTGCGGCGTGCGCGAATGAAAAACATCGGGAGGTCGTTTCGTGCATCATTCTTGGTCTTTCCCCGAATTGACGGCGTGGGCCGCTGTTTCGGCGTGCGCCTGCACTTTGGTTCTCTCGCGTCTGCTTCAAGCTGTTCCGCGGCGAGCCGCGGCCATCTATAAGCGACGCGCCCGGATCGAATCGAGGCGGTAACCACCCCAGAAGGTCCCGTGGTCCCAGCTTTGTGCGAAGGGCGAACCTTGGTGACAGGGGAAGTTGTGTGCGCTACTGAGCTGGGGACGCCGAGGGCGGCGCGGCTGGTTGGGCGGCGGGATTGGCGGGGCGCGCGTGGGAGGGCGCAGGCGCGACTGTGGGGCGAGCCGGCTTGGCCTTTGCTTTGGCTTGCTCGGCGCCGGCATTTAGCGGATGCACGACGACCGGGCGGTTGAGCGTCTCGGGCGTGCGCATGGCGCCAGCGCTTGAAAATCCGCCGGTTCCTCGAGAATGGGGAAACACAACGACTCTTTGCGGCTGACCTCGTTCCACGCGGGAATACACGCCCCACCCCCCGCCGACGACCACCAGCCCAATAGCCACTGCAGCCGCGGCCCGGGACCAGGCGCCGATCCAGCCCGGCGTGACCCAGGAAGAATCCAGGTGCACGGCTCTCGGTTTCAGTGCCGAGGGCCAGGCGAGAAGATGCCCTTGATGCGGCGCGGCGCGCAGGGCGCGGTGCACCCTTTCTTCCAGTCCCTCGGGGACGGGAAGGTTGGCGATGGTGCGCAACGTGGCCCGCAATGCATCGGGCTCGGAACCGGAAAGGGAGCCTGGAAGCGAACCGGGAAAATGGGGATCGTGAGGTGAGTGGTTCATCGCAAACTCCTTGCGTGATCGAGCAGTCCGGCCATCAGATTGCGGGCGCGGAAGAGCCGTGAGCGAACGCTGGACTCGGTGATGCCCAGCACCGCGGCAATTTCCACGCTGTTAAGCTCTTCGAAGGCCGAAAGCAGGAGCACCTGGCGCTCTTTGGCGGGCAGTTTATCCACGCAGGCGAGCACATGGCTGTGATGTTGGGCGGCGGCGGTAAGTTCTTCGGCCGACAGTCCGTTCGAGGGCAGCATGCGGGCCAGATCGGCGATATCGTCGGTTTCCGGGCGGGTCTTGGCGCGGCGCTTCCGGTCGAGCACAATGTTCCAGACGATGCGGATCAGCCAAACGCGGTGGTCGCGCACCTCGTCCAGACTGTGGCGATGGCGCAGAACGCGCAAAAAAGTTTCCTGCACCGCGTCTTCGGCGTCGGCGGGATTCCGCAGGACGGAAAAAGCCACGCGGTAGAGCGTGCCGGCGTACTGATCCACCAGGGCGGTCAGCGCCGACTCTTCCGCTTGGCTGCGAGCCTGTTCCGCGAGCGCGCTGTTCGGAATCTTCATCCAACCTGCACAAATTGCCTGGCTGGTGCTCATACCTTTACCAGACGCAAGCGAAAAGCAAAATGCTCAAATCGCCCTGGCGGCCGGGGGGAGCGGCGACGTGGCGCAGAGGACGCCATCCTCCTCGGAGAAGCCGGCGCCGTTAAAATCTACCCGCTTGGCAATCGATCCCGCACCTTCGCCAAACGCGCCGTGACTACTTGGGTCCCAGTTTTTGCGCGGCGATGGAACCAGCGGCTCCTTGCTTGTCCGCATCCTCCACCTTTGCCCAAAGAGCCCGCGCCTGGTCGCGTTTGCCCTGGGCCGCGTAGAGATCGGCGAGGTCGAGCTGCGCCACGGGGGCAGACACGGTGACCGACGGCTTGGCGATGAGTTGGTTGTAGATCTCAATGGCCTGGCTGTCGCGGCCGGTCTGGTGGTAGAGGTTGGCGAGAGCCAGCTTGGCCAAGTTGGAAAGATTGCGATTGGAGGAATTGGCCACCGTTTTCAATTCGGTCTCGGCGGAGGCGTTCTGGCCCATTTCCTGATACGTCACGCCGGCAAAATAGCGAGCCTTGATTCCGGCAGACAACCAACCGTACTTTTGAGCGACAGCGAGAAACTGGCGATTGGCCTCCTTGGCGCGATCGGCAGCGGTTGAGTAGACGCCGGTTCCGGCGGGAGTTTCCGGCGTGACCAGCGGAGCGGTGTAAACGTCCATGGCGGCGCCAAGCGCGCTGTTGGCGGCCGCCGATTCCACATCCCCAAAAACCCATGCCCCCAGCAGGGCCACCAGCACCACAACGGCGGTAATCGACCATCGCACCACCGAGGCGCGATGCACACTGACCCAACTGGCGCTACTCGCGGCGGCCAGGGCGAATTTGTCTTTCTTCAGGGCGTGACGAGTTCGAGTATCCACAGAATCTTGTGCGTTCCTTCGACGGTAGACTTGCAGGCGAGTCCGAGCGGCGGTTCAGGCAGAGGGAGCGCTGCAACTGCAACCCTATTAGTCTAGCAGCGGCCTCGAAAGCTTTTCCAGTGAGGGGGTATTTGCCGCAGGGCAAACGCATCTTAAACGCTATATGCAGCGGGAGATAGTGGGGATGAGATGGGGACATGGAGAGTCCCCTGAGCTATTTCGCCGAGTTGAAGGACCCGCGGGTGGAGCGGACGCGGGAGCACCTTCTGGAAGAGATACTGCTCATCGCCATCGCCGCGATTCTAAGCGGAGCCAACGGCTGGAATGAAATC
>JASHOC010000189.1 GCA_030041305.1 Acidobacteriaceae bacterium
CGTAGCCGGAACCAAAACCTGGCATTTTCCCGAAAGTTGGAGCCTTTGAAAAAATGCCGAAATCCCGCATGAATACTGACCGAAACGTACATCGCCAGAAATATTCTGCGCAAAATGTGCAGGATTCAAATGGATAGGTACTAATCGAAAAATGGAAGCACTCAAAGGAATCCATCAAGGCCTTCCTCGAAGGAAGAATTCAGGACGCCTATAAGCCGATAGGCGACGCTCAGATCGCGACGTTTAAAAACGAAGTAAAGCCGCTTTTCGAGGAGCTCAAAGGCTTGTTAAACTGACCTTCAGTGGCGCCGCCTCTGCGGATCAGAAGAGCGACGGCAGTTTTGTTAAGAGCGCATCAACCTGCAATCGTGCACCGCGCGCTTGGGCGCATACGAGATTGGAGCAAAACCCAGCCCGCTGCGCCCCCGCGGTTTCCCTATCTTTCGCGACCAAATCATAAGCTCCTTCATCCATACAACAGGAGCCTAACCCGGCGTAGCCGGAACCAAAACCTGGCATTTTCCCGAAAGTTGGAGCCTTTGAAAAAATGCCGAAATCCCGCATGAATACTGACCGAAACGTACATCGCCAGAAATATTCTGCGCAAAATGTGCAGGATTCAAATGGATAGGTACTAAATGATCCGAAGGAACCTCTCATCAAGAATCAACATCGCCGCCCAATCCCCCGCAACATTGCCATCCCACACCGCTGTCCTGAGCAGCGGGATGACAAAAGGATCTGGGTTGCTCTCGGCAAGCTGCTCACTGCAGCCGAATCAATCCAACAACTCACTTTGTATTCGTCTACGCCCGGCCGTGCCGCCCTATCATAGAAGCCAAACCACTCAACAACGGTGGCGGAAAAATCAAGGATGCCTATGCTTCGTGTGGGACTTGTGGGTTTCGGCATGGCGGGCAGGGTCTTTCACGGCCCGCTCGTCTCCTCGGTCGAGGGTCTCGAACTGGCCGCGGTCATGGAGCGTTCCTCCGACCACGCCGCCGAGCGCTACCCTGGCGTCACCATTTACCGCTCGCTCGGCGAGATGCTCGCCGACTCTTCGCTCGATTTATTCGTCGTCGCCACGCCCAGCGGTACGCACTTCGAGGTCGCCAGCCGCATTCTCCGCGCTCGCAAGCCCCTCGTCGTCGACAAGCCGGTCGCCGTCGCCTCCGCTCAAATCGCTGAGTTGATCCGCCTTGCCGAGGAAAATCGTGTCCTCCTCGCGCCGTTTCAGAATCGTCGCTGGGATTCGGATTTCCTCACCGTGCAAAAGCTCCTCCGCGAAGGATCTTTGGGCCGCGTCGTCCATTTCGAGTCGCGCTTCGACCGCTGGCGTTCCGTCGCGCCCACCAACCGCCTCTGGAAAGAAGACCCCGCCCATGGCGGGGTTCTCCTTGACCTGGGAACGCACATCGCCGACCAGGCGCTGGCGCTCTTCGGAAAGCCCCAAGCTGTCTCCGC
This sequence comes from Acidobacteriaceae bacterium, assembly GCA_030041305.1. GTDB lineage: Bacteria > Acidobacteriota > Terriglobia > Terriglobales > Acidobacteriaceae > Telmatobacter. Next base: position 1,465 of record JASHOC010000189.1, read on the forward strand.
CGACCTGCTCCACGAGCGCGAGTGGGCGCGCGCCAATGACGGCTTCGAAATCCGCCTCCGCTACCCCGGTTTCCGGGTCGGCCTCAGCGCCAACAGCCTCTCCCTGCCCGCCGGCGCCCGCTTCCATCTTCGCGGCTCTAAGGGCAATTACTGGAAATATGGAGTAGACCCGCAGGAGGCCGCGCTCAACCGCGTAACTCGCATTCAGGATCCCGCCTGGGGGCGAGAGCCGCAATCAGACTGGGGAAACCTCCACGTCGATATCAGCGGGGGCACGGTCACGCGCCCTGTCGAGCCGGTTTCTGGCGACTACCGCCTTTACTACGCCGCCGTGCGCGACGCTCTCCTCGGCAAAGCGCCCTTGCCCGTTACTCCTGTCGAGGCATGGCGCACCGCGCGTCTCCTCGAGTGGGCCGTCGAAAGCTCCGAATCTCGCCGCGAAATCGCCTGCGACTGGTCCAGCGAACCAGAAATCGCAAGATAGTTGACGGGATTCCAGCCTCGCGCCCTTTTTTTGCCGCACAAATCGAGCGGTCCACGCCTCAGCGCGCGCTTTTCACAGCCATGGAGGGATTCTCTTGCGCTCTCCTGGGCTCCTTCTCCACCAGCGGCGTCCAGAACCGGAACCGCGCGCCTCCGCCCGGCGCATTCGACGCCTCGATCCCTCCTCCGTGCGCCGCCAGAATCGCGCGCGCAATGGCTAGCCCCATCCCTGAGCCCTTGCGCGCCGCCGCGCCACGCTTGCCACGGTAAAACTTCTCGAAAATCAGCGGCAGATCCAGCGCGTCGATCCCAGGCCCGTTGTCCTCCACGCAAAATTCCAGCCGGTCGGCGATTCGCCGGCTCGAAAGCGTCACCCGGCTGCCCGGCGGCGTATAGCTGGCCGCGTTCTCCAACAAGTGCCGCAACACCCGCCCGAGGAGTTCCGGATCGAACCACGCCGGCTCTTCCGGTTCCTCCACGGCAATGTTTACCGGGCGCCCCGCCAGTGCCTGCCGCGACTCCTCCACCGCCTGCTCCAGCAACGCCCGCGGAAGCTGCGGGGCCAAAAGAACGTTCAGCACCTTGGCGTCGATCTCCGCCATTTCCACTGCCTCGCCGATCAGGGTATCCAGCCGCGCTGACTCCTCGTCGATTATCTTGGCCAATTCCAGCCGGCCGGCTTCGTCGAGTCCTTCCGCCTGCAGCAACGTCGTCGAAGCCGCGCGAATTGACGTCAACGGCGTGCGCAGCTCGTGGGTGAGTGAGTCGATGAGCGCTGCGCGCAGCCGCTCGCCCTCGCGCGCCGCCTCCATGCGCGCCGACATCTCAATCGCGATCGACCGCGCCAGCACAATCGCCACCTGCGCGCATACCGCAGCCGAAATCTCGCGTGACAGCGTCCCAGGCCGCCATCCCAGCGCTCCTACAGGACGCAGCCCGAGCATCAGCTCCGTAGCTTGGTAGCCCGAGGCGAGCGCAACTCCCGGGCTCAAGCCCTGCACCAGGCCACGCGCAATGGCTCGCATCTCCGCCTCGACGCTCGACAAAGCTTCACCCCCCAATACGTAGAACTGGTCCTGGTCCCGCACGTACAGCACTACGCTTTCCAGCGAAAATACGCGGCCAATCAAGGTCGGCAGGTCGCGAATCAGCCCTTCCGCTTCCCCGTGCAGCATCAGCTCCTGGCTGAGCGCATACAGCCGTTCCACGTCGCCCTGCCGCTGTTCGGCTTGCCGCGTCTGGCGCCGGGCGTGCTCCGCAGCCTGGCTCGCGATCAGGCAACATGCCGCAAATGCAAGCATGGCGACCCAAGCTTGAGCGCCATCGAGCCAAAGCGTGCGGTAGGGCGGCAGAAAATAATAATCAAAGCCGAGGGCGCAAAGCCCCGCGATGTACAACGACAGCCGGAATCTGGTCTGCGTCGCGGTCCATACCACCAGCACCAGCAACACCAGACCTGCCGTGGTCGAGTTGGCGCGCAGCGCCAGCAGTGCATACGTGACCAGAATCGGCGCCAGCGTGCCACTCAGCCAGCGCAGCGTTGTGCGGGAATCGAAGTGCGCGGCCATCTTGTGCCTCACCGGAAATCATATCCGCCCGCCGCCATGATGTAATCTTCTCAAGGAAGCCAATTCTACATGCCGGGTAGGATTCTGGTCATCGACGACGAGCCGCAGATCACCCGCGTGCTGCGCGCCTCGCTTTCTGCGCAGGGCTATGATGTGCGCACCGCCAATGACCCCGAAGAGGGCCTCGAAGTCTTCCGCGATTGGCCGCCCGACCTAGTCATCACGGACCTGGCGATGCCGGGCATGAGCGGCGTCGAGGTGTGCCGCGCGATCCGCTCCCGCGGCGCCACCCCGGTGCTCGTGCTCTCCGTCCGTGAGCACGAGCGCTCCAAGGTCGAGGCTCTGGACGCCGGAGCCGACGACTATGTCACCAAACCCTTCGGCATTCAGGAACTGCTCGCCCGCGTGCGCGCCCATCTCCGCCGCGCTCCCGAGCGCACCGCCTCCGCCATCGAAGCCGGCGATTTCGTCGTGGACGCCACCGCCCACTCCATCACCGTCCAAGGCAAGCCCGTGCACCTGACCCCCAAGGAATTTGACCTCCTCCTCCACCTGGCTCGCAATGCCGGAAAGGTCATGACCCATCGTGCTCTCCTCACCGCGGTTTGGGGAGCGCAATCGGCCCATCAACCCGAGTATCTTCGCGTCTTCGTCGGCCAATTGCGCAAAAAGCTCGAAGCCGAAACCGGCCGCCAGTACATCCAAACTGAGCCCTGGGTCGGCTATCGTTTCATCCCCGAAGGTCGCGTCGCTAACGAGGAGTGACCCGCTGCGCATCCCTTCCTGCCGGGTATCGCAATCTGGTCCACTCCTGCGTCAAAACCCACCCGAAATTCTCTAGACTCCCCGCGTCTCCGCCGACCCTTACGCTTTATTTAGAAAAAATCTTGAATACTCAAAGATGGCGCAAACGACCAGGCTCCCGCGCCACATCGTCAACCATACGCGAGTGTTGCTCATGCAAGACCTGTTGATGCTCTCCTTTACCGTGGTTTTCTTTATCGTGGCCTTTCTCTACGTCAAGGCCTGCCAAAAATTGAGGTAGCTCGATGCACGCCGGCCCCATTACCTGGATCGCTTTGATTCTCTCTATCTTGCTGCTGGGCTATCTCGTTCTCACTTTGCTCTTCCCGGAGAAATTTTAAGAATGTCCGCCAATGGTTGGTTGCAGTTTGCCGTCTTTAGCGCGATTCTGCTGGCAACCGTCCGGCCCGTGGGCGCCTATCTTTGCCGTGTCCTCGAGGGCGAGGGCACTTGGCTCGACCCCGTGCTCCGCCCTTGCGAGCGGATTATCTACAAGCTTTGCGGCGTCAACGCAACTCAGGAAATGAGCTGGCGGGAATACGCCTACGCCGTGCTCGGTTTCTCCGCGGTCACCCTCCTGCTCACTTACCTCCTCGAACGCCTTCAATCGATTCTGCCTTGGAATCCGCAGCATTTCGGCGCTGTATCGCCCGATCTAGCCTGGAACACCGCCGCCAGCTTCACCACCAACACCAACTGGCAGTTTTACACGCCCGAGACGACCATGAGCTATCTCACCCAAATGGTCGGTCTCGCCACCCACAATTTTTGGTCTGCCGGAGTGGGCATCGTCGTTGCTGTGGCCCTTATCCGCGGCATCAAGAGAACCAATGCCCCCACCATCGGAAATTTTTGGGTCGACCTGACCCGCACACTTCTCTATGTGCTGGGGCCCGCCTGCTTCGTTTACACCCTGCTCCTAGTCTGGCAGGGCGCCCCGCAAAACCTTCGCGCCTACGTTACCGCCCATCCGCTCGAGCAGGCCTCGCAAACCCAGACCATCGCCGAAGGCCCCGTCGCCTCACAGGAAGCCATCAAGATGCTGGGCACCAACGGCGGCGGCTTTTTCAACGCCAATAGCGCCCACCCCTATGAGGATCCCACCCCGCTCGCGAATTATTTCCAGATCCTCTCCATCTTCATCATTCCCGCCGGACTGACTTACGCTCTCGGCCGCATGACCGGCTCGCCCGGCCACGGCTGGGCGGTGCTCGCGGCCATGTTCGTCCTTTTCGCGGCCGGCTTCTCCGTCGCCTACTGGGCGGAGTCGCAACCATACAAAATGATTCATGGCGCCACACAGGCATCTACCGCCTCCGCGCCCGGCGGCAACATGGAGGGCAAAGAAGTGCGTAACGGCATCGCCGAAAGTGCTCTCTTCGCCACCGTCACCACCGACGCAAGTTGCGGCGCCGTCAACGGCGTCCACGATAGTTTCACTCCCCTCGGCGGAATGGTTCCGCTCACCAACATTATGCTCGGCGAAGTGGTCTTTGGCGGCGTGGGCGCGGGCATGTACGGCATCCTGATCTTCGTAGTGCTTTCGGTTTTCATCGCCGGCCTCATGGTCGGTCGCACGCCCGAGTATCTGGGGAAAAAGATCGAATCTTACGACGTCAAGATGTCCATGCTCTACGCTCTCATCTTCCCGCTCATCATTCTCACTTTCACAGCCGTTTTCGTTCTCCTACCCAATATCGGGCTTTCCGCAATCACTAACCCCGGCCCGCACGGCTTCAGCGAGATTCTGTATGCCTTCACCTCCGGCGCTGGCAACAATGGCTCCGCCTTCGCCGGCCTGAGCGCCAACTGGTGGTACAACATCGCGATGGGCTGGGACATGCTTATCGGTCGCTTTCTGATGATGATTCCGGTGCTCGCGCTGGCCGGCAACCTCGCGCAAAAGAAGAGCATTCCGCCCTCGCCGGGAACGTTTCCGGTCAATACGCCGCTGTTTACGGTATTGCTGGTTGGCGTGGTTCTTATTCTCGGGGCGCTCACGTTTTTCCCGGCACTGAGCCTCGGCCCGATCCTCGAGCATTTACTGCTCAAGGCGGGACATCTTTTTTGAGCGCAGGCCGCTAGCTTCCAGTTTCCAGCTATCGGCCGCGCCAACAAACAATCGGGGAGTCAGAAGCTATGAGTTATGACTTCGGAGATAGAAACTTAGAGTCGGGAGTTAGGAGCCAGGAATGACCAGCGGGAGTCATGCACTACCTTCCCAATGTTAAGAATGAGAAGTGATCGGCTACTAGCTACAAGTTAGAATCTGGGCGCTAGGAGTTGGAAGCTAGGAGTCATCTTTCATTATGTCTCAAAAGAAAGCTCTCTGGAACACGGAAATCGTAGCCCAAGCGGTGGTCGACTCCTTCCGCAAGCTCGATCCCCGCGGCATGGTCAAAAATCCGGTAATGTTCGTGGTCGAAATCGGCAGCGTTCTCACCAGCGCCCTTCTCATCGACAACGGCATTCACCAGCGTTCCGGCTTCGCCTTCAATCTCCAGATCACGCTTTGGCTCTGGTTCACGGTGCTCTTCGCCAATTTCGCTGAAGCCATGGCCGAAGGGCGCGGCAAGGCCCAGGCTGACACCCTGCGCAAGGCCAAGGGCGAAACCATCGCCAAGCGCTACACTGTTTCCGGCGGTTTCGAAGAAGTTCCCAGCGGCCAGCTTCGCGCCGGCGACCTCATTTACGTCGAAGCCGGCATGCACATCGCCGGCGATGGAGAAGTGGTCGAGGGCGTCGCCTCGGTCGACGAATCGGCCATCACCGGCGAGTCGGCGCCCGTCATTCGCGAGGCTGGCGGCGATCGCTCCGCCGTGACCGGCGGCACCAAGGTCCTCTCAGATTGGATCAAAGTCCGCATCACTTCCAATCCCGGCGAAACTTTCCTCGATCGCATGATCGCACTCGTTGAAGGCGCCCAGCGCCAGAAGACGCCCAACGAAATTGCGCTCAGCATCCTGCTTTCCGGCCTCACCATCATCTTCCTGCTCGCCGTCGTCACCCTCCAGCCTTTCGCCATTTACGCGCATGCGCCGCAATCGGTCTTCGTGCTCGTTTCCTTGCTTGTCTGCCTCATCCCCACCACCATCGGCGGCCTGCTTTCGGCCATCGGCATCGCCGGCATGGATCGCCTGGTACAGTACAACGTCCTTGCCATGAGCGGCCGCGCTGTTGAGGCCGCCGGGGACGTTAACACCCTTCTGCTCGACAAAACCGGAACCATTACCCTCGGCAATCGCCAAGCCACCGAGTTCCTGCCGGCTCCCGACGTCAGCCACGAGCGGCTCGCCAATGCCGCGCAGCTCGCCTCGCTCTCCGATGAAACGCCCGAAGGCCGCTCCATCGTCGTGCTGGCCAAGGAAAAATACAACCTGCGCGGCCGCGACCTGGCGGGCATCCACGCTGAGTTCGTTCCCTTCACCGCGCAAACCCGCATGAGCGGCGTCAATCTGCCAGGCACACGCATTCGCAAGGGGTCGGCCGACGCCATTGCCCGTTTCTTAGAGGAGCAAAGCTCCATATTGCCGCAAAAGATCCGCGAGTATGTCGAAGAAATTGCGCGCTCCGGCGGCACGCCCTTAGTCGTCGCCGAAAATTCCTCCGCGCTCGGCGTCATTTATCTCAAGGACATCGTAAAGGGCGGCCTCAAGGACCGGCTCGCGCGCCTGCGCGCCATGGGCATCCGCACCATCATGATCACCGGCGATAATCCTCTCACCGCCGCGGTCATCGCCCGCGAGGCTGGCGTGGACGATTTCCTCGCCGAGGCCAAACCAAAAGACAAAATGGATCTTATCCGTCGCGAGCAGGGCAAAGGCAAGCTCGTCGCCATGACCGGCGACGGCACCAACGACGCGCCCGCGCTCGCCCAGGCCGATGTAGGCGTGGCGATGAACTCGGGCACCCAAGCTGCCAAAGAGGCCGGCAACATGGTTGATCTCGACTCAAACCCCACCAAGCTCATTGAAATCGTCGAGATTGGCAAACAATTGCTCATGACCCGCGGCGCCCTCACCACCTTCTCGATCGCCAACGATGTGGCCAAGTACTTCGCCATCATCCCCGCGATGTTTTTGGGGGTATTTCCTGTGCTCGGCGCTGTCAACATCATGCGCTTGCATTCGCCGGAGTCGGCCATTCTTTCCGCGGTTATTTTTAACGCTCTCATCATTGTGGCGCTTATTCCGCTCGCGCTCAAAGGCGTCAAATACGAACCCAAGGCGGCCGATGTGCTGCTGCGCCAAAACCTGCTTCTCTATGGCGTGGGCGGCATCATCATCCCCTTTATCGGCATCAAGGCCATCGACCTGTGCCTGGTGGCGTTGCACATGGCGTGAGCATGCGCGGACGTGCAAAAGGAGATTGAACGTGCATTCGGTTGCCGCGACTACAATAGACAGCGGAACTCAAGTGTTGCCACTCGAATCTCAGGGGGAGAGGCGCCCGGTGCAATCGGTTTGGAAGACAGCGATCCGCTATACGCTGCTCACAGCGCTCCTGTTTGGCATCGCCTATCCGCTGATTATGACCTTAATCGCCGGCGCCATTTTCCCGCATCGCGCCTCCGGAAGCCTCATCCTGCGCAACGGCCAGGTCATCGGTTCCACTTTGCTCGCGCAGAGCTTTACCTCTGATCGCTATTTCCATCCCCGTCCTTCGGCCACCGACTATTCCTCCGCCGCCGATTTCGCCGCCAACTCCGCTACGCCGCCCTCCGGGGGTTCGAATCTCGCACAATCAAACGCGAAGCTCGCCCAACGCATTCAAGCCGACATCGACAAGCTTCAGGCCGAAAATCCCGGCAAGCCCGTGCCCATCGACCTCGTCACCGAGTCCGGCTCCGGCCTCGATCCCGATATCAGCCCCGACGACGCCGATTACCAGGCGTCCCGCGTCGCGCGAGCCCGCGGCCTCACTGAGGACGCCCTCCGCAAGCTCATCGCACAGCATACCGAGCCGCGCCAATTGGGCATTTTGGGCGAACCCCGCGTCAACGTTCTGGAGATCAACTTAGCTCTCGACGCAATGACGAAATAATAGCCGTCAACGCCGTCCAGCCTTGAACCACCTAACAGAAATGTTACGATTCCCGGAGAGACTGTATTGCGGATTAAGTCTCGCCCATCCCTCAGCTAACTAGGGAACGGCGCTCATCACCGGTGCGGCAACCGGAATCGGCGACGCTATCGCACTAAGCCAGCTGACTAATCGGCGGCAGCTCGGAGCGTTAGCGAGGCCCACTGCCGCCCGAGCTTACGGAATTTCAGCCTTTGAGAATCAGATCCTCTTTGATTTTCATTCCTAATCCAGGCCCTTGGGGCAGGTCGAAGAAGCCGTCTTTGGCCAGCGTCGGTGGCTCTTCGAAGATGGAAAACGGGTAAGTGTAGTTTCCGATCGGCTGGTCGTTGAAGATTTCGATATACGGAGAAGTCGCCTCCGGCCAGGAAGCAATCAGGTGAAGGTCGCAGATTGTTCCCAAGCGCATGTCGCCTACATGGGGAATGCACATTTTGTACATAGATTGGGCGATCGCGGCAATCATCCGTAGATGGGTTGGGCCTTCGAGCATAACTTCCGGTTGCACGATGTCAAAGCAACCCTTTTCCAGCAGATCCCGGAATTCGTGCACTCCACGATTACCCTCCCCGCCGGCTAGCTTCATTGTTATCATGCGATTCAGTTCTGCCAATTGATCGTAGTCGTAACGCGGCAACGGTTCCTCAAGCCAATAAACATTCAGGCGTTGATATTCGAGCGCCGTCTGGCAGGTTCGCGTGAAATCCCACCGGACCCCTTTGGTGGTGGCTTCGTCAAAAGTCGCCTTGTTGCCGTCGCACATAACCACCCAGTCTTCACCGGTCGTCTTCCGTACGGCTTCGACGAGTTGAACGTCTTCGCGCAAAGTCGGAAACGAGGAGCGCAGCTTGATGGCGCGCCAACCGTCGGCCTTCAACTTGGCGGCCAATTCCCCACGCTCCTCCGGCGTGGAGAGGCGAAGCATGCTCGCGTAAGGGATCACGCGTTCACGGCCGCCGCCCCAAAGCTTATAAAGGGGCTGATTGGCCAGCTTACCCATAAGATCCCAAACGGCGATCTCCGCCCCAGCGCTGCCGCGATATCCCATACCGCCCCCACCCAGGTCATAAAGCCGAGTTGCGAGGATATTGATATCGAAGGGGTCTTGGCCGGCCAAAATTGCGTTGACTTGCGGTAGGAGCGAAGGATTCATTTCCGGCCCGATGCCCGTGACGCCCTGGTCTGAGTGCACTTCCGTGAAGGCTCCGCCACCGATGGCGACGTGCCGCGGATTGCCGACCCAATCCGGATAAGATCCAAGGTCCTTTTCCACTCGAAGCTGGACCAGCTTTACTTCCGTGATCTTGGTTTTTCCGGCCGCGTCCACACGCGCGATATCCAATAAGCGACTGGAAGCAACCCCAGCCGCGGCAATGGTAAGGAGTTTCAGGAATTCTCTTCTCTCGAGATCCTTGGACACCATAGCAACCTCTTTTTCAGACTTCTTATTCCATTTCCTGACTCGGAAATTCCTTGATAAGTTTGAGCTCCTCGGGCGACACGGAGCGATAAAGGTGAAGCTCAGAAGGCTGGTGTCCGCGGGCGGGTCCGATGCCGCAAATGAGCATCGTACATGGCTCGTCTTTGGCGCCGTCGTAATGGATTTCCATGGGAAAGTGGTGGACGAAGCTGCCCGCAGTCATGGGATAGGTGCTATTGGGGTCAAACTTCAGTCCCCATCCCAACCACCACGTCCCGGAAATGACATAGATATACCGGTCGTGCAAATGAAAGTGGGGATGGCTCATGCTGTTCGGATACCACTTTTGAAAAACGCCGTACGGGACGCCCTCCTGGTTGGGGTCGCCCCAAAGCACAAATTCCCCCGCCCCCCTGGTCTTGTTGGGGTCGAATTGTAAATCCTGGGCAAGACGAAACGCCATCACCTTAGGATCCGGGAGGGGGTAAGTGGGTTTGGTGCCCGTTTCGGCAGAACTGATATCGCCAGCCATTGCTGCATAGACTCCTAGGCCCACGCCGGCCATAAGGAGTTCGCGTCTATTCATTTCCATTCCATTCTCCTTGAGATCCAGATCTTTTTTCTTTCCAATTTGCTCTTGAAATACACACCGCAAACTGCATGTCCAGTGCGGAAGATAGGATTATACGGGGAGCGAACCCGGCTTACCTGGAATTGTCGAATTACAAACCCGAAAGGGATTTGCAGAATCCCTTCCTTGCCACAAAAAAACCCGGCAAAGGATTCGGCGCCTAGCCTTAAGCCCTTACTTTGCCGCGAGTTGCAGTCCCGCTGGCTTTCATTTCTGTCCTTGACAAGCCATGATAGACGAGATTAAAACCCCAAGCAGGTACGGAGAGGGCAATTATCGCTCGCAGATCGAGGAGGACCCCGTGAATCTGAACCGTAGAACATTCGTTGGACTGAGTGTGGCAGCGGCTGCAGCCACGCGAGTGATGGCCAAAGCTCCCAGGCCAATGATCGACCCACTGAAAGCGCCTCGCGACCGCTTCTGGGTCGCGGCGTTGTCGCCGCTCGATAGCCGCGGCAATTTCGAAAACAGCGCCAACGATGAAATGCTGGCGTTTTGGAAAGAGTCAGGAGCCGACGGCGTACTTCTACTGGGCACGACTGGAGAAGGGCAATCTTTTTCCGTCGCCGAGCGCAAGCGCATCCTTGAGAACGCCTCGCGCAACAAGCACGGCCTCGATTACATCGTGGGCACGGGCACGGCCAACATCGCCGAAACTATCGAGCTCAGTAAACATGCAGCTGATAACGGCGCAGACAGTGTGTTGATCGTCCCGCCCTTTTACCAGAAGAATCCGAAACCAGAGGGAGTCATTGCGTACTTCGACCAGGTATTTGCGCAAATCAAAACCCCGGTCCGCTACTATCACATCCCGCGCGTCACCGGCGTTCCCGTACCTGGGTCGTTTTTTCAAGCGCTGACCAAATATCCGAATTTTGTAGGCGTGAAAGACTCGAATGGCGATGGGGCGGAGTACGAGAGGATCGTTGCGGCGATGCCCGGCCTGGCTGCTCTAACCGGCACCGATAATCTTCTCGATGCGGCATTAAGCCACGGTAACGGCTGCATTCTCGCCTCCGGCAACATTTACACCAAGCAGATCGCGGAGGTGTTCCGAGCTCACCGCGCAGGACAAGAGATCAGGCCCGCCATCGCACGCCTGCAGGAAGCCCAGAACACCTACCAGACGGCGATCGGCGCCGCCTCTGGCAGCGGAGCAGCCGGAAACAAATATGCGCTCAGTGCGTTGCTCGGCTTGGATTGCGCCTATGTACGGCCTCCGGCGGCGCCGTTGCCTGACGAAATGAAGCCGAAGATCAAGGCCGGCATCGAGCAACTCAAGACTTACGCTTAGCAGAGTACTGGTGGATTCAATGCCTATATGAAGACGATGCCGTGACGAACGCCCAACATCACGGCCTCGGTCCTGCTGCCCGCACCAAGTTTGCCCATGACCGAACCAACGTGAAATTTAACGGTGTTTTCCGAGATGCCGAAGCGCATTGCGATTTCCTTGTTTCCAAGACCATCTGCCATCGCACGCAGAATCTCCATTTCACGCGGCGTCAACGTCTCAACTAGGTCGGGAACGGGAGCCTTTCCGAAAAATGCCGGCGCCGGCTGATGAATTTCATCGGGCAGAAACACGCCAAGACCGGCGGCGACGGCCTCAATCGCAGCAATCAGCCGCGATTCCATCAGGTCAAGAGGCAAAACGGCCCGTACGCCCGGCGGAAAGGAATCGACATCTCCAGCGACATCGTCCGCAATGAGGAGAATTAACGGTGTCTCGCCGTCAAACCGCTCGACCACGTCCTCGGCCTCCTCCGGATTATCGATGACTGCCAGAACCACATCCGCGTGCAAGTCGGAAAGCGCATTGGAGAACGGCGAATCCCGGCGCCCGGATTCCTCAAGCGTCTCAATCTGCGCATGGATGCGGAGGAGATTCGCCAATTTCTCCTTAGTTCGTGGCGAGCGCGCCGAGATCAGCACCCGGATCATACCGCCGCCGTGGCTGTCGGCTTGAGACGCACTGCCGCGGTTCTAATGTTGCGAAAATTTCCCCGGAAGAACTGCACAGCGACGACGCGTTCGTCCGATTCATCCAGCATCCGCTCGAGGTCCTCGATTGAATCGAATGCGCGTCCTTCCGCACCGATGAGCAAGTCACCGGGCATCAGTGAAGCCTGATCTGCCGCGCCGTCCTTGGCCACCTCGAGCACCATCATGGCAAAGCGCGATTCTGCGAAAGAGGGCACAGGAATGGGGCGAACGACAATCCCCAACGATGCACGTCCCTCCGCGCCTTCGAGTTGGTGGGAAATCGTATTGCTCGGGATGGCGAGGCCGAGACCTCCGGCTACCATAGTGTTGATTCCAATCACCTGCCCCTTCGCGTTGACGAGAGGGCCTCCGGAACTTCCGGGCGCAAGTCTTACATCGGCCTGGATCCATTTCATGGGTCCGAGTCCTGGCACGCGGCCCATCGCGAGAACCACCCCCGTAGTCAGAGCTCCGGCAAATCCCAACGGATTTCCGATGGCGATCACTGCTTCTCCAACACGCACTCTATCGGAATTCGCCAGCGGCGCTGCAATCAAATCCGAAATTGGCGCATGAAGTACGGCAACATCGCGCGCAGCATTGCTGAGGAAAAGAGTGCCTTCGGCGCGCCTGCCATCCCAGAGCTGCAGCTCAACTGGACTCGATACCGCAACATGTGCATTTGTCACAATGACACCGCTTCGGTCGACGATGACGCCGGAACCCTGTCCGCGCCGGCCCGCTCTCACCTGAACTGTCGAGCGGCGCAGTTGTTCGGCAATCTCTCCAAACCCTGGGACTGGCACGTTAGCTGCGCCTCCTCGGACGCTCCCCTACGGTAATCTGAGAGTTCCTGAGTTCGCCGCCGCGCACAAATCTGATGGTCACCTGCTTCCCGACGACTCCGGAATCGGAGTATTCTCGAAGCTCGTCGATCCCTTCCACTGCCGTATCTCCCACGCCGACGACAATATCACCGGGCAGGATGCCTGCCTGGTCGGCCGGCCCGTCCTTTTCGACCATAAGAACAATGAGGCCGCCGCTCATTGGGATTTGCAGTTTCTGTTGCATGTCTTCAGAAATGGACAGGGGTTGAACTCCGAAACCGAAATATCCACGCGGAATGAAGCCTCGTTGCAGCAGTTTCTCCGTCACACTCGTCACCGTAGTTGCCGGTATGGCAAGTCCGGCAATGCGCGACAACGCCGCCGTGGCAATTCCCACAAATTGTCCGCGGGCATTCACCACCGCGCCGCCCGAAGACTGCGGGAACAGTCGCGCATCCAGCCGTATGTAGGCATCCAACTGGCCACCGCGCCAAGTGCGCCATGGCCCGGATTTTGCACTTACGATTCCGAGGCTCGCATTGATGCCGCTGTCGGGCGAGCGACTGACCACAATTGCCAACTCTCCGGGACTGATTTCGTCAGCGTGCTCAGAATCTTTTAGAGTTGCCGCCGCCGCCGGAATCTTCAGCACCGCAAGATCCGTTCCGGGGTCACGGCCGATCAGCGCTGCCGCCGCAGCTGTTCCGTCTGCAAGCGTCACAGCAACTTCGTCTTCGCGCTCAATCGTATGACTTGCTGTAACAATTAAATCGACCCCCCAACGAACCCCGCTTGACGGGTAATGGCGCCGAGCCCGAATACTAACTATGTAAGGATTAAATACCGACACAATTTCAGCCAATTCATTCGATAGCTTAACCAATGCTTCTGCCATGTAAGGTCCCCCTAAAATCAATCTGTCATGTTTCAAATACCGGCACATCACCGGAATGGGTAGGTTGCGCACCAGGCCATTGCGCCAATGCCCGGGTTGGATTGGCAGTACCAGTACCGCGCAATTCAGCCGCTGATCGCTGTATCGATCTTCTTCGATGGCTTCATGATGCGTATGCGCATCGGTATTCACAGCTAACGAGGGAGCCTCGAATAGGCCGAAGCGTTGGACAACCGCGCCAGGGCGCCCAGCCTCTCGGCCTGCAGGTTCTGGAAGGCCACGACCGACTGGTTCAAGTCCTGGGAAAGATTGCTGTTAACCTGTTCACTCAGGTGGTGGCGGATGAGCAGCAGACTGACGCCGGTCACAAACGCAATCACCATCGCCATGCTGACGATCAGCAGCGCGTAGGTGCGGATCCCCTGGTTCT
>JASHOC010000190.1 GCA_030041305.1 Acidobacteriaceae bacterium
GGCCCTGTGGTCCCTCAAGATAAGGATTGAAAACTGGCACAGGCTGCGGGTCGTTCGGCGTCGGGCCGAATGTTACATCCATCGCATAATGCCGAAATCTCAAATCAAGCCCCATGGGTTGTCCTGCAAAGTACAGCTTCGATTCTGGCGAGTCCGGCTGATTCGTCCACCAGAAGGTCGTCCAGGTCCAGTTTGATATCTCCCGAGTTATGATTTGGAATCCGACGAGAACGAAGAAACATGGTGCCGTAGTTACGGCTCCCTGCCCGGCGACTTCGACGTGTTGGTGACCAGGAAGACATTGCCCGTCAAATTTCCGAGCGTAGAAACAATTGATTGGTACAACTTTGCTGGTTTGAAAGTCGAAATCAGTCAGGTCGCATTTACCGATTGCACCTTGGGCGTTCACCCTTAACGAAATCATGCTGTGGTACCAGTCCACTACCGGTGGAAGCGCCGAGCCGTCGACGGGTTGAACGACTTTCGGATCGTAAATTGGCAACCCACTAAACCTGGGCAACGGCTTGTTCTCAGAGTCAACTGGGTAGTTTTCCCAGATCTCCTTTACGATGATCGAAGTTCTTGGAAATTCCGGGATCGTCGCTCCCTTCAGCAAAAAGTCCTGCAATCCAGCACCGGTGTTCAAACGTTCGTGCAGAATGAATCGCGCGGCATCGGGACTATAGAAAACGGTCGAGAACCTTTTGAAAGCAGTTGCGCCTTCCGGTCCTATTTGAGGAGAAACGCCCGGAAATCCTGGGTTCCTCCCGTCCTCTTCTGTCTGACCATCGCAAAGCGAAATCATGTCCAAGTTGCATTTATTGGGCCAAGAACGCCATACGGGTTTATCGGCATCGGGCTTCATAAGGTCTTCGAGAAGTCTCCACCCGTGCTCCCTCATCTTGGCAGTCGCTCTACCCGGGCGCGTCATGGCCAGCAACTTCGCTTCGGGTTGGGGAAAGGACTCAAACTTTTCCTGGCGCGGAATAGTAGAATTTCGGTGAGTCGGACCTGTGTTGCCGACTACGGCAAATATCAAGAGAGGCGCGGCCGCGAAGAGCAGAGCTACCAGCCGGCGCTTTGAAAAAGAGTTCACTTCAGTGCCCTCTTTCTGGAGTAACGCAAGTATGGACGGTCCACCAGATACGTGTATTCGGCGGCCCCCTAAGGACCTGGAGTCCGCTGAAGCATGAACTCCAGGTCGAGTCGACCCATAGTCAGTTTTTCTGTAGCTAGGCTATGGGAGCGGTGGAGGAACGAGCGAATTCGGGTCAACTGCCGCGCCATTCACAGCCAGCGCAAAAATACCGTGTCCATTGGGACAACCGTCAGGATCGTAGCCATCGCTGTGGGCCTGTGCAAATGCTTGGAATTGAGAGACCACGTGCCTCCATTGCGGTTTGCCTACAACATCATCGTCGTTCAGATAGCAGGCAAAGAGCGATTTCACGCAATCGGGCGTGAGGTTTGTGTACCTCACAATTTCGTCAAACGGCAGTTTGTCCTGGTTATAGCTTCCGTTTGGGTCCGTCGGGGTCTCCAGTTCGTTGAGGAAATTATTGGCAGTCACCATGAAGAGCCACACTACAAGAGCGGGAGGAGCGTTCCCGGGCGTCATGGAGAATAGATTTTCCGCAGCCGATCCTTGTTTGCCGTACGCAAAGGGCGGCGGATTCCCACCGGTGACGGCGCTTGCATGACCTGCAAGAACGGAAATGGCGTCGAGCACAGGTTTCAGACTTGAGATTTGAGCCTTTGCTAAATTTGGCATGATTCTCCTTATTGAGGGAGTGAATGAGATGAAACTGCTCCGTGGCTTAGTGGGGAACTCTTACCGCCTGAAGTCGACTCCCGTGCGTGCTGGGCGGAATGGTCGTAGGCCATGGAGCAATTGGTCCACTTGCTGGATTTCACTGCTATTCTCATGCAACTGCCTGGCAAGAGCGAGGTAGTCTTCCATCTGGTCTGCGGCAAATCCCGGCGGATACTGCATCACTCTTCGCCAGACGAGTGCTGGACGAAGAGCAGCCTTCCCAAGGGTTTCAAGGGCATCTTCTCTTAGTCTTCTCGCCGCGGCTCCATCGGACTCGACTTTTGCTTCCGCTAATTGCCCCCTTGCAAGGTAGTCGCGCACGCTTATCGGAAAATCGAGAATATCCGCCTTCTTGAAGGAATCCAGTGCGCGCCGTGCGTTGCCTTCAGACAGTAGAAATTCTCCCTGAACACGGAATCGCGCAATCTCGAAAACCGCGCCAAGATCTCCCTTCGGAATCATCCGTTGCATCCTTGCCAATTCCCTTTGAGCCTTAGCGGCGGTCGCTCTCGGCATTTGGGAGTAAAAAGTCCCGAGAATGTCGCTTGCCCAGGTGACCGCGTCCGGACTGTTGTCGAGAGTGAGCGCCGTTGACTCCTGCGATAGGCAATCCTCGAATCGCCTAATTCTGCACGAGACGTATGCAAGGTCCAGCCAGCGCCGGCCTTTGTCCCCCTCGCTTTCTGTTAGTGTTGCGTCACGGATGCTCTGTTCGAGCGTCTGCAACGCATCCGGGTAGTCACCTTGCTCAGCCTCTGCCCGCGTAACACCCGCCACTCCGTCACTCCTGAAATGCGGCGTATTGAGTTTCTCTAGGATTGCGAACGTTCGCTGACAGTCCGGGTATCGCTTCTCGAGAAACTCGTCGAGCGCCTGCAGGAAGAGCCCTTGGCCAGTCCATCCGGAAGATTGAAGGACTCCTATCCACTTTCGCGCGGCAGGATAGTTGCCAAGGAGCATATAACTGTAGGCCATCCCTCCGGCCCCGTCATGCTTTTCGCCTGTCAGTTCTTCCGCGCGCATCAGAGCGGGGATCGCTTCTGCGGGTCTGTCAAGCATGTCGAGCGGATAGGCTTGATAAAACCAACCGACGAAGTCATTTGGGAAAAACGCGCTATAGTCGCGGAAGGCCCCCAGGGCCGTCGTGAAGTCGCGCGTATCCGAGGCATAAGAGCCCTCAATGAAATCTCGCTCTTTCCGTGACAGGCGTTGGCCAGAATCGCTGTTAAGCGCGTTGATGTAAGCTTGGTAGCCTTCAGTTGTATGGCGAGTGCCCACGAGGACGTCGCCTAGATGCGCGTAAGCCAGCGAGAATAAAGGGTCGTATCTGGCCGCCTTTTGGTAAGCCAGAATTGCATCATTCTTTCTTCCTTGGGCTAGAGCTCGTTCAGCTTCGGTAAATTCGTCCAGCGCCTGCCAACTGCTGGTAGTTACGTCTTCTGGCGGGACGTCGAGACGGGCGATGTCATTGGCAGATTCGCCGGCTTCGTGGCGGATCCAGTCGCTGGCGGTGCGCACGGTCGTCAGCAACTCGGGTGCAATTGCTCCGTCCGACGCGGATGGTTTGCTGTGCCACGTGAAACTCTGCGTCCAGTGGTTGCGATAGCGGGAGGGCATATTGTCGGGCTGCTGGATATCGACATCGAGCTTGTAGCTGCCGCCTGCGCCGCTCACCGTTGCAAACACCACCCTCACGGCGCCGGCGCGCATGCCGATTTCGCGCGCGGTCGGTGCATCGATCGCGGTGTCGGGCGGTCTGGTCATCTGCTGCAAAATGTCTCCCACTCGGCCCTGGTCAAGGAGGTTAACCTGCACAGACTGGGCCAGCCCGGCGCGAATCAGCTCGGGAAGGTTATCGAGCGCCTTCTCGCCGGTCTCGTTCTTCACCTGGGTCAGGTAAACGAGCGCACCAGGCGCGACTTTTGAGTCAGCTCTTGAACGATAAAGGCGAAACGCGCCGGCGAAAAGGGCCGTGGCAGCGAGAACGCAAGCGGCGAGCCGGACCAGCTTGCGGCGCCCACGCTGGGCGATTGAGGATTTGCGGCGCGCCGGGCGGAGCAGCCGCGTGCGTCCGCCTTCGAGAACAGCCACCGCGTCGACCGCCGAAGGGTAGCGCGCATCCGGCTCGGTTCGCAGGCAGCCCGCAATGGCGCGGCACCAGGGCTCGGGAAGCGAAGGCACAAGCGCCTTGGGATCGGGCGCCGGGCCCGTCAGCCGCTGAGCGATTCCGCTCAAAAAGCTATCGGAAGGAAATGCCCGGCGGCCAGTCACCGTTTCGAACAGAATCAGCCCGAACGCATAGACGTCCGTGGCTGCGGAGACTTTCGCGCCCTGCAATTGTTCCGGCGCCATATAGGCCAGCGTGCCGATGGGCCGAGCAGTATGGCTCAGCGCCGTAGCATGCCCCGATGCGATGATGGGATCGAGCCGGGCCAGCCCGAAGTCGGTGATCACGGCGCGATACCCGCTGCCTTCGCCCTCAGCATCAGGAACGAGCATGACGTTGGCGGGCTTCATGTCGCGGTGCACGATGCCGAGCGCGTGCGCGGCTTGGAGCGCGCCGGCGATCTGCCGCGCAATCTCGAGAGCTTCGTTTAGCGGCAGTGGGCCGGCGCGCTCGATGCGCGTGGCGAGCGTCTCCCCCTCCAGAAATTCCATGGTGAGGAAAACCAGGTCCCGTCTCGCGCCGCTCTTTGCATCAACACCTGTCTCGCGCTCCAGATCATAAGTGCGGCAGACATTGGGATGCGTAATGCTGCGCGCCAGCCGAACCTCCTGGCGGAAACGGGCTAACGCCTCAGGATCGGAGCCGATTTCCGGGCGGATCACTTTGAGCGCCACATGCACGGCCAGTTCGGAATCAAATGCCTCGAAGACGTGGCCCATGCCGCCCTCGGCAACGGCACGCACGATGCGGAAGCGGTCGCAAAGCATGTCACCAGGATTCACTGGTGGGGCCAGGTTGCCGAGCAGGCAATCCGCGATCAGGGGGGTCTCGATGTAGCTGCCCGCGTCGGCATCGGCCTGAAGCAGCAGCTCCACCTCGGCCTTGAGATCGGCATCTCCCTCCACCGCAGACGCGATGAAGCCCTCCCGCTCGAAGGGAGCAACCTCCAGCGCGGCGTGGAAAACCTCATTCACCGTCTTCCAGCGTTTCGGGTCCATTGTTCCCCATGCACGCGGGAGCGTGCCGCCGTGAATCCGTCAGGAACTGAGTTCCTTAAAGAGCCATGCCTTGGCAACGCGCCAATCGCGCTTGACTGTACGCGCCGAAATGCCGAGAGCCCCGCCAGTTTCCTCCTCGCTCATGCCGGCGAAAAAGCGCATCTCTACGATCCTGGCCTGGCGTTCGTCGAATGCTGCCAGGCGGGTCAAAGCCTCATCGAGAGCCAGCAATTCAGGCGCCCTCTGCGGCGAAGGCAATATAGCCTCATTTAGGCTCACCGCGTCCCATCCTTGACCACGTTTGCGAGCGCGGGCAGCGCGCGCATGATCCACCAGGATCCTGCGCATCACGTTGGCCGAAACGGCGAAGAAATGCGAACGGCTTTGCCAGTCGATCTGCTTGAGTTCGGTAAGACGCAGGTAGGCCTCGTGAACCAGAGCTGTCGGTTGCAGGGAATGGCCCGGCGATTCGCGCCTGATGTGCATTGCCGCGATCCGGCGTAACTCCTTGTAAACCAGAGGGATAAGCAGCTCTTCGGCCCGTTTATTGCCGCCTTTTAGCTCCAGAAGGAGATTGGTGACCTCGCCGGGTGCAGTTCTCATAACTGCCTCTGATGGGGGAAGAATTGAAATCTGCTCCTTGTATATCACACAAAAAACGGAAACCGATGAGCATTTGGACCGCGAGGCGGATTTGTGTCCCGATTCTTCGGAGATTTTCGCCAACTGTGATAGCGCGCTTGCGATTGCCGGACTCATTCAGATTGGCAGACTAAGCGAGTTTGATTCGAAGAGCAGCCTCAAGGCACGGCAACACTGCGCATGAGGGATCGCTGAACATCATTCATTAAAAATGACGTGTCGATCTCGACACCCAAGAAAGGCGGCAGATGGCTCGCCCTTTCCCAATTTCGCAATTGCCGTTGCCGGAGAGCTGCCCAATGGAGGGGGATGGCGCTCTGCATGGCAACCACACTCGCATCGCATGCGACAACGACGCTCTGAGCACAAGACTCGACGGCACTTTGCGACAGATGGACTCCGGAGATGTGCATGCGGCAATCGAATCCCTCGTCGTCTTCTTGAGCGAAGTGCGGTCCTCCTTATCCGGCGACGCATGGACCCGAGCGATCGCAATCTGCAGGGCGCACCCTATCTGTCGGCTTCTTCATCACGATCCCCTGACCCGGCGCAGTTACAGGCGGCCTCGCGGATACTCGGGGGATGCGGAGATGTTGGATATGATCTACGATCATGACGCGCATAGCTTGTGCCTCTCAGGAACTGCTAAGGCGGTCTTCCAATATACGGCCGGCGACGGAAGGTCGCCAAAGGCGGTGAGAAACCGGCGGGAAATCCTGGCGCGCATCATCGACGATATATGCCTTCACACAGAGCAGGCGCGCATCCTCAGTGTCGCCGGAGGGCATCTTCGGGAGGCAGAGCTGTCACAGGCGCTCGCGGAGCAGCGAATAGCCGATTGGGTTGCGATCGATCAGGACGCACAGTCTGTCGATGAATGCCGCCGACGCTACTCCGGCTTGCCCGTTCGCCCCTTGCGCGGAACAGTCCGTGAAATACTCGCAGGCAAAAAGTCGATCGGTAAATTCGATTTTGTCTACGCGGCCGGACTATTCGATTACCTGTCCGACCCCGTAGCCAAAGCTCTCGTCTCAACCATGGCTTCCTTGCTCGCTCCCGGGGGCAAATTGCTCATGGCCAATTTTGCTCCCAGTCATGTTGACTCAGGATATATGGAAGCGTTCATGGATTGGCGGTTGATTTATCGCACCGGGGAAGAAATACAGAAGCTGTTCGCCGGACCTGCACATCGTCCATTGATCAGGACCACACAGTTCGTCGATGAATTGAAGGCTATCATTTACGCGATGGGAGAGAGGGCCTCTTCAGAGTGCTGAGCGCTGATGCAATTTGCTCCTTGGACGCATCGATGAGATCGAACATTCGAGAGTCTTTCAGAGCGCGGTCGCAATTTTCTTCGGGAACTCGTCGCCTCTACATGCCACCGGCCACGCCGAACCCGAAAAGGGGAAATGTCCTGAATGACCATGTCCTGATTCTGTTTCAGATTTCGCTTCTTAGTACCTATCCATTTGAATCCTGCACATTTTGCGCAGAATATTTCTGGCGATGTACGTTTCGGTCAGTATTCATGCGGGATTTCGGCATTTTTTCAAAGGCTCCAACTTTCGGGAAAATGCCAGGTTTTGGTTCCGGCTACG
>JASHOC010000191.1 GCA_030041305.1 Acidobacteriaceae bacterium
GCCACCGCATCACCGAAACGGCGGCACAGCCGATACGACGCCCCACTTCGTTGAGACTATGACCGGCTTCCAGCAACGCCAATGCGCGCTTGCGCCGGTCTGCCAACAGATCGGCGCTCCCTGTAGGTCTGGGCATAGACGTTCACGCGATTCGCAAGAGCGTCTTTATTTTTACATTATTTATGCAGAGATCAATAGTGCGGCAAAATGGAAACTCAGAATGCCGGCGCAGTCTTGCAATCGCTCGAACGGGATCACCAGTATGAGGATCGACCTTTAGAACGTCGCCCCGCCATTCACGCTCAGCAATTGACCGGTGATCCAGGACGCGTCCCTCGAAGCCAGGAACACCGCGGTTCTCCCGATGTCTTCCGGCTGGCCGATGCGGCCAAGCGGAGTAACCTTGAGCACTTCTTCTTCGAAATCATTTCCCGATACGCCGGCCGAGTGTAGTCCTTCAGTGGCCACCATCCCAGGATTGATCGCATTGACGCGGATCTTGCGTGGACCGAGTTCCTTGGAGAGTGCGACGGTAATTGAGTTCAATGCGCCTTTCGAGGCCGAATAAATCGAAAGCCCGGCCGTCGCCATCTGGCCCGAGAGTGAGCCGATGTTAATCACGGAACCGCCTTCCGCACCATCAACGCCACCCCTTCCTTCGTCGCCAAAAGCAGGCCCAGCACATTTAAATTGAATTGCCGGTGAAACTCCTCTGCCGTCGTTTGCTCAAGCGGGGCGTACCCAAATACGCCCGCATTGTTCACCAGGATATGAATCTTCCCGTGCTTCTGCTTGATCTCCAGGAAGACTCGCGTGACTTCCTCCGGTTTCGAAAGATTGCCCTGCACCGCCCAGGCCGCACCCCCCGCTGCCTCGATCTCCGCAACAGTTCTGTCTGCGCCGGTCTTGCTGCTGGCGTAGTTCACCACGACCATCGCGCCTTCCGCCGCGAGGTGCTTCGCAATCGACGCTCCAATGCCCTTCGATACCCCGGTTACCACGGCTACTTGGTTTGAGAGCCTTCCTGAATCGCTCATTTGCGCAGCTCCATTCCCTTAATCTGTCTTTGACAAAGATACCAACCAGTAGGAATATTTGCAAGCTATAATCTGCAATATGGGAAAAATGACCATTTCAGCCCCTAACGGATACCAGTTAAGAACCAATGCCACCAAGACTCTCCTGCTTAAGGCTGCCCAAGAAGTGTTCAGTCGCGACGGGTTTGAAAGCGCGCAGTTGGACGCCATTGCCACGGCGGCTAACCGGACCAAGGGCGCCATTTACGCGCACTACAAAGGCAAGGAGGATCTGTTCCTGGCCCTCTACGACGACCGCTCCCGATTCGAGCTCAGGCGTTTGGCCGAGTTGATAAAGCCATGCCCGAACCGAAAGGCAGCTATTCGTGTCTTCAAGAAGTTTCTCGTCAGCCTGACCAGGGACAAAACATGGGCTCTGCTCACGCTCGAATTCAGGCTTTACGCGATACGACATCCCGGCTCGCGCAAGCGGCTGGCGGACTTGTCCGAGCTGGCGAATTCTATCGGCTGGGAGGTTATCCAGCAGAAGCTTCTGGACAATTTGTCCACCAGTCAGCAGGAGCGCCTTCGCCGAAGAATGGTCGCGATTACGCCGCTCATCTCCAGCTTGACGCTGGAGAGTTCCTTGCTGCCCGATCAACTCTCGGAGAGGACGCCGGCCTCTCTCCTGAATCGCATTCTGGATGCGATTTTGGGAGACATTGCGTGATCGAAGAGCCCCAGGGGCGCGCAGCGATAGCCTTCGCCATCGTGGCGATCTCCGTTCAAGAACTTTCATTGCGATTCCTCAATGCGAGGGGCCGCGATCAAGCAACAATCGCGCATTCCGACGATTTCTTTTGCAGTTCAGCCGAGGGTGAAGACGACTCGCGGCTTTCCGGGAGCGTTCCAATATCTCTCCACTTCCGAAAGAGGAACGGCCTTGGTTGCGATACGCAGGTTCGCCGGACCAACAGCGTCGAAGGTGCTCTTTAGGACGTCCAGCAGAGAAGGCATTGGCACGCTTCTGGCGCCGCTACCCACGAGCACAATGGGGGATGAACGCAAATCGGCGCCCGGGAGATCGATGCTTTCCTCTCCACTTGCGCCACCGACGTGCACAAAGCGAACGGGTGTGGTCTCCTCAACTCCTTCGGCAATGGCAGCAATGATCGTTCTCGCAGCCTGCCCCCACAGATAATCGATTACGATGTTGATGCCTTTTCCGAACTCCTTTATCAATGCTTCCTCGTACTGTTTTGCTCCCCGGGGATGAAGCGCGCCCAGCGCGAACGGAACCACTACATCAGCGCCAAACGATTTGACATTCTCAAGCTCAGCTTCATTCCGTCCTGTCGCAATCACCTTCTTGGCCCCAAGATACTTTGCCAGTTGCACCGCGATGCGGCCGGCAGTTCCCGTCGCGCTATTCACCAGCACGGTCTCGCCGGGCTGAAGATGTGCGCGTTCGACCATTGCCGCCCACCCGGACATTCCAGGATTGGCAATCGCCGCTACCGTTACATTATCCAGTTCATCGGGTAGCGAAATGCAACGTTGGGTTCTCGCCAGCGACCGGTCCGCAAGGGCTCAAAACGGGGCTGCAGGAAGGCCAAAATAGCGGAGTTGGCGGAGTAAGCGGAGCTGGCAAGGTCCTCGCCGTTCATTCCGGTATTGCGGATGGGGGACATTAGTCTGCTCCGTCCGCGAACCGGCCTGCGCTGATCCATGTGCGGGTGGTCAGCGTGATGTGGCCGTCCTGTGCATAGCGGTCAAAGAAGAGACGCAATGCGGATTCGAACGCCGGGAACGCGGCGGATCCCGGCATCGGGGCGTGGGAAAGCGAGAGAGTCAGGCCGCGCAGCGCAACCCAATTGAGTTGTATTTCTCCGTCGATTTCCGTGTGATGGAATTCTCCGCCGGCAAAGAATGTGTCCAGCCTCCGGTAAACATTCAGGAGTGGGTCGCGCACCGGGTGTCGGCCGGCGCTCGCCGCAAGGAACTCTGTGAAGGCAAGGTTTTCCTCGCGCCCGTCCTCGGTTCGTCCGCAAGCGAGAATGTCCACCCATCCGCGCGGCTTGAGGATGCGGCGAAACTCGTGGAGCGCCGGTTCGACATGAAACCAGTGCAGAGCGCGTCCCACGGCGACGGCCTCCACCGACGCATCCGCAAGTCCGGTGTTCTCCGCCAAGCCGTCAATGACCGTGAACAAGGCGTCCGCAGCGTGGGCGGCTGCGCAGGCTGCGCGCATCTCAGCGTTGGGCTCGATGGCCAGCACGCGATTCCCGTTGGCGCGGAACAAGTCTCCCACCATGCCGGTTCCCGCGCCGATATCGGCCACAGTCCACTCCGGCGTGAGGCCGCACCATTGGCGCAACAGAGGCAGCACAATATCGGGGTCATACGGCTCCCGGTACCGAGCGTATTCCGCAGCCTTTCCTGTGAACCTGCCGGTGTGCTCCGTCATCGCCACTCGGACACTGCCCTCGTCCGCGAATTTATTCCTTCCACTTAATGTTGCAGCCGATGGAGGGGCGCTGGTCGGCGGGAATTTCTTTACCGGCGAGAACGGCGTCGATGGCGGCGCGCAGGTCCTCTCCCGTGACGGGAAGATTGCCGCCCGGCCGGCTGGAATCGTATTGGCCGCGATAGACGAGGCGGAAACCGCTGCCGAAGAGGAAAAAATCGGGGGTGCAGGCGGCATGGAAGACGTGGGCCGCGTCCTGGCTTTCGTCATGAAGATACGGGAATGTGAAGCCGTAGGTCCGGGCCTGTTGTTTCATGCCGGCAGGGCTGTCTTCAGGATGCGTAGTCACGTCGTTGGAGCAGATGGCGACAATGCCCAGCGGCTTCCCGGCGTAGTCCGCGGCTAGGCTGCCGAGGGTTTTCTCAATGTGCTTGACGTACGGGCAATGGGTGCAGATGAACATGACCAGCAGCGCATTTTTGTCGCGAAAATCATCGCGGCGCACGGTTTTGCCGGTGACTACATCGGGGAGCGCAAAATCGGGAGCGATGACGCCGAGTTCGAGCATGGTCGATTCAGTGAGGGCCATTGAAGTCTCCTTCTTGATCAAGGTCGCTGAGTGAGCGGAGTTAGCGGAGCAAGTGAGCAAGTCGGCGAGTCAGCAAGTTAGCGAGTCAGCAAGTTAGCGAATGAGCGAATCAACTCAGAAGAGTCCGGGTTGGCGGCCGGGCATGGCGAGGCCGAAGTGTTCGTAGGCGAGGCGCGTGGCGACGCGGCCGCGAGGGGTGCGATCGAGAAAGCCGATCTGGATGAGGAATGGCTCATAGACTTCTTCGAGAGCGTCCTGTTCTTCAGCGAGAGTGGCGGCCAGGGTGCTGAGGCCGACGGGTCCGCCGTCGTATTTCTGAATGATGGCGAGCAGGAGGCGGCGATCGATTTCGTCGAAGCCGTGCGCGTCGACTTCGAGCATGGTGAGTGCGGCGTTGGCGGTGGGGCGATCAATGGCGCCCGTGCCGCGCACCTGGGCGTAGTCGCGAACGCGGCGCAGCAAACGGTTGGCGATGCGTGGGGTGCCGCGGGAGCGGAGAGCAATTTCTGCCGCGCCGTCGGGGTCGATGGGAACCTGCAGGACCTCGGCGGAACGTTCAACGATGATGCGCAGCTCTTCTTCGGTGTAGAACTCGAGGCGCAGCAGGATGCCGAAGCGAGAGCGCAGCGGCGAGCTGAGCAGGCCGGGGCGCGTGGTGGCGCCAATGAAGGTGAAAGGCTTGATGTCCATCACGTGGGTGCGGGCCGCGGGGCCCTGGCCGATGATGATGTCAATCTTGTAATCCTCGAGCGCGGTGTAGAGCTTTTCTTCGAGCACCGGCTGCAAGCGATGAATCTCGTCGAGAAACAACACCTGGCGCTCGCGCAAGTTGGTGAGGATGGCGGTGAGGTCGCCCTGAATCTGGAGGGCCGGGCCAGAGGTTTGCTGGAAGCCGACATCGAGCTCGTTGGCGATGATGGTGGCGAGGGTGGTCTTGCCCAGGCCGGGAGGGCCAGAGAGAAGCACATGATCGAGAGCCTCGCCGCGGGATTTGGCGGCCTCGAGGGCGATTTCGAGCTGGGCTTTGGCTTTTGATTGGCCGATGAACTCGCCGAGCCAGCGCGGCCGCAGCTTGAGCTCGATGCTCTGTTCCTCGTCGGCGCACGCGGCGCTGACAAGACGATCTGGAGGGTTATCGCGCGCGATGACCATGCTGAGGAGAAGTGTAGCTTGCGCCGGGTTGAGGGGCAAAGAGCGGGCGACGCAGGGCGCACCGGCGCAGCGCGGCGAATTCAAGTTGGCCTCACTGCCAAAGCAGGGGTTGGTGGTCGGCGGAAATTTTAGTGGTGAATGGTCAGTGGCCCGCGGAATACAAATGGAATACAGTTCCGAAGGTCTACGACGAAAGTAACATTACCAAATCACTCGAAAGTCTTGTTCACGAAGATTTAGAAGCCTTATAGTGGACTCAACAAGACCCATACGTCTGCACTTGGAATCGGCATGGCCGAGTCTTGAGGAGATCCACGGAAATTTTATGCTCAATCGCTTTGACTTGAAATTGCTGTTGCTTATTGGTTGTGTTGTACCCATCGCCGGATGCGGCAATACCTTGGTGGATACGGTTGTGGTGACGCCGACGAGCCAGTCAGCGGCGGTAGGCCAGACGGCACAGTTCACCGCGACAGGGACGATTGGGCATGGGACCCATCCCTCCTCGACGCAGAACATTTCGAGCCAGGTGACGTGGACTTCGAGCGTGCCGGCGGTGGCCACCATCAATTCGTCCGGTCTTGCCACCGGTGTTGCGCCAGGGACGACGACCATTACGGCGACGATGAACGGATTCACCGGGGTCATTTCCGCCACGGCT
Source organism: Acidobacteriaceae bacterium (assembly GCA_030041305.1). GTDB lineage: Bacteria > Acidobacteriota > Terriglobia > Terriglobales > Acidobacteriaceae > Telmatobacter. The sequence continues at coordinate 5,886 of JASHOC010000191.1, forward strand.
ACGTTGACGGTGACAGGAATAGGCGGAACAGGGAGCACCGGCTCGTCCGATATTACTTCGATCACGGTGATTCCCAGCACGCAATCGGTGGCCTCGCCTGGAGGAACAGCGCAATTCATTCCCATCGGAAGCACGTCCGCAGGCGCGAGCGTAAACCTGGCGGATCTGGTGACGTGGAAATCAAGCAGCACCCAAATCGGCACGGTTAGTTCTGCGGGCATGGCTACAGCGGTCACCCAGGGAAGCACCACAATCAGCGCTCTGTACACGAATCCCGACGGGTCCGTGGCGACGGGTACAGCGACATTCCAGGTGCTCGCAGGCAACTCGGAGGCGGTGACCGCCCTGACGATGTTTCCCACCGCGCAGGCAGCCACGGCGGCGGCCCAGCAAAGCCAGTTCACGGTGCTGGGCACGGAGAACGGGCTGCAATATGACGTAACCGATCAAGTCGCATGGAGTTCGAGCAACCCGGCGGTGGCGAGCGTGGGCACGGCCGGAAACGGCACGCCCGGCCTGGCGGAGGCGTTGAGCGCGGGGACGACAACGATTGAAGCCACCTTCACCAACAGCGATGGAAGCCAGGTGGTGGCCACGGCGAGCTATTCGGTCACCATTGGAGCTGTGCAGGAGCCGTTGCTCTCGATCAATGTTGTGCCCGCCGGGACGACGGTTTCGAACAAGGGCATGACCGGACAATATCTGGCCTTTGGCACGTTCTCGACGGTCCCCACCGTTCGAGACATTACCAACGATCCCAACCTTGCCTGGATCTCACTTCTTCCGGAGATTGCCTCGATCAACTCGTATGGCACATCGGGAGCATCCGGCTCGGGAGGTTCATCGGGAGAGCTCGGCGGCTTGGCCACGGCGCAAGGCTACACCGGCAGCACCGTTATTTACGCCGAATACACGAATCCCGACGGAACGGTCGTATTGTCGAACTCGCAGACCTTCACATGCAAAGACCCCAACACAAACGTATGTGATCAGAGCGTCGCTACTCCGCAGTTCGCAACCATTACCGTCTTCGTCGAGGGGGAAAACACCTCGCCTACGGGTGAGTATGTCACTGCTCCATCCGATACTGGAACTCCGAATTTGATTCATTGCGGGCCGGACTGGACGGGATCGGGCGGACAGGTTTGCACGGGCACGTACGAGGTGGGATCCACGGTTACATTGACGGAGGATCTTCCGGCCGGGAGTAACTTCTTTGGCGGCTGGTCGACTGGATCGGGATGCGCAGAGGCGGGGAATCCACCGAACTCGTCCATATTTGCGACATCGACGACATGCACGGTCACCCTCAACGGGAACGCTTCAGTGGGCGTTATCTTTTACTAGGCGCATTCACGCGCGCGCATGAGGCCGCCCTTCGGGGCGGCCTTCGTGCGTTTGGAGGGAATGAGAAGGTGCGCCATGCCGGCTGGCGAGGCGGACGCGCGGCAGCGGGCATTTAGACTGATAGAGTCTCTTGATCGTGATGGATCACCCCTTAGGCATCGTTCGCCGCTTTCAATTCAATCGGCCCCAACGTATTGCGGCGGCCATGTTGGCGATATTTCTCCTTCAGGGACTGTGGGTGACGAGCCGGCAGACGCTCACCGACCGCGATTACCAATACGCGCGTTGCGGACGGGAGACCTGGGAGCGGCCTTCCGCCGTGCCCGGTTATTACACTTCCTGCGGCAACATTCACGATGGCATTCTGGCGTACCGGGTCGCGGGGCTGCCGCTGACGCTGAATTTTCTGGCCGAGCGCGGGCTGGACCGGTTTCGCGCCCCCGAGGACCGGATGGTGCAGACAGGAGGCGAAATCGGCGCCTGGGAGCTGCGCCACCAGATGACGCACGTCTTGCTGCTGGAGCGATCGCCGTTTCTCTTTGCCGGCTGCGTGCTGGGCGGTTGCATCTGGTGGGTGACGCGGCGGCTTTACGGTAACCGGGGCGGATACACGGCGCTGGCGCTCTATTGTTTTTGTCCGGCGATCCTGCGCGGCTGTCTTTCGCCGAACACAGAGGTGCTGGCGGCGCTCGGCGTGTACGGCGGCGTATACACGGCGCTCGGGGTGGCGCACGCCATGCAAGGGCCGCGGCGCAAATGGCGGCCCCGCATTGTGCTGCTGGCGGTGGTGCTGGGAGTAGCGGCCACGGCGCACATCGCGGCGCTGCCGGTGACGGCGCTGCTGGGGATGGTGCTGATGATTTGGGTGGCTGAGGGGCATAGGAGCCAGACGCTGCCCATCGTGCTGGCGGCTTCGCTGGGCGCGCTGGTGCTGCTGTTTGCCTGTTACGGCTTTTCGGGGGACGCATTCAGCTATGTTTTCCGTTCGGCGGCGGGGTTTCTGTGGTTCTCCACGGCGCCGGCAGAGCGGTTTTTCAGCACGCTCGGCGAAGCGGGGGTTACGGTGGCCGTGGTCTCGTCAATTTTCCTTTACCTGGGCATTCGCCGGTCGCGCTACTTCGGCAATACGGCGCCGTTGTTTTGCGCCGTCATCTTGATCCTGCTGGTGGTGACGGACGTCCCGGGCAGCCCCTGGATTTGGTCGATTCCGTTCTGGCTCACGTTTGCGGGCGGAGTGTTTGCAGATGCATACGAGAGCCCGCATGGACGGATGGCGGTGGCGGCGGGGGGCGCGATCATCGCGCTGCAGGGGACTCTGTGCGTGATGAGCTTGCCGGGGATGGTGTGAAGGCGGAGGTCTCTTCCGATTCAGCGCACTGGCGCGGCATGACGCACGGCGGCCCACCAGGCATCAAAGGCGGTCAGCGCGTGATCGCACTGCAGACGATGCCGTTCAGACTTGTCGCGGATTTTCCTGCGCAGGTCCTCATCGAGGGGCTCTAAAAGGTCGAAGGTGATGTTGGCCGGCTGGAAGGTTTTGGCGTCGGCGTGGGTGATGTAGTGGACCAGCGAGCCGAGAGCCGTTGCGCGGGGGACGGGCACGCGCTCCTCGCCACGGGAAAGCGCAGCCGCGTAGATGCCAGCCAACATTCCTGTGGCAATGGATTCGGTGTAGCCTTCGACGCCGGAGATTTGGCCGGCGAATGCGAGCCATGGAGCCTGCTTCAGGCGGAGCGTTTCATCGAGCAGCGCGGGAGCGCAGATAAACGTGTTGCGATGGATTTGGCCATAGCGCAGGAAGCGGGCGGTCTCGAGGCCGGGAATCAGCCGCAGCACACGAGCCTGCTCGCCGAATTTGAGGTGGTTCTGGAATCCGACCAGATTGTAGCTGGAGGCGCGCAGATTTTCCATGCGCAACTGCACGACCGCCCAGGGCGTTTTCCCGGTGCGGGGATCGCGCAGACCGACGGGTTTCATGGGTCCGAAGCGGAGGGTGTCGCGGCCGCGGCGGGCGAGCACTTCGATGGGCAAACAGCCTTCGAAATATTCGAGATTTTCCCAGTCCCGGGTTTCGGCGGGCTCGGCGACAAGCAGCGCGTCGAGAAAACGTTCATATTCGGCGCGGTCCATGGGGCAGTTGATGTAATCGGCCGTGCCCTTGTCCCAGCGCGCGGCGAAGTAGACGCGGCTCATGTCGATGGTTTCGGCATCGACGATGGGCGAGATGGAATCGTAAAAGGCGAGATGGCCGTGGCCGGTGAGGCGTTCGATTTCGGCGCTGAGGGCGGCTGAAGTCAGGGGCCCGGTGGTGACGATGGTGCAGCAGCACTTCGCGCCGTTCTGGTCTTGGCGCTTCGCACCATCTTGGTCTTGGAGCGGTCCACTGTCCAGACTGGTCACTTCCTCGCGAAACACGCGGATGGCCGGATGGGCGGCTATCGCTGCCGAGATGCGGAGCGAGAACTCGACGCGGTCGACGGCCAAGGCGTGGCCGGCTGGAACTGCCGATTCATCCGCCAGACGCAGAAGCGCGGAACCGGCGCGGCGCATCTCCTGCTTGAGAAGCCAAGGCGCGGTGTAGGGCGATTCGCTCTTGAGCGAGTTGGAGCAGACCAGTTCGCCGAGATCGGTGGTTTGGTGGGCGGGCGTGAGGCGCAGTTGGCCGTCCACAACTCGACGCATTTCATAGAGATCCACCTCGCAGCCCAAGCGCGCCGCGGTCAGCGCAGCTTCAGACCCGGCTAAACCGCCGCCAATGACGCGAATTCTCACAGCGCGGAGTCCCTGGAAATGGATGGCTTAGCCGAGGATCGCACGGAAAGCTGAGCGTCAGCGCCCGCAGCGTCCTCGTTCCTAAAGCCATCGCCAGAAAAGGTATGGGCAGATGGAACGGGGGATTCACCGGGATCGACCGAGTTTCCGCCGCCATTCGCTTGCATTTCTGCTCCACGCGCCAGACGGGCGAGCGCTTCGCCCTCCAGGCGCACGTTGCGCCACTCGTCGAGGAACTCGGCTCCCATGGCGCGATAGAAATCGATCGCGGGGGTGTTCCAGTCCAGGACCTCCCATTGCAAGCGTTCGCAGCCTTCTGCGAGGGCGTCGGCGGCTACGGCCTGGAGCAGAGCTTTGCCGATTCCGCGGTCCCGAAAAGCGGGATCGACAAACAGGTCTTCGAGGTAGATGCCAGGCTTGCCTTTCCAGGTGGAGTAATTGAAGAAATAGAAGGCGAAGCCGGCGGATTGGCCGTTGTGTTCGGCAATCAGGCAGCGGTAAAAGGGGCGGGGACCAAAACCGTGCTGCAGCAAGCGCTCCTCGGTGGCGGTCACCGCATCCGGAGCGCGCTCGTAGACCGCCAGAGCGCGAATAAAAGTCAAAATCTGCCCGACATCCGCGGGGGTCGCGGAGCGGATCGTCATGCCCATGCTCCGATTGTAGCGGGCAGTCCGAAGCAGGAAATTGCAGGGAAAGCGGGCGCAGGCGCAACGGTCGTCGAATCAACGCCGTGGGACCGCAAAACGCGGCCCCATTCAACTGCGAATCGGCGAAACCACGGCGGATCTTGTGCTTGGCTCCAGGAGCCGGCTCTCCGGCCCGGTGGGGACACTTGTCTATCGGGCCGCATAGGGTTTAACTTTGGACTTGCTACGATATGTCCCGGCGGACCGGGGTTCTGGCCGCGCTGGCCGACCTACCGCAGGGAAAAAACGGCACGACGACGAAGAAATGCGGCTATTGTCGAAAGTGGCCGGATATGGATTGCAAAGGCGCGCCCGCTGAATGAAAACAGGCGCGGCGCCGGTGCCGCAATCGGGAAAATTTTTCGAGCTGGCGGACAAAAGATTCGCGCTGCTCCAAGGAGAACAACTGTATGAAGCGCATTTTTTCAAAGTGGCTGAGTCTGCCTGCCCTGGCTGGACTGCTGGCATTTGCCCTTTCGCCTGCGTTTGCTCAGCAACCGGCCGGTGCACCGACGGAACCCACGGGCAAGATCCATGGCCATGTGATCAACCCCACGGGGCAACCTCAAGGCGGCGGGACGGTGAGCCTCTCCAGCGATGGTGGGGCTACCTCGAAGTACACCTTCCCGGTGGCCGACGACGGCTCGTTCGCCGGCGAGGCGGTGGCCGGAACCTACGTACTGATCTACCGGGCAGCCGATACGCCGAAAGGCCAGATGGTGGATGAGGTCAAGAACGTGAAAATCACGGCGGGCCAGGATCTGCAGCAAGACGACGATATGTCGCGCCCGGAATACATCGCGAAGATGACGCCGGAGCAGCAGAAGCAGCTTGAGGAACTGAAAAAGAACAACTCCGAGGCGATGAAGGCCAATGCGGTGATCAATCGCCTGAACGCGGATTTGAAGGTGGTCGCTCAGGACAAGAAGGACGTCGACGACGCCGCACAGACCGCGGTGCAGCAGCTAGGCGCGTCAGCGACGCGGGCCCAGGTTGCGACCAAGACCGACGAGATCAAGACCGCGAAGTACACCGACATCGAAAGCATGATGACCAAGGATACGGTGGTGAAGCCGGACGAGGCCATTCTGTGGACTGATCTCGGGTATGCGCAGGCGGGACTGAAGAAGTACGACGATGCGACCACCTCGTACAAGAAGGCGATTGATTTGGAGACCGCAGCGAAGAAGCCGCGGGAGGAGATCATTGGCCTGGCGAATGCGGGACTGGGCGAAGTGGACGCGCGCACGAATAAAGTTCCCGATGCGAACGCGGCCTACGATGCGGCGGTGAAGGCGGACCCGACACGCGGCGCTCTCTACCTGCACAATGAAGCGATTATTTTCTTCCAGCAGGGCAACTCGGACGCACAGGTGGCAGCGGCGGATGAGGCGCTCAAACTGAATCCCAACGACGCCGTGCTCTATTACATCAAGGGGCAGGGCCTGGTGCAGAAAGCCACGATTGACCCCAAGACGCAGAAGATCGTGTTGCCGCAGGACTGCACGGACGCTTACCAGAAATATCTGCAACTGGCGCCGACCGGGCAGTTTGCCACCGAGGTTGCGGGCATTTTGCAGCAGGCGGGAGAAAAGGTGAACTCGTCGTATCGGGCCGGCAAGCACTGAGCCACAGGCCGGAGTATTTGCGCAAGGGCGTTTCCGGTACGTGGAGACGCCCTTGGCGTCTTCGGCTGGCCGGGCAAGCGCTTTTTCGTGAAAGTTCTGGCTGCGGTGCTTCTGCACCGCTTGGATTGGTGCCTACCGCGCCCAGTTGCAGCCACTACAATCCAATCCATGAGTTCGGCTTTGCTCAGTTACGACGAGGCTGCCGCTGAAGTGGCCGCCTACGCCGCAGCGCTGGGCCGCGCGAAAAAGGCCGTCGAGCGGGTCGAGCTAGAGCAGACCGCGGGCCGGGTATTGGCGCGGCCGCTGCGCGCCGACCGGGATCAGCCGCCCTTTGCGCGTTCCACGCGGGACGGCTATGCGTGCCGGGCGGCCGAAGCTTTCCGGCACGCAGTTTTGCCGATTGCCGGCGCAACCCGCGCGGGTCAACCCCCTGCCGGCCGCCTGCCGCAAGGCGCGGCGTGGGAGATCACGACCGGGGCCGCGGTTCCCAAAGGTGCCGACGCAGTGATGATGTTGGAGCATGTGGAAGCGGACGGCAGAGGGGTGAAGCTGCACGAGGAGCGCACCATCACCGCAGGGGAGAACATCGTCGCGCGTGGCGCGCAGGCGCGGAAGGGCGAAGAGTTGCTGGCGGCCGGATCTCTGATGGGGGCGGGGCACATAGCGCTTGCGGCTGCATGCGGCGCCAGCGAACTGGAGGTTTTCGCCCGGCCGCGGGTGGCGATTCTGACCACCGGCGACGAGGTTGTGCCGGTCGCGGCAGAGCCCGGCCCGGGCCAAGTTCGCAATTCCAACGGGCCCATGTTGGCGGCGATGACGGCAGCGGCGGGCGGTGAGCCGTGGGTGCTGCCGACGGCTGCCGATACGGCCGAGGCTCTCGACGCTGCGTTGAGCAGGATGGCGGAGGCCGACCTGCTGCTGGTGACGGGTGGGATTTCCGCGGGAAAATTCGACCTGGTTGAACCGGCGCTGGAGCGGGCCGGCGCGCGGTTTCACTTCACAGGGGTGCGTATCCAGCCCGGCAAGCCTACGGTTTTTGGGGAGTTGCACGCGACCCAAAATGGCTCGGCGGGCATCAAGCGCCGTAAGCGGTTGCCGCTTTTTGGACTTCCCGGCAATCCGGTCTCCTCGGCGGTGACGTTTTTAGTCTTCGCCGCGCCGGTTCTGGCAGCCTTGGCCGGAAGGCGCGATGCCGCTCCCCGATTCGCTTTGGCGCGGCTCAGGGGTGAAGTGAAAGCCAAAGCGGGCCTTACGCGTTTTTTGCCGGCGGTCTGCGATTTTGGCGCCACGACCGGCGCTTTGCCCGAAGTCGCGCTTGTGTCGTGGCAGGGCTCGGGCGATCTCGCCGCGCTGGGGCGCTCCAACTGCTTTCTGGTCGTACCCGAGGAGGCGTATCGGGTGGAGGCACGCGCCTATGTCAGGATTTTGCTTCCCTGAGGAGATGTATGACCGAGCCTTCACAGCTTTCGCATTTCGATGAAGCCGGCCAGGCGCGCATGGTGGATGTGAGCGCCAAGCCGCCCACGCCGCGGACGGCCAGCGCTTCGGCATTTGTCGAACTCTCCGCAACGGTGCTCGCGGCGCTGCCGCAAAATCCCAAGGGCAACCCGTTGCAGGTGGCCCGCATCGCGGGCATCCAGGCAGCAAAGCGGACGGCGGAGCTGATTCCCATGTGCCACCCGTTGTCGCTGACGCACGTCGACGTGCAGGCGGAGATAGCCGAAGGCGGCGTACGCATTGCCGCGGCGGCGGCGACGACTGCCCCCACAGGAGTGGAAATGGAAGCCCTCACCGCCGCAGCGGTCGCCGCGCTCACCATTTACGACATGACCAAGGCGCTCGACAAGGGAATTGTGATCCGGGAAATCCGGTTGGAGTCGAAAGCGGGCGGAAAAAGTGGGGATTTCCGGCGGGGTGGATTGAGCGGTTGAATGGCTGTGCGTCCAACCCCGGGGGATCACTTTCAGGCGCATTCGATGGCGTGAACGGCTTCCGTGAGATGGGCGGTGAGCGAGGCGAGATCGGGGAAGAAAAGCCTGCGCTCGCGCGCCGGAAGCTCGTTGAGGAGGGTGGAGAAGGGAATCGTGCCGCAGCCGGCGAAGGCGGGATAACCCGCCGCGTCGGCCAATTGGCAACTGAGCTTGATTAATTCCGCAAGATCCCAGGCTCCATCCGTCCGCCGGAGCGCGTGATGCGCGGAGACGACCGGCTCAAAATCGTCGGGAAGCTTCCAATCGCCGATGAGCTGGCGTCCGGTTTCGCAATGATCCAGCCCGAACAGATCCCGCTCACCGTTGAGAATGCTGATTGCGGGCCCGCGGTGGATTTCGAGGAGCGCGCCGTATTCCTTGGGCTGAATCACGGCCAATGCCATGCGGCCGATGTCATGGAGGATGCCGGCGGTATAGGCGACATCCTTGTCCATGAGCCCCCCGGAGGCCAGCCGGCCTGCGACCACAGCGCAAGCCAGGTTGTGCCGCCAGAGGCTGCGCAGAGCGGGAAAGCGCATGGTTTTGCCGAGATAGGCGCGGATGCCCACGGTGATGCACATGCCTTGCAAGGTATTCGAGCCGAGGACAGCAACGGCCTGCAAAATGCTGCTGGAAGGATAGCGGGGAGCATAGAGGACAGAATTGGCGACGGTGAGAACCTCGCTGGCAAAGGCCGGGTCGGCGGAAATCAAATCGCACAGTTCATGCAACTGCACGTTTTCGTCGCGGGCAAGTTGCAACACGCGGAGTGCAATCTGCGGAAATGGCGGAAGGCGAAGATGCGCCCAGGGCAGAAAGTCCATCTTGCCGTCCTGGGGTCGACTATACAATGGCGCAACTTCCTTGAAGCGGGAAGGCGTTTGTTGCGCCGCTCGGAACCTGTTCGCCAGTTCAGAGCCGGCCCCCATGCAAGCCTCCGCGAATCAATTCCCGTACTCTCTTTTCTTTCGGCAGGAGAGTGGCGCACTTGAGCCGTGGTCAAACGGGGCGGCGGCTGAAGCGCGGTGGAGATTCCTGACCAGCTTAGGCGGAGCCCAAAATGGGAAAAAGGGAATTGGTAAAAGGAAATAGGGCACGGCCAGGGATTCGAAATGGGAACAGGGAACAGGGAGAAACGGGGCTGCGGGAAAGTGGGTTTCCCCCTTACGCCGGACGGCCGCTATGCGCGGCCCAGGGAACGGCGATCAGAGTGAGCGCAAACAAGAAGAGGGAGCCAGCAACGTACTCGAGGTGGCTGTGGCGGAGGTCTTCGGCGACGAGCTTAATGGCGACCAGCGCCAGGGTGGCGTAGGCGACACGGCTCAGTTCGAGTCGGCGCAGGTGCGCGCCCGCGAAGGCGAGCGCCAATGCGATCACGCAGAGGGTGAGGGTGCGGACAAACGCCAGATGATGGGCCTCGGGCCGGATGCCGAGGGCGAGCACGGCGACGAGACCTTGGACGAGAAGCGCCGTGACGGCGCAAGCAAAGATGGCTGCGAAGACGAAATGAAGCATCTGCCTGTTTCCGGGCTCCTGCGGATGGGAGGGGGCGGCCACATAGCAGAGAAAGGCAAAAAGAGAGGTCAGCGAGACGGAGAAGGCGGGCGATCCGGGCATGGATCCCGCAAAAGCGCGGAGATCGTAGCGCAGCAGGCCTGAGGCCGCCGCGGCGGCTATCAGATACGTTGCCCCGTGCAGTTCGAGGGCCAGACTGCCCAGGCGAATAGAGGCGGCAGTGGAGGCGAGAGCGGCTGCGCAGAGACAGGGAGCGAGCCACAGCGACGGAAGGCTGAGAAAGAGTCCCGCGAGCAGCAGCGCCGCGCTCCAGACTGCATAGACGGCTCGATTGCGTCCGTCGGAAGAGCCGCGGAAAAGGGCAAAGGTCGCAGTGTAGGCTGCGGCGGACAAAAGGACGCAGAAACTTCCCAGAAGATGTGCGCCGCCGGCCGAGCCGAAACGGAGAATGCCGGCGGCGGCCAGCACAAACGCAATGGAAGTTTGAATCGTTTCCGAGGCGGTGATCGGCTGATTGCGCAGCACGGTGCGGATGACGGCGCGGCCCGCGTAGATGAGGAAAAGGGCAATGCCGGGCGCGAGCAGGGCAACGCGGCCAAGGGGAGGGTAGTCGGCGCGGGCGTCTTGGGGGCTGGAGTAAATGTAGATCAAAGCCCAAACCATGAGGTCGGCGGCTATGGCGGCGAGGACACGGACGCCGCGGTCGGAAGCGCGCTCGCGATCACACTCGGCAACCAGCGCGACGAACAGAAGCACAGCAAGAAATGGCGCCATACCGTGCGAGGCGACGGCCAGAGCCATGGAGAGCGCAATCGCGGTGATGTTCCCTGTCCAAAGCACGGGCGGACGAGGGCGGTTCCAGGTGAGGCCAACGGCGAGGGTGACGAATAGGGCGATGGCGATGGCGGCCGCAGATGAAGGCAGCACCTTGAAACGCAGCGTAAGCTCCCAGAGCATGGGAGCGAAGATCAGGGACGAGGCGCAGGCGTACGTCGTGTGGGCGAACCACCCTTCAACGAGGGTGCGGGCTGCCGCGGCGAGCCACAGGAGTGCGTAGACGATGGCGATGGCGGCGACTACGGGCTTGGGCGCGAGGGAGGATTCCATGAGCGCGCGCAACAAGTAGGCGCCAGCGATGCCCAGCATCGCTTTACCGAGCACAGGAAATGCGCCGGCCTGGGTCATCGAGAGGAACGAGGCCGGCGCGGCGAGGGCTCGAGCAGGTTGCGGCGCGGCGGGCGAGGCGGCGGCAGGGCGATGTTCCAGCGCGCCGAGGCGCCTTTCCAGATCGTCAAGCCGTGCGGCAAGGCGTTCGATGGCCGCGGGAAGATCGCTCATGGTTTCCCTCCCGATTTCACGGGTAGGTTGCCCTTAATCGGCGGCAGCGGATTGGCGGTCACCCGCTTCAGACCACGGAGGCAAGAGCATCAACAGCACCCACAGGAAGAACAGGGGGAGCAGGCTCAAGCCGACCGCCACCAGCAGTCCTTCGTGGGTCACCAGGCCGACCTTATAGGTGGTGTAACCAAGAAAGCTCTTCGAGAACAATTGGCCGCCGATGACGACATTCCAGCGCATGGCGAAAACGCCGATCAGGATCATGCAGCCGGAGAAGACGTAAATGCGCTTGCGGGCGATCTCGGGTAGCTTGACGATTTGCGTGAGGAACAAAAGGATCAGCGGCGCGAGAGTGCCGAGCAGGATTTGCAGCACGATTTGCGAGAAGAAGAGCCGGGTGTGGACCAGGAAGTCGAGGCTGCGGAAAGACTCATCGGCCTCGTAAATGCGGTGCACCAGGTCGAGCATCTCCAGGCTGAAATCGATGATGAAGATGTAAAATAGGTACATGGCGACGGTGTCGACACAGCGCATGTCGATGGGCTCGCGGCGCAGCCGGGTGACGGCCATATAAATGAGCGTCACGGCGGCGATGCCGGAGACCATGGCGGAGAAGATAAAGACCACCGGCGTAAGCGGCGACGACCACCAAGGATTGGCCTTGAGCGAGCCGAAGATGAATCCCACGTAGCCGTGCAGCAGAAACGCGGAAGGAATGCCGACCAGGGTGACGATCCAGCCCACGCGGTCGTCGATGCGCAGCGAGCGCTCGCTAACGTTTGAAGAACCGAGGCTCATGATCGTGTAGACCAGGCGCAGCAAACCCTTGGAACTCTGCGAGCGGAGCACGATTTCGCGCCGGTAATCGAGCCAGATTTCAAAACTTAGCACCGCCATCAGGTACCAAAGGTAGACGTAGCCGAACATAGCCATCGCCGAAGTGCTGTGCGGGGTAAAGTACATTTCCCAGCAGCGCAGGGGTTGGCCGAGGTGAAAGAGCAAGGGCAGCGGCGCCACCAGCAAGAACGACATGGCCGTGAGCAGGGCCAGGCGGTAGGTGGGCTTGACTGCCTCGACGCGAAAGACGCGCTCGAGCGAGGCCAGAATGAAGGCGCCCGCCACCAGTCCCGTGATGTAGGGATACAAAACGATGAGCACGCTCCAATAGAGGGTGATCTCGTTGGGATACATGTAACCGCTCATGATTAGCTCCTAGCTTCTAGCTCGTCATTCTGGTTCCGGCCGCCTTGGCTTCGAGTTACGAAATCCAGCTAGAAGCTAGCGGCTAGAAGCTGGTTGCTGTTTTTTCACCGCACCGAACCGTCGAGGTCGTTGTAGAACGTCTTGGCGCCGGTGGCTAACTGCGGCTTCAATACCTGCACCGTGTGGGTCTTCAAAAATTCGTGAATTGGATCCTTGGGATTTTTCAAATCGGCCAGTTGACGCGCGCCGGTGGGGCACGCCTCGCAGCAGGCGGTGGTCAATCCCTTGGTGATGCGGTGGTAGCACAGCGTGCACTTATCCGCGACCTTCTTCGTGGGATGAATGTAGCGGCACCCGTACGGGCACGCCTGCACGCAATAACCGCAACCCATGCAGTATCTCTGGTCAATGAGCACCACGCCATCGGGACTGATGAAAGTGGCGCCCACGGGGCACACCTGCGTGCAAGGCGAATCGGCGCAGTGGTTGCACATTTTCGGGACGAAGAAATACTCGCCGCTGGGATCGTCCGGAACGGAGGGGAATCCCTCTTTGCCGCCGTCGGGCGAAATGACTTCAGGATTTTCGAGGCTCCAGTTGGAGCGGTGATAGCGCTCCACCCAGGTGCGAAAGAAGCCATCGGGCAGGTCGTTCTCGGTTTGGCAGGCGCGCACGCAATTGCCACAGCCGATGCACTTGGAGATGTCGATCAACATGCCCCACCAGTGCTCACTCATGTTGTAGTTGGGCGAGTCTTCGGGGGTTCCGGCCAACATCGACTTCCAGGCCACAGCCGCAGCCGGCAAAAGAAGGAGAATGTGACGCCGGGTGATGTTCACTGCGCGCCTCCTTTGGCGGCTAAGGTTGCGCCGATTACCGGACTGTGGGGATTGTGGCAGGTCTGGCAGGGAGCTCCGCCGGAATGCTCTGCCGGATCGACCTGGGGAAAATTCTTGGGTTTGGCGGCGCTGGCGGTGTGGCAGCGTGCGCAGAGAACCGCGGTATCGGGCTTTGCCGGCGTCAGGGAGGTGGGATCTTCGGCGTGCTTGGCCAGCGCGCCGTGGCACGCCTCGCAATTGACCCGCGCGTGCGGGCCGCCGGCCTTGGTGGAGGCAATGTCGGTGTGGCATGCCTCGCATGCCTGGTGACCGGCGAATTTTACCGGGCGGGCGGCGTATTCGGCGATGGCCGCCGCGCGATAGTGGCCATACTGGCCGAAGGTCTTCGGGACGACAAACCCGCGCACCACCCAAAACACCAGGAAGGCGACGACAAAGAGTCCCGCAAACCGAAAGAGATGTCCTGCATCCTTGAATCCATTCATGGAGCCCTGTCTCCGTCGTGCAACCGCGAGGAGGTCGCGTGGTTTGTTCCGATGTGATCTGGAACATTCACACCCCGACGGTACACGCGGACGGCGATCAGTTGATGTGAGATAACTCACCATCGGATGTGACGCAGAACACATGCGCGGCTTTCGCAGCCGTCCGGAAGAGCGCGCCGGGAGCGGAGGCGCCAAGGCACTCGAGTGCATGGAACCCGCTTTGAAACGAGTAAGATAGAACGGGAGGCGAGGAGCGACGAATGGCGCCGAGGGTTCTCGACGGTGCGGCGATTGCCGCCACAATCCGCGAGGAAGTGGCCGAAGAAGTGGCCCGCCTTACGCGCCAAGGCATCCGGCCGGGTTTGGCGGCGGTGCTGGTGGGTAACGTGCCCGCATCGCAGATTTACGTCCGCAGCAAGGTAGAAGCCTGCGCGGAGTTGGGGCTGTTCAGCGATCAGGTCTCGCCCCCAGCGGAGGTGACTACCGCGGAAATGCTCGACCTGGTGGCCACGTTGAACAGCCGCGATGAGATTGACGGGATTCTGATCCAGTTGCCGCTACCGCCGCAGGTGGACGCGAAGGCCCTGCTGGAGGCGGTGGCGCCGGAAAAGGACGTGGACGGCTTCCATCCGATGAACGCGGGCCGCTTGCTGGCGGGCCGGCCGGCATTGGCGCCTTGCACGCCGGCGGGCATCATCGAGATTTTGGAGCGCAGCGGAATTCCCATTGCCGGCCAGCACGCGGTGGTGGTGGGGCGGAGCGACATTGTGGGCAAGCCGGTGGCGATGCTGTTGCTGCACCGGAATGCTACGGTGACAATTTGTCACTCCAAAACGCGAAGCCTCGGAGAGGTCACCCACCAGGCCGACATCCTGGTCGCGGCCATCGGGAGGGCCGGGTTTATTACGCCGGAGATGGTGCAGCCCGGGGCCACGTTGATCGATGTCGGCATCAACAGGATCACCACTCGCGAAGAGTTCGATCGCTATTTCCTGGGCGACATCAAGCGGGCGACGGTGTTCGCCAAGCGTGGGTCGACGATTGTGGGCGATATCCATCCCCAGGCGTTCGAGATTGCCGGAGCTTACACGCCCGTGCCCGGCGGCGTGGGGCCGTTGACCATCGCCATGTTGATGGTGAATACGGTGCGTGCGGCCAAAATGAGACGGGGATTGTAGCCGATGCTGCGCGTCGGCCTTACCGGCAATTTGGGCAGCGGCAAGAGCACGATCGCGGCGTATCTGCGCGAGCTGGGTGCGGAGGTGATCGAGGCCGACGTGCTGGGCCGGGCGCTGATGGAGCCAGGACAGAGCCTATATGCCGCGATTGTGGACGCGTTTGGCGCCGGCGTGGTGAATGCCGATGGACGGTTGAATCGCGCCCGGTTGGCCGAGTTGGCGTTCAAGGAAGGCCGATTGGCGGACTTGAACGCCGTTGTCCATCCGCCGGTGATTGCCGCGCAAAAACAGTGGATGGACGAGGTTTTTGCGCGCGACCCAACGGCGGTTGCGGTGATCGAATCGGCGCTGATCTTTGAAGTCGTGCGCGACGCGAAAGCGCGCGGCGACAGGACGGGAGTGCTGGCCGACTGGCGCCGGCGCATCGATCGCGTCATCGTGGTCACCGCGCCCGATGAGGTCAAGATCGCGCGCTACGTGGCGCGGATGGCTGCATCGGGTGTCGCGAGGGCGGCCGCGGAGGCGGACGCGCGCACCCGTCTCGCACATCAGATTCCGGACGGCGAAAAGGTGGCGCAGGCCGATTATGTGCTAGACAATGCAGGCGATTTGACGGCGCTTCGGGATCAGGTTGCCGAGGTATGGCTGCAGCTCAAGGCGCAGAGCAACACTTCCTCCCGGCCGTTGTCTTTAAAATAAAGGAAGGCAACCCCGAAATCTCTCCCGCAGCCTGGACGAATTTGCTGCATCTCAAGCAAGGAAGGAAATTCGAGTTTACGACTCATGAAATTGCGCCGGTTTTTCCTGATTATTGTGCTGGTGGGTGGATTCTGGTATCTCACCTCGCATCTTCCATCCAACCTGGGCCTCGGCAATTTTCCGCTGTTCAACACCAGCTACGCCCACTCCGGCGCTCCGCTGGTGCTGACGGAAGCCGAGGCGGCGCCGGTCTGCGATGCGCAGGAACAGGACAGCATCGATATCTACAAGCGCGTGCTGCCCTCGGTGGTCAACATCACCTCGACGATGCTGGTCTTCGACTTTTTTTACGGAACGGTGCCGCAACAAGGCCAAGGGTCGGGATTCATTCTCGACAAGGCCGGCCACGTGCTCACCAATTATCACGTGATTCAGGGCGCCAACCGCGGCATCGAGGTGATGCTGAGCAATAAACGGCGCTATCAGGCCCACGTGGTGGGCATGGACAAGGTGCATGATTTGGCGCTGCTGCAGATCGAGGCGCCCAACCTGGAGCCGGTGACGCTGGCTAGCTCCTCGAACCTGCAGGTAGGCCAGCGCGTCTACGCCATCGGCAATCCTTTCGGGTTGAGCGGAACGATGACCCAGGGAATCATCAGCTCCATCCGGTCGATCCGCAACGAGGACAGCGCGCCGATTGAAGACGCCATCCAGACCGACGCGGCGATCAATCCCGGCAACTCCGGCGGGCCGCTGCTGAACTCGAGCGGGCAGGTGATCGGCATCAACACCATGATCGCCTCCAACGGCGCCGACCAGAGTTCCGGCATCGGCTTCGCCATCCCCATCAACACCGCAAAAGCGGTGCTGGCCGATCTCACCCGTTACGGACGCGTGCGGCGGCCTTCGGTGGGCATTGTTTCGTATGCGATTGGCCCCGATTTGGCCTCCCAGATGGGCCTGGCCGCGGATTACGGCGTCTTGATTGAAAAGGTGATTCCCGGGGGAGCGGCTGAGCGCGCCGGCCTGCACGGCGGCAACCAGGAGGCGTACCTGGGGAACATGCCCATCATGCTCGGCGGCGATCTGATCGTGGGGATTGACGGCCAGCAAGTAACCGATCCCCAGGACATCAGTGCCATCATGGACAAACACCAGGCCGGCGATCAAGTGAGCGTGACGGTGCTGCGCGGGCAAAGAAAAGAGACTTTCAAATTGATCCTGGGCGAAGCCCGGGAGTCGGAGTCGTAGAAGAGGGCCGCCGCTTGGGAAGCGGTCAATGGTTGCCATCCTTTCCGCGATCGCGCCGCGGAAAGGATGGGGCGAGCCTCCCTTGCGATAGTTTAAAGCCCCGCCTGCATAGCGGCTTGCTCGGCCTGGGCGATCTGCGTTTGCGCCTGGCTCACTGGCTCATGGTAGTGCGCGGCTACGATCTGAGCCGCCTGCGCGTTATTCAGGTAAGGCTGCACCTCGGCCAGCTTCACGCCCGACGCGGCGGCCATGCGCGCCACCTGCGTCTTACTCGCAATCGATTGCACCAGCGTCAAAATCGTGGTCACAATGGTGGCCACGGCCTGAATCGACGTCAAAGCCTGCTGCTGGCTCGTCGGGTTGGTGATTTTCGCCGCAGTGAGCAGTGCGGAGTTGACCTGCTGCTGGAGGGTCACTACCTGGGTTTGCAATTGCGCCAGCATGGCTGCCGAAGGATTGGCGAGATACTCGTTGGCCTGTGCGACCAGCAGGTTCGATGCGGCGTCAAAGCCGGAAGTTGCGGCGGCGAAGACGGGCGCGTCGGCCGGCGCAAGCAGTGCGGCAGTTGAGTCGACGGTGGCTACCGCGCTCTGGAGCGCGGGCATCCAGTTCACGATGTTCTGCGCCACACTGGTTCCAGTGCAGCCCTGAAGCCAGGGCAAAGGCACGAGTAGCGCGATCATCGCCCAGGCGCCCAGCTTGGCGGTGGATCCGGTGGGGGCCGGCGCCGTCTGCGGATCGCGCGCCAGCAGACCCAGAAGCGCCGTGGCCAGCGCGGAGATAAGAGAAACCACAGAGCCTGCCCCGGCTTTGCCCAGCGTCAGTCCTTGTTGCGAAAGCACTCCAGCGATGGTGACGACCGCAATCAGCAGGCCGGCAGCCGAGGTTCTGGGATGCTCCCAGATATTCGTGATGGGATTCATACAAACACTCCTTCCTGAAACTTGTTTGGTCCCGGATCTGAGATCGCGATGGATTTTCAGAACTTGACGCCCAGGCTGGCCACGAAGGCCTTGACTTCGGGCCACGCGGCGACGAGATCGGCCGCCGTCTGGAGATCAAGTGGGATGTTGAGAGGGTTAGCGGCCGCGGCCGCCGTCTCGAGAAGCGGCTTTTCCAGGGTGTCGACCAGCGTGGCCAGCGCGGCAATCGTGGCCGGCGTGGCGTGGATCGTTTTATCGGCGCAGGTGAGCCAAGCCAGCGCGTCTTCAGCTGCAATTTCAACGTGTTTTGCGGAGTTGACCAGGATGTTCGCCATACGGATAAACTCGCTTTCGGCCAGGGCCGGCCCGGTATGTGCCGGCCACTGGACTTTGAACTCGAGCAGTTCCCAGGTCCGGAGGTTGCCGTGGTTCCGGCGTGGTTGGGACCAAGAGCTGCTCTGGCGCCAACAGAGGAGCCCGCGCCCGGCCCCGTTCTGAAAAAGGGAGGCATTCTCGCCGCACCGGGCGCCCAAAGCTTCGTCTGTATGGTTAATTTCTAGGTTAGAGAATTTAGAGAAAGTGGGGTAGCTCCCTTAGTACAGTAACCACTACTGGTTGTGCTTTCCGGTGGGCGCGTTTGCTCGCGATGGCCGGTAGCGGGATGGTTTTGTGACCAGGGCGTTCTCCAGCAGCCGGTAGAACAGCATTCCCCGGCGGCGCGACTTTCTACGATTGAAGCGGAACGCGAACTCATCGAGATACGCGTCCAGA
>JASHOC010000192.1 GCA_030041305.1 Acidobacteriaceae bacterium
GTTCGTGTCGTTTATGGCGGCTGATCGTAGTTACTGGCTGGCGTACGGGTTTTTGATCGTGGCCGGCGGGGCCATGTACGCGCCCTACGGCCGATTCTTTTCGATCATTCCGGAAATGTTGCCGAGAAATGTTTCGGGAGAAGCGTTTGCCCTCATCAATAGCTGTGGGGCCCTGGGCGGGTTTATTGGCGCATGGCTGGTGGGATGGCTGGAGGCGGTTACCGGCAACTCCCGCGCCGGTTTTCTTACCATGTCGATCGCGCTGATGCTCTCGGGTGTGTTGATGTACTGCTTGCGCGCCAAGCCTCTGGAGTTGCTGCCGCAGAGCGCGTAACGCGTTCCACCGCGCGCGTGGCGCCGATCCAGGCGGCGGAGGTGTTAGGGTTAATCCTGACAGAGCCGGTGGGCGAGAGAGATGCATCGACGCACGCGTAGAACGCTGATGGTGGTGGCCGCGGTGCTCGTGCTGCTGGGCGCGGCGGTCTTTCTGCGGTCAAAGGCTCCGCCGGAAGCTGCTCGCTTGCTGCCCGAGTCGGACGGCATCATCTATATCGATCTCCAGCCCATCCGGACGCTGGCGCACCTCAAGAACGTAAAGCCGCCGCCGCGCGTACCGGAATACCAGCAGTTCGTGGACGCGACCGGCATCGACTGGGAGCGTGACCTCGATCAGGCGGCGATTGCGCTGCACCGGATGCCGAATCCGCGCGGACCCAATGGGCCTGTTGCGTACTCGATGGTGCTGGTGGGCAAGATCACCGGACGGCGGCTCAACCGCTGGCTGGAATCACACGCCGCCACGCGCGAATCCTACGCGGGGAAGACGGTCTATGAGATCCCCGAGGAAGGGCGAACGGTTCGGGTGGCTCAGGTTGGCTACGACATGGTGGCGGTCTCAAACACGCCCACCCCGGAGCAGATTCATTCCATGATTGACCGGCATCGCACGGCCGCACTGCCATTCTCGGGTTCTGCATTGCTCGAAAAGCATTATCACGACGTTCCGCTGCTCTCGCTGGCTTGGGGCGTCGGGCAGATTGGGTTGCCCTTTTCGGAAAGCGGCGCGGCCAAGATTTTCGGTTTCTCGCTTCCGTTGCCGGCCGATTCCACCATCGTCGCGAGTATTGCCCCGGAGCTTCCCGTGCCTTCCGCGCTGCGGCTCAGGGTCGAGGAGATCGCGCGAAACGACAAGGTCGCCCAAACCCAGGCGGCCGCGCTCTCGACTCTGGTGACGTTGACCCGGACGCTCGCCGGTCCGCTCTCCGATACAACCGTCAACAAGGGATTCAAAGAGCTGGTGAAGACCGCCGCAGTAAAGCAGACGCGCGACCGGGTCGTGGTGACCGCAACCCTGCCGGCAAGTTTTATTGCCGGGCTGGTGGCGGGCGCCGCGTCAGGGCAGGAATCGTCGCCGGAGCCGCAAAACGACGCCAATCAATAAAGTGACCGCTCCCCGTTTTTCCGAGGCATCCGTGCCCGGGGACGCGGGCCTTCATTTGTTCGCCGTGTCCTGGAGGGGAAACGAATCGGTTGCGGTAATGCCCGTTTTGGCCGAGCCCTGGAGGATTGGATCGGTTGCGGTAAGGTTCGACGCCTGGTGAGCGATGACGATGATGCTGGAGATCAGCGGGATGAGCACAATGAGGAAATGGGCGAGGCCGTCAAAAATCTTGGTGTACACGTTAAGCCGCACTTGAAAGCTCTCATGCTCTTCTTCCGGACGCCGCGGGGTGAATCGCTTTCCCAACGAAACGGCGAGCCGAGAGCGGTGTTCTTTCCGCGCCCTGGACTGACCTACAAAGGCGAGCAACACAAAGAGCACCAGAGAAGGGACGGCAATGGAGAGCCAAAGGTGCGGGTCGTGCCATCGGTCGCCGAACCACGCGACAGTGGATTTCGAGCCGGCCGTGCCCGCGTGTAGGGCCCCCGCCCCGATCTCGTGCGCGCCCTTGTCATAGCCCAGCGCATAGGCGTGAACAACGCAGCCAAAGGCGATTGAGGAGGCGCCCACCTGAAGAATCGCCAGCAGCAACGCCAGGGAGAACCAGGTCAGTTTTCGCGCGGCGCCGTGATAGCCGACGAGAAGCCCGGCGGCGCCGGCGGCAACAACGGTGGCGGTGAGAGGGACGGAAGCGGGAATCTGAAAGCCAATGTGCAAGTCGAAGAGCGCGGTGGGCAGCAACGCTCCAGCGGCCAATGCCAGAGCGGTTTCGAGCCGATAGTGAGAAGGGGAGGGAAACAAGCGGGCATTGGCCCTGGCGGTCGCGGAGCCGGTTGGTTCCTCCGCCTCTCGAAGCATGGCCTCGAGGTGAGCCACGCGATCCTGCAATTTGCTCACAAGATGAAGATCGCGCCGGCAGCTTTTGCAAACCATGGCCGACGATGGGACGCTCTCAAGGCAGTAAGGACATTGCATAAACCGGCCTCCAGCCGCATTCGAAATAGGATGAAGCCGTTTCCGTCTGGGTGCGGGCCATTCTCTTTCCGGCCATACGGCGCCGCGAATCGAGGAATAATGAAGAACAACGTCGCTGCGTTACAACGAATCCTGATTTTTCGGGGTCCCCGGGGATGGAGGCGCGATGCGCTGTGCGAACACAATAGCGCGGAATGGAGCGCGCTTCAAGCGCTTTTTTCCCGGCAGCCGCCAAGAATGCGGGCGCGGGCCCAGTTCAATTCCATCCTGTAAATCGACCACGGGGCCGTAGCCGCCGGAAATCGAAGTTTTTCCGCCACCATCTAAACAATAATTCTTGCTTCGCCATTTAGCGGTGTCAGATGATGGAGCGCAAGGAGGACCAGGCATGAGCACTTGGACAACCGGCGTCAAGCCAACTTCTCCCACTTCGCAATTGAGCGATAAGCTGCAGCGGGTTCAGGCAAACGTGGTGCAGCACCATTACGTGCGTTCGGAGCTCGTCGATATCAACAACCGCAAAAAATCCGGCCTCATTCAGCAGACACTCACGGCGCTGAGCCAGACGCCGCAGGGCCGAAAGTGCACGCAGGCGCAGTTGATGGAAGGCTTCGAGCACATGACCAAACGCCTTCAAACCGCCGACCTGACCATCAATTTCAAAGCCACCAGCTGGTTCATGACTCCCAACAACTACGACTCGTACACGCAAATGTACGAGCGCGCTGTCCGCACCGTTAACGTTCCGGGACAGTCCCCCTACAAGCAGATGCGGCTGAAGAACGACCCTCTGAACCCCGCCAAGGTGCGCGCGGACACCGATGACAGAGTGACGTTCCGCAAGGACGTGATGGCGCCCGGGGGCGCCTTCGCGCCCGCCTATGGAGGGATGGGCCGGGTCATGTCGCCGGGCGCGCTCAGTACCCCCACCGTCGATGCGCAGCCGGGAGAATTCGAAGCCTCGAATCCGTTCTTCAATCCCAAGTCGAAGCAGGTTTTCGCGGCGCTCAATTACGGACGCAGGCCGCACGGCTCGGCGACCACTTACGGGCGCAGCATCATGGTGCTCAACCGGCGCTTCAAGACCAACGCTATCTACTTCGCGGGCGACACCTTCGGCATCAATGCCGGTCTCAAAGTGTCCGCCGATGACCAGATTAGCTACGACCTGTTGGGCGCCATCTACGGCAAGGCCAGTGACATGATGAAGAGGGATTTGTACAAGAGCTGCATCCTCGACGGCACGCTCGCCGACGCACCCACTTCCACCGATGTCCTCCTGCTGCTGGAAGCGCACTTGTTTGAGCCGCTCACCTTTGCAGGAAATCTCGAAGCGATTTTCATCTCGGGCAAGGACCAACTCGCCGGCCAGCCCGTCACCGGCAATGACTGGCAGACAATTCAGACCAACGCACGCGCGTTCGCCACAAAGCACGGAGCGAAGGTCATTTTTATCGATTAGGCGATCGCCCGGAGCGAGATTCTATAGCGGTTCTCCAGTTGGTGTAGAGCAGAACCTCGAACGTTGAGTGGCGTTTTTCCCAAGAAAACGCCACATGGCACGCCCCTCAGAACTTCACGGGAATCGGAGAACCGCCGTAAAATGCGCGCCGCAACGAAAAACGGCTCCCGGACTACCGGGAGCCGCGCCTGGGAGCAGCGCCGCAGAGGGCCCTTGCTCGTTAATTCTTAGACAAATCCGCGCTGTGGTCGAGATTCGCCGCTTGCTCGTAAGTGGCGCGCAGATACTTGTGCGGGTTCACGGGAACATCGCCAAGGCGCACCTCGTAGTGCAGGTGCGGTCCGGTGGCGCGTCCCGATTGACCGACATAGCCGATCACCTGTCCGCGCACAACGTGATCGCCGGGCACAACGGCGAACCCCGCAAGATGACCATAGAGAGTCTTTACGCCATGACCGTGATCGAGGGTGATTTCGCGCCCGTAGCCCGCCTCCACGGTGGCTGCGGTCACTTCGCCGTCGCCAGCGGCGCGGACCGGAGTTCCGTAGGGCGCGTCGATATCGACGCCCGAATGAAAGGCGCCTTCGCCATTCAGAGGATCTTCGCGCTCGCCGAAGCTCGACGCTACCCGGCCCTCGACAGGCCACAGCGAGGGCGCATCGGCCAATTCTGTCCAATCGCCCGCGAAGCTCGGCGTAAGACCGTCTTCCAGGGCGCGGGAGACGCGTCCGGAGACTGCCTCGGCGCGTAACTCATAAAACTGATCGATAGAGCGCATCACCTGCTGCTGGCTGAGCTCATCGGGCTGGGCGAGGCTCGAAGGCGTAGGCGCCGCTACCCCGGCGGCCGCGGACTTGGGCGCCGCCAAGCGGTTCTGCCGAAGCCCATAAAGCGCTGTGACTTCATTCGCCAAGGCGCCCAGCGAAGCCACCTGCACGCCGCGGTCGTGCGCAACTTCAGCCATGTGCTTGTAATCCCTGCGGAGGGACTCGCGCTCCTGGCGGACCTGGTTAAAACTCTCCGTTTTGAGCAGCATGCGGGTGTAGGAGCCCGCGAGGCCCACAATCGTAAAGGCTCCCACCACCGCCGCCGCCACAAAAGCATAGGCGTAGTGGATCGGCAGCGGAATCTTGCGAAGCCGGCCCTCCTCGTCGCGGGCGACAAAAAGAATGTAGTAGCGTTTGCGTAACATCTTTTTTCCTCTTACTCCTGCCGTGTGCGGGTCCGCAACTCGCCCTTCCATGGGATGGCGCAGAGGGCCCCTCGGGGTTGGCTGCCCCTCAAAAAAAACAATGAGCCCAAGGCAAACGAGGAACAATGTCTCAGGCTAACAAAGCCCGGCTTTCCGGGTCAATGAAATCCACCGGCCGAAATCCACAAAAAAACCTGCGCCGTTCAGGTATCTTCAGGGCCGCATTCGGGCCCGCAGCCCGAATTGGCCCAACTTCCGGGCCGACGGTGAATCTCACCGGGCTGGACCCTACCCCCCCGTTTTTGAACCCCCGCTTTTGAACAAGTGTTTGAAAACATGAGAGTTATCTTTTTGCTAAACTTGCAAGTGTTTGAAAACAGGGAATTTATTGCTTTTTGGTTCACAAGTGATTGAAAACAGGTGGCTTAGCTTCTCATGAACGAGTAAGTGGTTGAAAACATGTTAGTTACCTTTCCGCTGATGCACAAGTGCTTGAAGACAGGATGGTTGTCGAATTTCACTCGCGGTAGGTCATAAAAAGAGACGCGCGCCGCCGAACCGTTTCCGATCAGCGCCTGCCCTTCCGACTGCTGATCCAGCATAACGGAAAAGAGGGAAAATACCCGCAACGGGATTTGGCCAGAAAGGGCTTTGGAATGAGGGGGAACACTTTGGTAAGGGGTTGACCGTGCCGGTTCCAGGCTTTGCGGACTGCCGGCTCCGCCCGCCCTGCCCCCGGCTCGGTGAGAAGCAAGAGCCTAG
>JASHOC010000193.1 GCA_030041305.1 Acidobacteriaceae bacterium
CGTTACCGACAGCCCGTGCCGGCTGCAGAATGCCTGCCGCGTCAATCCACTGTCTTCAAACTCCCCAACCAACTGATCCGCTTCGGCTCTACTCCGCCGCTTACGTCGCTGCACCAATCCTGCCGCATCGTCGTTCATGTCTTCAGACCATCACAAAACACAGCCTTCCGAACAGATGGATTGGACTGACGGATACGAATGAGGTGGCTTCGTTCGTTCGGACAGGTTTTCCGCACCTATGTCTGAGAATTCGGTCCTTGTCCGAGAGGGAACAGGACGTCCTTGATTCGCATTTCTCTCTGCACGGCTGCTCCAGTTGCTTTTGATTTTCTTGTTCTGTGAATTGTCGAACCCCGGTACCGTCGCAGACGACGATTTCAAGACCGCTGACAGTTGCGCTGTTGAAGCGTTTGGCTTTGACCACAATTTGTGCGGCCACCGGCACAAGCGTTCCCACCCGGTACAGTTCCGGGCGAATCGAGGTAGGATCAGGAACGGTCTGTGAGGCAACCCGATGACATGACGAGCCCGGCTCACAGAATTGCCATCACGTTTTGGGGTGCAGAGTACTAGCCGGGGAAAATGGCAGCCGAATGGAACTGTATACGAACCTCTAATTCTGTCGTCTGTAAGCAGAGCCTACGGAATATTCACCGAGTATGTATTGGAGGGAGCGCTCTGGTTCCCATCTGCGTCAACGCTCTCCACGTAATAGGTGTAGGACGTGGCGTTCTGAACAGTAGTATCTGTATATGCCGTCGAAGTATCGGGAGACGCGTTCAGAAGTTGATAATTCGAAATGTCGCCCGTCGCCCGGTAGACGTTATAGCCCGCCACGGGATCGGCTGAGTCTGCCGGGGCATTCCAGGTCAGGCTCACTTGGTGCGATTCCATCTCGCCCGCCCCACCAGTTCCGCCGCCTGTGCTACCGCCACCGCCGCAAGCAGTAAAAGGCAGTGTGATCGTAAGGGAGAGAGTAGTGATGAAACAGGAGAGGAAACACCTTGGTTTCATGGAGCCTCCTCGTGGGAGCTTGCGCTCCAACCGCAACTACAGGACGGACTAGCCGCAAGGTGAGTTGCGCCCGTAGTATACAACGAAGTAACGCCTCGAAGGGCTTCGGCACTTCGATGCGTTGTCTGAATGAGTTCCAGATCGACCTCGACAGGCGGGCGGCGAAGGGTGCACCGACGACGAACGGACCACGTAATAGACTGTTCGGCTGCCACGTTCGCTGCGAAAGAGCACTGGGACATAAAGCGCGATGAGGTCGCGTTTCGGAGGAAGCTATCTCATCAAGATTACTGGCGTGCGATATTGCATGTCCGGCGGTTGGGAACCTTCCGCCTTCGTTTACAGTCCGTCGGCTACCCGATGGTTAGTAAGGTACGTTTGCGCCTGTATTACCTGAGCCAGGCCCGGATCGGCGTCTTTCCAGGCTGAAAGAAAGTCCGCATACTCCTTCGCGGCTGCCTAGGAATCACCGCGCTTCTCGTCGCATATCGCAATGCCGTAGAGCGCCAGGCCGGATCGCGGTCGTTCCTCTAGCGCCTTTTCATAAGCAATTTTCGCGGCAGCCCAGTCGCCAATGGCTATCATCGCCGCCGCTTCCGTCTCGCCCACCGGCCGAATGTAGTTTGGCGGCTCATGGTAACCCAAAGTTTTCTCTGTCCGCTCTGCCCGGGAGAACACGCTTTTTGCTTCGGCGATCTGTCCCTGAGCCGCCAGCAACGAGGCCCGCAATTCCAGCGACATGACCGATAAGTTGCTCAATAGCGGTTCCAGAAGTGCATCGGGCATCAACTGAAGCTTAGGTGGGCGTCCAGGCGGGTTGTTAGCCTCCATCGTCTGCGTCATTGATGCGTCCCGCGCCTGCTGAGACATCCTCCATAGCGCCGCGTCGAATCGAGTGGACGACTCTTCCGCTTTTTTGACGTCGCGGATTTCAACGGCCTGCATCCCAACAGCAAAGACGGTAAGTTGTCGCGCAAGAAACGCAAGGTTGGGCTGTCCAGGGAGTTGCGGTTTCCCCTTCAAAAGCTCGGAGACTTGCGCCCAATCGGCCATTCGCAGCGCCACCGGTAAGCAGGGATCGAGCCGCGCGATCGAATCTCGCGCGGAGTAAACATAAAGCGTGGACCCCAGTTCGCCCCGCGCCCCGGTGAGCTTGAGAGAGAGTGCGGTCGCCTCCTTCAATTTGCCTTCCTCCATCAGGTTCGCGATCGCATACATCAGGTTGTGAACATAGTTCCAATCGTTGTCGGGTTGAATGTGTTGCTCCCGCATGTATCGCTCATCCACTTGCCTGGACGCCGCGAACGCCTGCTCCGCCAGAGCGTAGTTGCCGATGCGAAAGTAGATATGCCCGGGCATGTGCACCATATGCCCCGAGGCCGGCGCCAGGCTGGCCAGGATCTGGGCACTGTGCAGAGCCTGCTCCGGGTGTTGACTCCCCTCCAGCGCATGGATGTAGTAGTGATTTGCTGCCGAATCATCGGGCTTCTCTTTTAAAACAGACTCCAGAATTTCCACTTCTTCTTTGCCGCCGACAGCCGACGCCAGGAAGATTCGCGCCTGAATATCCTTCGGATACCCCTTGGCCAGTTTGCGCAAGATTAAAACTTCCCGGGAGTCGCCCTCCCCCCGGCTTTCGTCATCTTCGTGCGCGCTCGCCTCAATGTAGAGACGCTCGCGCTTACTGGTGTGGGTGCGGAGACTCATGGCGCTGGCCAGTGTCGGAGCGGCGTAGCCCATCGCCGTACTGTGGTAGAAACTCTCCGCCTTATACAGACCCCAGTAGCACATCGCGCATTTGGGATCGATGCGGACGGCCTGCTCAAACGCACGAGCCGATTCGTAATCCCAAAAATCGTGAAGCAGATTCAATCCTTGATCGAACCATATTTGCGCTTCTGGCGTAGCGGTGATCTCGATGTGGGCATTTCCAATGCCGGACATGTGCTGCGGCACAGGCAACTCGCCCGGAGGTGTCTGATCCTCGGTCCCCATCGTATAGTCCGACATGTTCATCTGTGCCCACGCCGGGAGTGGGTGCAACGACGCCATAAAAATGGTCAAGAAGCAGAGAACCCTCAACCTCGGTGGAGATAATCCAATTCCCAGAATGTCGTTCATGGCTGCGATTGCCTCTCGCATGCGTTTGATATTACCGATTGCGACCCGCGACTGCACGGCGCTTGGTGCTCGTCAGCGAGTTCGAGAAATGGATTTGCCGACGTATTCAGGTAAACCGCCGCTGTTTGAAACGGATCGGGGGAGAGTAGATTGAGCGTGAGGCCACCTGCACCACGAGCAATATAAGCCTTCATTGCGTTGGTGAACGCTCTTTGCAAGCTCATCCGATCGAGTGTTTGACGTAGCAAGGCACGAGGTGGTGTGAATCATTGGCAATCCGATCATAACCCGGAGCCTCTTTTTCCCAATGAGAGGGGCCAGCGAGGCATGATGGGGCACCGCTGCCTGGAAACTGGCGAGTGAGGATCTAACGGTTGTATTCGGAATTGGTGGCGAGAATGCTGCTGGTGCTGACGGCGCTGAGTCCACGCCAGCGGAGCACACCTTCTGGAAACTGTGGCGGTCGGGTTAGTATAGACAGGACATTTCCGATGGCGCTATGAAAGGGTTCTCCTGATGACTCAAGCGGCCCTCCAACTCTCTTTACCTCTAGCCGCAGTGCTGCTCGCGCTTACCGCCGCAGGGGCTGCGCAGTCAACCAACCCGCCCAAGCCTCAGTACCCGGATTATCCGAGCGAAACTCCCGCGCACTTCAATCCGGCGACAACCGGGATGAACTACACGCGCACTGAGGTGATGATTCCGATGCGCGACGGCGTAAAGCTGCACACGGTAATCCTGGTTCCCAAGGACGCGGCGCATGCCGGAATGGTGCTGACTCGCACGCCCTACAACGCCAACGTGCTGACCATGAACACGCCGAGCACGGACATGGGCGCTACCCTCTGGGGCTACGACAACGCCACGGAGACGATCGTCGAAGGCGGGTACATTCGTGTGGTGCAGGACATTCGTGGCAAATACGGCAGCGAAGGCGACGACGTGATGAACCGGCCTATCCACGGGCCGCTCAATCCCACGCCGGTGGATGAATCTACCGACACGTACGACACGATCGACTGGCTGACGAAGCACATATCCCAATCGAACGGGAAAGTCTGCGTGATTGGAATTTCCTATGACGGGTTTCTGGCCCTGATGCCCATGATCCACCCTCATCCGGCGCTGAAGTGCGTGGTTCCGATGAATCCGATGGTGGACGGTTGGCGCGGCGACGACTGGTTCCATAACGGCGCGTTCCGCGAGCAAGGCATGCCCTACATCTACGAGCAGGAAGCGACGCGGGACAATTCGGCCCGATGGCTGATCTCGGATTTTGACGATTACGACGCCTATATGAATGCCGTTTCTGCCGGACACCTGGGCGAGGAACGCGGGATGGACCAGCTTGGCTTCTGGCGCGAGGTGACGGAACATCCTGCCTATGACAAGTTCTGGCAGGATCAGGCGGTGGACCGTGTGCTGACCGCACAGCCGTTCACGGTTCCAACCATGTTGGTGGACAGCCTCTGGGACCAGGAAGACATATACGGGGCCATGGCCGTTTACCGGGCGTTGCTGCCGAAGGACTCGGACCACAAGCTGTACCTGGTGATCGGGCCTTGGCATCACGGGCAGGAGATCGAAGACGCGTCGTCGCTGGGAGCAATCCACTTCCATAGCGACACGGGGCAATATTTCCGGACGCATCTGCTGGCCCCGTTCCTGGCGCATTTTCTCAAGGATGATCCGCCGCCGTTGACCATCGCACCGGTGAACGCCTTCGTGACCGGCACGGACCACTGGGAGAAGCTGGACAAATGGCCGTCGGGATGTCTCCTGGGAGAGGGAACGGGCTGCGCGCCGGAAGAGACGCCACTGTATCTGGAGCCAGGCGAGAAGCTGGGATTCAGCGCACCAGCGGCTGGCGATCCGTATGACGAATACGTCTCTGATCCAGCGAAGCCGGTGCCCTTCCGCATCCGCCCGAGCCAGCCGATCGGGTACACGCCAGATCTTTCCTGGGTGCGTTGGCTGGTGGATGACCAGCGGGAGTTTGCAGGCCGGACGGACGTGGTGACGTTCCGCTCGGATGTGCTGACGAAGCCGCTGAAGATCAGCGGACGACCGGTGGCTCATATTATCGCCTCGACGTCCGGGACGGATAGCGATTGGGTAGTGAAGCTGATCGATGTGTACCCGCCGCAGGTTGCTGGCGATGCGGAGCTTGGCGGGTATCAGTTACCGATTGCAATGGACATTTTCAGGGGGCGGTATCGGGAGAACTTCTCAACGCCGCATCCAATTCCGCCGAATGTGCCGCTCCTGTATGAATTTGCGCTGCCGACGTCGAACCACGTGTTCAGACCGGGTCACCGCATCATGGTGCAGGTGCAGTCGTCCTGGTTCCCGCTGTACGATCGGAACCCGCAAACGTACGTGCCGAATATCTTCTTTGCCAAGGAGTCGGATTATAAGAAGGCAACGCAGCGAATCTTCCATGAACCGGCAAAGGAGAGCTACATCGAATTGCCGGTGGTGCCCGACTCGCAAAAATGATCTGATCGGCAGTTGTCAGCGAAGAACGAACGGGGATCGCGCTCGCGTAAACGGGGAAATCCGATGGACCAGGACCAGGTACTGAGGGCGTAGGAGGAAGCTCTCGGAGGTGGGCGTGAGCAAAAATGTACTGATGGGCGCACAACCGAGTAACAGCGAAGAATCCCGCGTCGGCATCTTCTGGCTCGTCGGTGGCGGCAGACTCATTATCGACAGTGCCCCGATCAGCCAAGCCGAGCCTTACGCTAACGCGCTGGCTCACCCGCGCAGTCATGTTGACGTGTGGCAGGACCTGCAAAAGAGGAACTTTGTCGATGCCGACACGGAATATGAAGAGTTGCCGCGTGGACGGGTTGGTTACGACGTGAGGGCGAAACGATTCTTCCTCTTTGCTGACCGCTGTATCCTCGCGAAACCGACGACTGTACGAAAAATCATGTCGGCGATGAACCTTCCACCGGGTGCAACCGACTCGGCCACTGACAGCCACTACCGGTGCGCAAGATGCTTGTTGAAGTATCCCGTTACCTGATCGCTACATTGAATTCGCCGCGCCTGACCGTGACCAGATTCTCGGTCGGGCTTCATGCAACAAACCGCTTCCAGATCGATCCGGGTGGGAGTATGCTTCACTCGTCCCCGCTGAAATCCACGAAACCCGACGAAAGGCCGGAGCTATGACCAATGAGCGGAGCATCACTTGTCCGAAATGCGGTGAGGAAATCAAGCTCACCGAATCGCTCGCCGCACCGCTGGTGGCGTCTGTGCGTGCTCAGGATGAGAAGAAGCTGAAGGCGCAGAGCAAGGAAATCGAGGAGCGCGAAGTTGCCCTGAATAAGCGATCTGCGGACCTGGATCGAAAGAAGAAGTCGATCGAGGCCGACATCGCCGAGCAAGTACAAGCTCAGTTAAAGGCTGAACGAAAATCGATCGCGGCGGCGGAGGCGAAGAAGGCTCGCGGGCAAGTGCAGGAGGAATTCGAGCGCCAGGCTCAGGACCTTGAGGAACAGCGCAAAAGGATCGAAAACTTGCAAGGCAAGCTCAAAACGGCGCAGGATGCGGAAGCCGGTCATCTGAAGAAGGAACGCGAGTTGGAGGATGCGAAGCGGGAATTCGCACTCAGCGTCCAGAAGGGCATCCAGGCGGGGCTTGAGGACGCCCGGATAAAGGCCAAGCTGGAGACGGAAGAACGGCTTGCGCTCGACCTGAAGGATCGCGACTACAAGATCGAACAATTGACGAAGCAGATCACCGATTTGAAGCAGAAGGCCGATCAAGGT
The DNA here is from genome assembly GCA_030041305.1 of Acidobacteriaceae bacterium. Classification (GTDB taxonomy): domain Bacteria; phylum Acidobacteriota; class Terriglobia; order Terriglobales; family Acidobacteriaceae; genus Telmatobacter. The sequence continues at coordinate 6,915 of JASHOC010000193.1, forward strand.
TCGCAACAGACCCAGGGTGAGGTGCTGGAGCTTCTCCTTGAAGATCAACTCCGCGCCCGTTTCCCGCTGGACATTATTGAACCGATCGGCAAGGGAGAATCCGGTGCGGATGTGCTCCAGCATGTACGCGATGACGGCGGTCAGATTTGCGGAAAAATTCTATGGGAGTCGAAGCGTACGAAGAATTGGCAGGACCCATGGCTGGCAAAACTTCGCGGGGATCAACGGGATGCCGGTGCCGATCTCGCGGTAATCGCTTCCGTGGCTCTTCCCAAGGAGGTCACTCACTTCGATCACATCGACGGGATCTGGGTATCGAGTCTATCGTGCGTGCTCCCGGTTACTGCCGCACTCAGGCAGGCTTTGGTTCAGTTGGCGTTCGCGCGGAGGGCCGGGGAAGGCCAGGAGACTAAAGTGCAGCAGGTCTATGCATATTTGACCGGGCCACGTTTCCGCCAGCGCGTCGAGACGATCGTGGAAAAATTCACCGATATGCAGGAGGACTTTGAAAAGGAGCGAAGGGTCATCACCAAACAGTGGGCGAAGCGGGAAGAGCAAATCCGGATGGTGCTGGATGCAACAGCCGGAATGTATGGCGACCTGCAAGGGATCGCGGGAAAGAGCCTAGCTGAAATCGAAGCGCTCGGTCCTGGTCTCCTGTTGGCTGATAACGTGTAGCGGCTGCGTGGCTCGATCCCTGAAGCTGGCCTCGGCTGCTGGAATTTCGAGGTCCCGGGCGAGGTCTTAGGAAACGTCCCACTTGCCGACAATCCGACAGCATGATTTGTGATCTTTGGCACTGACGCGCGTCTTCTACTAGAAAGGGCCTGCCCCATGTCAACGTTCTGGTCAAGCGGTTTCATTGCACTCGCTTTCGTTTGTGTGATGCTCAACCCATGTAAGTCAGCTTTGGCTCAGGCAGTCGCTTGCGGTCAGCCCGCCGAAGCACTTGCCACCGCAGATTGGCAAACCATCAGACCGGCGCATTTCCCATTTGAAGTCGAATTTTCAAACGCTAGAGCCTGTTATTAACTTCCAGCCAGTAAGCGGAAGAGGTTGGCGAGCATGAGACAAGCAAAGGCGAGGAAATGAAGACCCGCGAGTGTTGTTTCGAGTCGCTCGTAATCGCGGGCCAGGCGGCGGAAGCGCGCGGCCCAGGCAAAGCTGCGTTCGACCACCCAGCGGCGCGGCAGCAAGACAAAGCCGCGCTTGGCCTCAGTATGCTTGACCACCTCCAACTGGATACCATGCTCGGCAGCGGCGACGGCGGCATTTTCCCCCGTGTATCCCTGATCCACAAAGGCCAGTTCAACATGCTCTCCGGTTACCTCTTGCACTTGGCGAGCCAACTCGCCCACCTGTTCGCGATCCTGTTCGTGGGCCGCCG
>JASHOC010000194.1 GCA_030041305.1 Acidobacteriaceae bacterium
GATCATCCGTTACCTGGACCGCGCCACCCACGACGGCCGGGACATCGAGGCGCGCGGCAACATGCTGATCGCGGCCTCAATGGGCGCGATTGCATTTCAGAAGGATCTCGGCGCGACGCATTCGCTGGCTCATCCGCTCTCCACCGAATTCGGCTTGCACCACGGACTGGCGAATGCATTGTGCCTGCCGGTCGTGATGCGATTCAACTTGGATGCGGCGGTGCCGCACTATGCCCGCCTTGCCCGCCTCTACCGGGACTGTCATTCGAACGAGCCGGACCATCGAGAAGCCGCCAACGCCGTGAGCATGGTCGAAGTCATGATCGAGCGCCTTGGCCTCAAGCGCGGGTTGCGCCATCACGGCGTGCCCCGGGAGAGTCTTGAAGGACTTGCAGAAAGCGCTTTTGCCGATTCCTGTCACAAGACCAATATTCGCCCGTGCACTCGGGACGACCTGCTCAGGCTCTACCAGGAAAGCTGGTAATCATGACCGCGACCTCTTCGATCAACCTGATCAACCCCGCCACCGAAGAAACCTTCCGATCTATCCCGATGACTTCGGAAGCGGAACTCGGCGCCATCCTTGAGCGCATGCGGGTCGCGCAGAAGAAGTGGCGCGAGGCGCCCGTCAGCGAGAGAGTGGAAATCTGCCGTGGCTTCGTGGATGCGTTCCGCTCGATGCGCGAGACCGTCGCGATCGACATCACCCGCCAGATGGGCAAGCCGCTCGTGCAGGCTCAACGCGAAGTCGACACCATGCTCGATCGCGCCGACACCATGCTGCGCCTCGCGGTTTCTGGACTCGCGGACGAAACCCTCGAGCCGAAACCGGGCCTTCACCGCTTTATCCGCCGCGAGCCGCTCGGTGTTGTTCTCGATATTCCCGCGTGGAATTACCCGCTGTTGATTGCGGTGAACGTCGTGATTCCCGCCCTTTTGGCAGGCAACGCGGTGCTGATCAAACACGCCCGGCTCGCTCCGCTGTGCGGCGATGCCTTCATCGACGCTTTTCGCCAGACCAAGTTGCCTGCAAATCTGGTCGCTTCCATCCACGTCGATCACGAGACCATAACCCGCTTGATTGTGCAGCGCGCGGTCGATTTCATCTCCTTCACTGGTTCCGTCGAGGGAGGCCGGGAGGTCTATCGCCAGGCCTCGGCGCAACTGCTGGATGTGGGTCTGGAGCTCGGCGGAAAGGATCCCGCTCTGGTTTGCGAGGACGCCAATTTCGATTTTGCGGTAACCAACCTGGTGGACGGAGCCTTCTACAATGCAGGCCAGAGCTGTTGCGCAGTGGAAAGGATCTATGTCGCGCGTCCCCTCTTTGCACGCTTTGTTGACGCTTTCGTTGCGGAAGTGCGGAAGTATGCCGTCGGCGACCCGGAGAATCCCGCCACCGACATCGGACCACTGGCGCAGCGTAAGGCCCCCGACTTTTTAAGGGGCCAGGTCGATCAGGCGGTGCAACGAGGCGCCAGGCTTCTCACTGGGGGAAAACGGGTGCCGGGGCGAGGATACTTTTTTGAGCCGGCTGTTCTGGTGGACGTGGACCATAGCATGAACTTGATGACCGAAGAAAGCTTCGGTCCGGTGATCGGCATCATGCCGGTCGATTCGGAAGACGCAGCCATACGATGGATGAACGACAGCTCCTACGGGCTCACCGCCTCCATCTGGACCGAAAATGCCGAACGGGGCGAAGCCCTGGCGGCGCAGACGGCGGCAGGGACCGTCTACGTCAATCGTTGTGATTACCTCGATCCGGAGCTCGCCTGGGTTGGAATCAAGGACAGTGGCCACGGATGCTCGTTATCTCAGCTGGGATTTCACTACCTGACCCGTCCCAAGAGCTTCTATCTCCGGACACAGACCGCAGGTTGAGAGCACACCATGAAGAACAACGGAATGCTGACCGTCGACGAACTACGAAACATGGTCAACGAATCGCGCGTCGACACGGTATTGCTCGCCTTCACCGATCTCTATGGCCGCCAGTTCGGAAAGCGGCTGGATGCGCGATTTTTCCTGGAAAATGAAGAGCCCGGGACGCATGCTTGCGATTACCTTCTCACCACCGACATGGAGATGAACCCCGTCCCGGGATACCAGTTCGCGAATTGGGAGCGCGGTTATGGTGACGTTGCCATGCGCGCCGACCTTTCGACTCTTCGCACCGCCTCCTGGTTGGATCGCACGGCTCTTGTCACCTGCGATCTGCTGCACTCCTCCTCGCACCAGCTAGTGGAACAGGCGCCGCGTACGATTCTGCGCCGCCAGATCGAGCGGGCCGCGCACATGGGCTACGAGCCCGCCGCCGGAACCGAGTTGGAGTATTACATTTTCAACAATTCCTATCGTGAGGCTGCGGCGGCGAAATACGATGGACTGGAGTCGGCGGGCTGGTATATCGAGGACTATCACGTTCTTCAGGGCACGCGAGAAGAGAAGCTGAACGGCACCGTGCGCCGCCATCTTTCGCAGTCCGGCGTCCCGGTGGAATGCTCGAAGGGCGAGTGGGGAAAAGGCCAGCATGAACTGAACGTCCGGTATTCCGATGCTCTCACCATGGCCGATCGCCACTCCGTGTTCAAGCAATGCTTTAAGGACGTCGCCGATAGCCTTGGCATGAGCGTCACTTTCATGGCGAAGCCCGATGCCGGCCAGGCCGGCTCCAGTTGCCATCTTCATTTGAGCCTCTGGAAAGACGGACAGAATGCGATGGCGGGAACCGGCCATTTGGGCCGGGTGCTGTGCAGCGATGCCTTCCGCTGGTTTCTGGGCGGATGGATCGCGCACGTCCCCGAGTTCATGGTGTTCTACGCTCCGACTATTAACTCTTACAAGCGCTTTCGTGCAGGTTCGTGGGCGCCGACGCGCCTGGCCTGGTGCTACGACAACCGCACCGCCAGTTTCCGGGTCGTGGGTGCGGGACCCAGCCTGAGAATCGAGTGCCGCATTCCAGGGGCCGATTGCAATCCATACTTGTCCATCGCCGCCGCCATCGCGTCCGGATTGGAAGGAATCGCCACGAAGACTGAGCCGCCTCCCATTTTTGCAGGCGACGTCTACTCGGCAATCGATATGCCCTTTATTCCCGCCACGCTGCGCGAAGCCACCGATCTCTTTGCCGCCAGTCCCCTGGTTCGCGACACGTTGGGTTTTGAGGTTGCAACGCACTATGCTCATTTCTTCCGTTCGGAGCAGGCCGCGTTCGACGCCTCGGTGACCGATTGGGAGCGGCGACGCTATTTCGAACAGATTTGACCCAGACCGGCAGTCAGTGAACTTGACCAGCAGTCTGTGAAATGGTGCTGGAGGCGCTTGGACTGTGGCTCCCCTTTCTCCGACACTTCGCCTCCGCCCGAAAGTGAATCGTCCATACGGTCCTCGGGCCCAGCCGCCTTGACAATCCTCGCTGCTTCGTGTGTACTTTGTTCAATATCGCGGTGACGGAGTTCACCCTTAACCGCTGTTCCTCCATGCACTTGGCTGGACAGATGATGACTCCTGACAGGGAATCCTGTTGCGGAGTCTTTTCTGTGGCGCGATTCCCAAACACAATCGAAACTGAGATGCCATGGCAAGCGCATGGGTTCTTCCGGTTTTGTCTTTCGGATGCGCGACGGCTGCGGCGTTGTACGCCGCGCCTCCCGCTTTCGAAAACGATCGGCAAGGACCACTATGCAGGAGCAAACCTCTACGATCGCTGGAACAATCCGGTGAAGCCGTAGAAGCTGCCGCTGGATCCTGATGTGGTCCGATCGGGCGTGGTTCTTTCTCGCGAGAAAGACTGAAGGAGCCACAGCCGATCGCAACCGGAGAGGTACGCATGCAACCGTCGGGCCAGATGAACGAAGCGCAGCAGAGACGGCTCAGCGTTACCTGCCGGCACATCGACAAGCTGCTCGAAGAGATTGAGAACGTCCTGCACGAAGGAGCTTCGAAATCCCCTTTCCCACGTCACGTTCCGGATGTGACGCCGGCGCGAGGCCGCGTGCTCGAAGATCATATCCGCCGGGTGCGTGAACAGCTTCTGCGTGCTCTGGCGTGGCAGAATCTGCGCCCCAATCCGCCATCCATTCCGGCGACACGATCCATCCTGTCTCACCTCGCCTTCATCGACATCGCGATTGAAGAGTTGAAACCGAACTATATGCGCGGCTCCGGCTCGGTTGCCGAAGGAGTAGCCGAAGAACTCAACGGTGTGGTCCACGAACTGCGGTCGGTCGTGCAGGCCATGGAGCGCTACATCCGCCAGGAATTCGGCGCCGATCTGGAATCCCGGTTGAAAAGGCTCGAACAGGCCGGACACGGCGTCGGGCTTCTCAGAACCATTGAAGAAATCGCCACCCGCCATGGCTTGGTGGAGTTCCGTCCGCGAATCGCATCGATTGCTTCACGTCTTGAAGATCAAAACCTCGAAGTGGCCGTCTTCGGGGGGGTAAACAGCGGAAAATCCTCTCTCTTGAATGCAGTGTTGCGCACGAATGTGCTTCCCGTCGGCGTGAATCCGATCACCGCAGTGCCCACCAGGCTGCGCTACCCAGAGACGATTCAAGCTACAGTGGCTTTCGCGAGCGGCAGAGAAGAAACTGTCTCTCTCGATGCCTTCCCCAGCCTGATCACCGAAGAGGGCAACCCCGGCAATGAGCGGAACGTAGTGCGCGCTCTCATTGAGGTTCCCTCGTCCCGGCTTCGCCAGCGGATCGTTTTGGTGGACACGCCGGGGCTCGGCTCGTTAGCCAGGCGCGGCGCTCAAGAGACGATGGCCTATCTGCCCTCCTGCGATGTAGCCCTGCTGCTCATCGATTCTACCGCTGCGCTCAACGACGAGGACATCGCCACTTTGCGTCTCCTTGATGAGGCCGGCATTCCTGCGCTCGTGCTCCTCAGCAAGGCGGATTTGCTCGAACAGGACGACCTTGATCGCGTGTCTCGGTATATCGCAAAGCAGGTCCAACAGGAATTGAATCTCAAGCTGAAAATTCACCCCGTCAGCGCCATTCCTCGCTACGCCTCCCTGCTCGACCGCTTTTTCGATCGGGAATTGCTTCCCCGGTTCGAGCAGGGCCGCAACTTGCGCGACGCATCTGCGGCTCGCAAGATCGGCGCGCTACGCGAGTCCGTGATCGCGGCTTTCGAAACCTCCCTTGACCAGGTTCGACACGGCCGAGGAGCTGTCAGCGCCGAGCGAGCCAATAACATTGAAGCGGAGCTTCGGCAGATCGCGGGGGAAATCGGAGAGCAAGGCGCCATTTTGGACCATGCCTTCTATGGACTGGCGGAACGCCCCGAGCAAATTCTGCAAAAACTCGTCGAGATGGCAACGGCGCGTATTCACTCCGGACAATCGGGCGCCATCACCGCGCACGATTTGGCGGAGTGGACGACAGAAGCCGTCCAGACGCAGGTCGACAGTTGCCTTGCGCGAATGCGGCTGACGATTGTGGAATCGATCGAGGGTCTGCAGAAAGTCGGCGCCGATCTGGCGTGGTCCGAAGTGCCGTCAAGCGAGGAGGCGGAGGAGATCCTGCGCGATGTTCCCCGCCTCGAGCTTCGCGGCCTCACCGGAGAAATTCGTATCTCCCATTGGAAATGGCTCGGGCGGCGCGCCATCGGGTTCTCGCTGATGAGGCGCTTGCGCGCAAATTTTGCGGATCTGCTCCGCGACGAACTGCATCGCTATGGCCAGGCGCTGCGCTTTTGGGGCGAACACATGACACGGCGGCTGACAGCGTTCACCAATTCGTACGCGGAAGCCTATCGGGCGCAGTTGACCCGGTTGCGCGGTGAATTGAGCGAGATCGGGTCGCTAGCTAAGCACGGGAGTCCCCCCGGCTCTGCCGGGGTGGCAGTAGAAGTTTGACATTTACGGGAGTCCACCCAGGAAACTCCAGATCGTGAGCCGCCAAGCACACGAGGAGGAGAACCCGAGTGGACGAATACGAAAGTCTAAGCCACAGCAAGTGGGAGTGCAAATACCACGTGATCTTCATACCCAAATGCCG
>JASHOC010000195.1 GCA_030041305.1 Acidobacteriaceae bacterium
GCGAGGGCACCGAGGCGGCGGGAAAATTCGCCACCGATCTGCCCCGCTTTTCCGCCGCCTTGTCCAAATGCGGCATCCATCCCGGCGGACCCTTCCAGCATTTCGAGTTGCTCCTCGGCCTGAACATCATGGCCGGCTCGCCGAACAATGTCGATATTGTCGCCTGTCACGTTCTACCGGGCGCCGCCAGTCACTGAGGCATTTCCGGCTGCCGTTTCTATCGAGCCAGAAAGACGCCCGTGCCATACTACAGTCATTTATGGCGCGCCCTTTCGCAGCCTTCATTGGGGCCCTGCTGCTGTGCGCTACGGCTCACGCCACGCTGGTGGCGCTCGTTCCCTCGAATGACGGTCTGCTTGTGGCAGCCGACAGCCGCATCACGTTTCTCGGCGCGGAGTGCGACGGCGCCTTCAAGATCATTGAGCCGGCGCGGCCCATGCGCACCGTCGCCCTTGTCACTGGCGAGTCCATCTTTGTCTCTCCGCCACCCGCCGGCGCCGCAAACCTGTGCCGCTATGTTGAAACCGCGCCCCGGCGCCTCAATTTCGACACGTTGGTCCGCAGCTATCTCGAGCGCAGCGCAGACGATCCCACGCAGTTGGACTTCGACGGCCTCAGCGCAGCCTGCGTGCGCCAGGTCGAGCGCTTTCGCCAGACCTATTCTCAGGCGCTACGCGCCTTTGTTGGACGGGACATCTTCTCCGTGGTCGTGGCCAGCTACGATCCCGCGTCGCAGACCTCGCTGCTGCGCAATTTCGTGGTGGGCATTGACGCGCGCACGCACCACGCCGGCGCCGTCCGTTTCACCGAGACCGCGGTTTCGCCGCACGATCCGCGCGGTGTCTGGCTCTATGGCGAAACCTCGTACGTCGATCGCTACGTCTACGCCGGATTCGGCCGGCAATTCCTCTCGCCGGCGACAATCGGCTTTCTGCGCACCCGCATCCCGGTCCGCGACACGTCCATCGATCAGGCCGCGGCCGTCGCCGCCAACATCGTTCACGCCGCCAGCCGCGCTACGCAAACAGTTCCCGCGCCCAGCGGCATCGGCGGCCCCATTCGCGTTGTCCTGTTGGGCGACAACCCACAGCCGGAGTCCGTGCCGTGGGTCACCCCTCCAACAGACCGTTGAAAGACACACCCCTTCGCCGCGTTTGCCGCTGCCGCACTCGCGCTCGCGCGAAGTAAAGGGTTCTTACCGGGTGGCCTCGAACAGAAACCAGGCGCGGCGCTCAGCCTCGTCGATCCAGGTTTCGATCAGGCTGGTGGTTGCGTAATCGCCCGCCCTGCCGGCAACTTCGTGCGCGGCGCGCAAGCTTTCCACCAGCGCCATGTTGTCGGCGTGCAGTTCGAGCAGCATGTCGCGCGCCGGCACAAACTCCTGATCGTTGTCGCCGATCCGCTGCAAGCGCGCAATGTGCCCGATGGAGCGGAGCGTGGTCCCGCCAATTTTGCGCACCCTTTCGGCGATGTCGTCGCTAATGGCGAAGATTTGTGAGGCTTGCTCATCGAGCATGAGATGGTAATCGCGGAAATGAGGTCCGCTCATGTGCCAATGGAAGTTCTTGGTCTTCAGGTAAAGCGCAAAAACGTCGGCCAGCGTGGCGTTCAGAACATTGGTGACATCCTTGACCTGCTCCGGAGCAAATCCGTCCGGATTGTTGGTCTTGGCCGCTTTCGATTCCTGACTCGTATGCGTGGACATTTCCCTCCTCCGGCTGCCGGGCCGACGCCGCGCCCGCCAGCGTTCGAGAATTCGATGCTGGGCTAACGCCTGAAGTTGTTCCGCTTCCGGCGCCGATGCGAAACAGCGCGGCGAAGACCTCCGCGATCGCGCGGACCCGCGGCTGCCTGATTGCGTACTCTAGAAGTACAGCACGATGAGCGGGAGATGTCCATGCGGGCAAGCGCAATCGAGTTTCGTTTGCGGATGCTGATTCAGGTGGTCATTGTGGTTTTGGGATTCTGGGCCCCCTGGATCCAGGCGTTTGACCTGGGCCGCCGCGTTTCGCTGCTCGAATGGCTGGCGCTCGAACTCAGCCGCGCCGGAGTGCTGCGATTTACCCTCTCCGCGCCTGCCGTCATCCTGCTGGGCGCGTTCATAGCCGGCTTGGGCGCGGTGCTGCGCGTCTGGGGAACGGCCTATCTGGGATATTCGACCGTGCACCACGGCCAGATGCAGGCCGGTGCGCTCGTGGCCGACGGCCCTTACCGGTATGTGCGCAATCCCCTCTATCTCGGCAGTTGGTGCATGATGGCCGCCATTTCCCTGCTCATGCCGCCCACCGGCGCGCTCTTCACTATGACTCTGGTCACCCTCTTTTACTTGCGCCTGGTTCTCGGCGAAGAGGCTTTCTTAGCATCGAGCTGGGGCGAGCCCTACCGGCAATATCTCCGCGCCGTGCCGCGCCTCTTCCCGCGTCTGCGCACGTCTCTTGCGCCCGCCGGCAACAAACCGCACTGGCTCATCGCCTTGCTCTCGGAGATCAATCCCATCGGCGTCTTCGTCATCTTGGCGTTTCTCTCCTGGCAATACGACAGCGAACTGATGTTGAAGGCCATTCTGATCAGCTTCGGCTTATCGCTGGTGGCGCGGGCGCTGGCGCCGCGGTCGGTGCACTCTGCTCCGGCCCCATAGCGTAGCCGCCCGCGCCCGGCCGTCCCAGGTGCGTCCATCGGAAGCCCTCGGCATACTTAAGGCCGAAGCCGCACAGCCGATCGACGCCGATATGATTGGCCCAGATCAGCGCGGTCGGCAGCGCAAAATGGGCGTGGAACAACAATCCGGCCAAGGCCAGCACTCCGGGCGCCACGTAGGCATGCACCCCGTTATAGACACGCGCCCCCCAGCAGGATCCGGCGAGATACCCCAGCATAGATAGGTCGGGCGCCAGCCACAATGCCGCGAAAGCGAGCCAGCTAGCTCCCAAGCGCGCGTACAGCGCCACTGTGACGGCGGCAACGACCAGCCCCTCAAGCCGCAACAGCAGCCGGACCGATGAACCGCGTAAAGGTAACGGCGGTATCGGCAAATCAGCGTATCGAGGAATCGACGTCATGGCTCATCAGATGAGCCGTGTCGTGGTAAGAGCGCAGAAAGTTCGCCGCCTTGTCCGCAAGAAATGCGAAAAGGGAGAAGCGCAACGCTTCTCCCCTTCACTTCCCAGTCCGGAATGCTACTTCTTCGGGGGCGCGATCGTGTCCTTCGCCGACTTGGCTACGCGGAACTTCACCACGGTCTTGGCCTTGATCTTGATGGCCTGGCCGGTTTGCGGGTTACGTCCCATGCGGGCTTTGCGCTCCGCCTTCACCAGGCGGCCGATGCCGGGAATCACGAACATCCCGTTCTTCTTGGTTTCCTTGATCGCCGTCTCCGCCAACAGATCCAGAAACGCCGCGGATTGCTTGTTGGTGATTTCGAGTTTCTCGGCCATTTGCCGTGTCAGGGCGGTCTTGGTCATGCCTGCTGCCATATTGCTGTTCTCCTTCTTGGTTGAGCCGGTGCGGCCCGGTGTTGAGGGGCTTCCGCCGTGAAGTGCGAGCCGCATGGAGGGAATGCGATCGAGCCCAGGTTACGCGAAAACCCCTCTCTTTATGCGGCTTTGAAGAACCCTGCCGATGCCTACAATGCGGCTTTGGGCCGCCAAAGTCAATACAAAAAGCCGGTTTTTCCACAGTTTTCTTCGGTTTGTGTACCGAATTTGCCTATATTTCCTGGGTTTTCGCTCTCTGGGTGGCCTCCAGGCCCGTATTTTCGCGGCTTTTGAGCCCCCTCCAGCACTTCGGCACGTCTCGGGAGCCAACGCGTCCGCGCACGCTGCAACCGCTCTATGGGAGCCCGAACAGCACCTTCTTGCGCGGGGCCTGCGCTGCGGCGATCGGCGTGTTCAACGCGTCCACCACCGGCGCCGCGATCCGAAAATATCGGACGATCGTGGCGGCAAAATCGGGCTTGAGCGCCGTCGCCGCGGGCAATGTCGCCGCCAATCCCCACTGCCGGCAGCGGATCAGGTCCATCCCCGGATGCTCGCACGGAAAGCCTTTGGGCGGACGCGTGAGCGCATTGCCTTCAAATTCCTCAAATGTCTTCCGAACGGCGGCCCGCTTGAGAAGCTTCCGAAACTCCCCATGGTGATCGAGCAGCCAATGGCGAATTTGCGCCAGTTGTTCCTTCTCCGGCATGTAGGAACCGGCGGCGATGATCACCTCTTTGGGGCTTACGTGAAAGTAATAGCCTGCGCCGGAGGTCTTCTCCAACCCCATGTGCGTCCACCACGCGGCCACATGCGTTTTGTAGGGCAGCTTGTTGGCGCTGAAGCGCGTGTCGCGATAAATGCGGAACAGGCACTTCTCCGCCGGCCGCACATGGTTCGGCGCAAAGTCCATCATCGCCTCGGTCGCCTTGCGAATAACGGCAAGCATCGGCTCCTTGAGCAGCGCCTCAAACTCCGCCTTGCGCGGCTGAAACCACGCGCGATCATTGTGGCGGGCCAGGTTGCGCAGGAAAGTGAGCGCTTCAGGGCGGAAGTAAGGAAGAAGGCCGGCGGGCGCCTTGGATGCAAGCTTCAGCTTTGTTGCCATAGTAAAGAGTCTACTGAATGCGCCTGCTGAATGATTTGCGCAATCCCAAAACTCGCGATCTCGCAGTCTTTTTCAAGCTGAGAGCTGAAAGCTTTCATTCACCGGATCACTTTCAGCGCTCCGCGAAACAGCCCATCGAAATCCGCCGCCAGCGCCTTATCCTTCGCCACCGCCTGCTCAATAGCCTTCTCCGCCGCCGGGCGCTGATAGCCCAGATTCACCAGCGCCGAAAGCACATCGTCCACCGCCGGCCCTTGCGCGGCGGGCCGCACGGGCGCCACGGCAAACTCGTCCAGCTTGTCTTTGAGCTCCACCACCAGGCGCTCGGCCAGCTTCTTGCCCACCCCCGGAATGCGCGTCAATTGCGCGTGATCCTGGCCGCGGATGGCTTGCACCGTTCGCTCCACCGAGAGTCCGCTCAGAATCTTGATGGCCAGCTTGGGCCCCACCGCGCTCACCGTGATCAGCCGCTCGAAAAGCCGCTTTTCTTCGCGGTCGAGGAAGCCGAAGAGCGCAAGCTGGTCCTCGCTCACCTGGGTGTAAATGTGCAGCGCGGCCTCCGCGCCCGTCGCCGGCAGCGCCGTAAACGTGGGCACGGAAATCGCGACGTCGTAGCCGACCCCGCCCGCCTCAACAATGGCTTGGCCAGGCTGCTTGTAAATGAGCTTGCCGCGCAGATGAGCGATCATTGGGATCGTTCTATACTGCGATCTTGTCGAGATAGGTCAGCGCCTGCTGGTAAAGGCGATCCTCGGACACCGATTTTGGGTTCTGCGCGAGTTGAAATAGCTGTTTAAGGTTCGAGTAAACAATACTCTCTGGAGTTACATCCTCTTCAGAGTCCCAGGAATGAGCCAGAGCAACGCTTATAATTTTCCTTTCGGAAATGAACTTATGTAAATCGGTCTCCTCAAGATCTTCAGACGACGGGATTCTTGTGTCCATTAGGACAAAGTCATACTCCTGGTTGTTCCTGCTCAGGTAAGCGCTCATCTGGTCTTCTAAACCGGCAATATAGGTTTTGCCCCCGAAGAGAGCTGGAGCACAAGGCGACCACTGAATTCTGCCCTCCCGGGTGCGGAGCAGGAGTTTGACAATCAATACTGCCGCTTTATTTAACTCAGTATCGCTCATTTCTTCTCCAGTGCCGCATCCAATTTTCCAGACGCCTGTTTCAGTTTGCGGAAAATCGTCTCGCAGTGCCGCACGATCTCAGTCTGGTTCCCTTCAAA
>JASHOC010000025.1 GCA_030041305.1 Acidobacteriaceae bacterium
CGTTGCGGTCTATCTCGACATGCTGGCGAAGGGCACTACGGTGCCCATTGCAGACACCGAGGATGCCAGATGGGGAGACCTTGCGAGCAACGTCCCTGGAGCGCCATCCGAGGAATTCGAGGACGGTGACGAAGCAGAGTCAGAGGGCGACGAGGGCCAGGACGAGCTGCCCATTCCCCGACGGCGTGGCGGGAAGAGTCGTGCCAACGACGAAAAGATTCGCAAACATATTGATGCGAAGAGCCGGGAGGAGCTGGCCGCGCTGGTCTGGTCGCTGACGCAGCGCTTCCCGGAGTTGTGGGAAGAGTTCCGCGAGCGCATTGCCCTCGGCGAAGACGACGCGGACCGCCTCATCGCCGAAGCTCGAAAGGAACTGCGCCGAGCAACCTCCGAGCCGGGCTGGAGGAACTACTGGAAGGGCGAAGGGTACACCCCGGACTTCGGTCGGCTGGCGCGCTACCTTGACCGGATGGCCGAACTCGGCCACGCAGACGCCGTGGTGAAACTGAGTCGGGAAATTATGTCGCGGGGCATGGAAATGATCGGGCAATCCAACGACGAGGGCGAAACGGCCACAGCCTTTGCGGAGTGTCTGCCGCCTATCTTCCGAGCGGTAACGAAGTCAAGTTTGCCGCCCACAAAGAAGCTGCTATTCGCGATGGACGCCGATCTCAATGACGAATACAGCGTGATCGAGAGCGATCTTCTGGACACCGTGTTGGAGGGCAACGTCAGCCCGTCCGACTGGTCGGCGGCGGCGGACGAACTGGCCCGCCGTTTGCAATCCGAAACACGGACCGACGGCAACTTCCACGACAAATATCAGCGTGAGCGGATCGCCGACTGGCTTGTCCGGGCGCTGACCAGGGCTGGGCGCGACGACGAAGTCATCGCCGTCCGCGAGCGGGAGGCGCGCATCACGGGGAGCTACGAGCGACTGGTTCCGCTGCTCATCGAGCGAAAACTTTACGACGACGCCGAGCGCTGGGCAAGGGAGGGTATTCAAAAAACGGTCAAGGATGCTCCGGGCATTGCCTACCAGCTCGCGAAAGCGATGGGCGAGATGGCCCGGCTGCGGAAGCAATGGAGCGTGGTCGCCGCGCACGCCGCAAGGGAATTTTTCGAGCGCCCCGGACGCGAAAAGTTCGCCGATCTGGTTGCCGCCGCCGAGCGGGCCGGCTGCCGGGACGGGGTCGAGCGGATAGCCCTGGAGTTCCTCGAAACCGGCAAGCTGCCCTTCTCGGTCGCGGTAAAGAAAGACGGAGCTAGCAGCGCCATTCTTCAACCGGACTGGCCGCTGCCGCTCCCTGATTGTCTACTGCCCTTCTTACGAACCGGAGACCCCCGTCCGCACTACGACGTGCTGATTGACATGGCGATTGCCGAACGTCGCCCCGACGATGTTCTGCGCTGGTACGACCTGTGGTGTGCGGCGGCAAAAGGCCAGCGCACGGCCTGGAATTTCGAGGCTGGCAGCTATGCCGACAGGGTGGCTGCGGCAGTTGTCGAATCGCATCCTGAGCGCACCCTGGAGGTCTATCACGGCTGCATCGATGAGAACCTGACCCAGGCAAGTGTCTCGGCCTATGAGACGGTGGCCGCCTACCTCAGGAAAATGCGCCCGATTCTGAAGTCGCTGGATCGTGGCTGGGAGTGGAACGATCTGGTGGCAAACATACGCGTGAATTATCGCAATCGCCCCCGCTTCATGGAGATTTTGGATCGGCTGGAGGCTCGGCCAATCCTTCAGAAGCCCCGTTCGCCGAAATGAATGATGCAGCATTTCGCTACTCAGTGGAGTTCAATCGTGAGCCGTGATCGAATCATTGAAGTGGCGCTGACCGCCGTCGGCGGGGCGTTGCTGCTCGTGGCAGCGCATGGTCGGCACGGCTACGGCTTTTACATGGTGCTGAGACTCGTGATTACGCTCGGTGCCGTCTATTGGGCGTGGAGAGTGTACCAGGTCGGCTTGCGCGGCTGGACCTGGGGATTTGCTGCCGTGGCGCTTCTTCTGAACCCGTTCTTGCCGATCCGAATGCAGCGCGCGCATTGGCAGCCAGTGGACCTGTGCCTGGGCATCCTCTTAGTAGGTTGGTCTGGATATTGGCTCGTTCGCAAACCCGAATAGCGTATGAGGATGAACCTCCGTTCCTATATTTTGCTGTGGCGATGGGAGGGTATTTCTGGCATTATCTGCTCAACGGGGCGAAACACAACGAATATCGGAGCTACCGCGTGAATGTTGTAGTGACGAACAACGAAACGAGCTATCTCGACGTAGAGAGGAATAATGGGACCAGATATCTTCGTTGGCTTCTGTGCCAAATGGACCCCATTGCCGGCAAGAGGATCGTCATCCGCCCCGGAAGTGACCTCGGCAGGGCGGTACAGAATCTGCCGGGCCTCGAGTACAGACTATGCAGAGAAAGTGAAGATAACGGCCGGACGCTGTGCGTAATACTTGACCAACGCACTACTGACGGATCGTTAGATCAAGCGGCCAAATCGACGCTCAGGTCTGCGATCTCAGCATTTTGGGCTGCGGGAAACGAAGATTCCTTTGGGAGAGTCTTAATCGACTACTGATGCAACGCCACAGACAAGGAGAAGTAAGAGGCTGAAACGGTAAATTTTCAGTGTCGGGCGCTTGGCGTCCTAGTACTACAGTTGTAATTAAGTACCGAGGCTCCAAACCGTTTCTTTCCGGTAGTGGAAGAACTGGGCGAGGAATTGATGTCGTCGCCGCCAATCAGACCAGTGCAGCAGATGGTCCAGGCTTTGCCAGCCGCCGCGCAGCACGGAAGCGAGCAAATGCCGGATTTCCGGTACGCT
>JASHOC010000196.1 GCA_030041305.1 Acidobacteriaceae bacterium
GAAATTCGCGACGTTCTCAGACAAATCGAAACCGTCGCGCCAACCGACGCGACAGTCCTCATCCAGGGAGAGACCGGGACAGGAAAGGAGTTGTTGGCGCGGGCCATACACCGTTTGAGTCAGCGCCGGGAGCGCACCTTCATCAAATTGAATTGTGCGGCGATTCCCACGGGTCTGCTTGAAAGCGAACTTTTTGGCCATGAGAAAGGAGCTTTCACCGGGGCCATATCGCGAAAGATGGGCCGCCTGGAGCTAGCTCACGAAGGAACACTCTTTTTGGATGAGATTGGCGAGTTGCCTCTGGACCTTCAGCCAAAACTTCTGCGTGCATTGCAGGAGCGGGAGATCGAACGGCTGGGAAGCAACCGGCCTATTCCGGTCAACGTGCGCTTGATTGCCGCCACTAACCGTAATTTGGCCGAGATGGTTCAAGAAAAGCAGTTTCGCAGCGATCTCTTTTACAGGCTCAAGGTATTTCCAATCTTCGCTCCGCCGCTTAGGGAACGCACAGGAGATATTCCTATTCTTGTGCGGCACTTTGTGGCTAAACACGCCCGAAGAATGGGAAAAAAGATCGAGGAAATTCCGGAAAGGACCATGGCGGCGCTCGTGCGGTGGAGTTGGCCGGGCAATATTCGCGAACTCGAAAATTTTCTGGAAAGAGCGGTGATCTTGACGCGTGGATCCGCGCTTTATGCTCCGGTCGCAGAACTTGAATCCGAGCAGACGAAGACTCATCTAAATGCTTCTACAACGCTTATCCAAGCCGAGAAGGACCATATTTTGCGTGTTCTGCGAGAAGCAAAGGGACAGATCGGCGGATCTCGCGGAGCGGCCACTCGACTGGGCATGAAGAGAACGACCCTGAATTCCAAGATAAAGAAACTCAATATCAAGCGATTTGACTTTATGTAGGCCGACGCTAATCCGGGCAAATATCCCCCCGGAGCGACCAGAAACCTGGGACGGCTCGGGAAGGTCGGTTGAATCTATCCCGGCCCGCCTTTTGTCGCAATGACAGCCGCGCGGACGATGCCCATGCGGTTCTGAAAGGTCTGTGATATGACGCCATCAAGCCGGTCCCGTCCTGAATTCTCGGGGCTCCCCATTGACCCGGTTCTCTCGGATAATGTTGCTGAAAGCGAGCTAGCTCAGGAGTTTGAGGCCATATCGACGCCATACTCCCGCACAGCCGACGGGATTTTGTTCCGACAGGGAGACCCGCCAGCAAGACTTTACTTCATCAAAAAAGGTCAAGTTACCCTAACGATGCATTCGACAGATCGAGAGGTGATGCGGGTGCGCGCCGGGGCCGGTTCCCTCATCGGCCTTCCTGCCGTCATTGGCAACCAACCGTATTCCTTGACCGCTATGGCCGGTGTGGATGCCGAAATCCGCCAACTTACCTCCGAAGACTTTAACAGCCTTGTCGAGAGCCATCCGGGATTATGCGTCGATGTGCTCAAAATTCTCGCTTCGGAGACGCGATCCGTGCGCAAAGCTCTAGCTGACTTCCTGTCATAGCAGTCGTCGCTTCCAAGGTCCAACGGGCGAGCGGGGCATTCCCGAAATTATTGCGCCTTCCATTTCATACAAAGTCTGGCGGCTTTCAAGATGGGGAGTATCAAATCTGCTGCTCCAGGATTTTGCTGCCTGCTATGGCCGCAGCTTGCGCGAGTTCGGGGTGATGGATGGTGAACAGAGCCAGTTCCAGGCGGTCGCCCACACCGGTTTTATCGTAGATCGAACGCAGGTGATTTTTGACGACCTGTTCGCCGGTTTTGAGGCGCAGGGCGATCTCGCGGTTTTTGAAGCCTTCCACGATCAAAGCCACCACGCCCATTTCCTTGGGCGTGAGCCGGTCCCGAACGCGTGCGCCGACTAGGTCCGGATCAGTCGATCCGGCTCGCATCACCTGTTGTTGAAACCAGATTTCGCCCGCAGCCACGCGCCGTACGCACTCCGACAGCGCAGGTCCGGCTACATTGCGGAAGACTACGCCTCGAAAGCCCTGTTGTAGATAAACGCTAGCGTGTTCCCTATTCTCCGCGATCACTATGCCGTGGCTGTTGGTGTTTTCGAGCAGCATCCGCAGGCGCGTTAAATCGGGATGTAACGAGGACGCAAACAAGACGATTGATCCCGGAAACGTCGCAATCGCGTGGTACATCCGCTCCGGGCTAGCACATTGAGCGATGATGCGCACATCGCCATCCAGCGCCAGCACCTCGGCAGCGCCAGCCCGAAAAAGTGCCTGGGAATCGGCCACGATGATCTTATTCATGAGGCGCACCCTGTGTGAACGTGATCCGTGAACATGACAAACCTCCTTCTCTTCTTCTTTGTTCTCCTTGCAATTTACTTTCTTCAGACAGGTGCTGCATCAAAGACGTGCCGGTGAGGACATAGGCCATGGTCTATGCATAATAAGTGGTCTCCAGGGCGTGTATTCCCCCGCATCGAGTATTGGCGGCGTGCCGCCGAGGATTTGTAAGCCCCGAGCGAACCTGCGCTCCCTCGATGTCGGTATGAGAGCCACGAATGAATGAATGGCGGGCCCGGCTCCCAAACCGATCAACAGCCGACAAGAACGGTTAGCCTGTATTCAATAAAATTGGCCCGAGGCCAACCGCCGTTCGGCCAAAGCCCAAAAGGACTTTACGCCAAAGTAGCCTGAGTATTGCCCGGGTCCAAGTGATTTAAATCACATCAGCCCGCTGATCGAGGTAACTAAAGTAGTCGATTGAAAGCATAAAATCGCTCAGAACCGATCCGGCGTGGTGCGCGTCATTTCGGACCAGGTATGGGTTTTCAAGAACGTGAGCAGGCGATGCATGCGTTTTGCGACTCTCGCCGGAACCTCATCAGAGCCCCGCACCCCACCTTTTTCACAGGTTCCGGGGCGTCCTCCCAGATAATGGCCGGGATCATACATATAACTCTTGCTGCCTATAATCCGCTTGAAACAAGCCAGGTCGGAGAGTATAACTACCCGCAAATCGGGTCATTTGCCTCATGCAGGGCGGTAATGGGGAGTGCTATCGACCGGGAATAGTCGAGCCTCCGGAGTAAAAGTGCATGTCTCTTGTTTGGAAATTGCTCAAGCGGGTTGGACTAAGTGATCGCCGCGAAGACGGGCGCATTTCCGTGCAGGACTTCCACGTTTTTTACTCCAGCGGCACGAAACAGAAGCGATTACCAGTCAAAGACATGAGCGCCACCGGCGTCTATTTGCAAACGGACGAGCGCTGGCAGCCAGGCACTCGCGTTCTACTGACCCTCCAGCGGTCTGGTTTCCTGGGGAAGCGCTCCGGTCCTCCGCTGCGGCTCCGCGCCAGATCCGTTCGCGTCGGAGAAGACGGTGTGGGGCTGACGTTTATTCCCGAGCCCCTCGACGCGGTCGCCTGGAGGGACTTGATGACCACTGCGGCTGCCCTGAATGGGCGCATTCCCTCCGCGCAGAACGATATCCTCGGCCACTTCTGCACCGCCCAGGCGCTGGCCTTTCTTGTTCGTGCTTGCCCTTCCGCAAAAGCCCGGATTCTGAAACTCATCACCGAAGATTTGGGCGACGGACGAGCCATCCGCGCCATTGAGGTCGGCCGCATAGCCGAAGACCTGCTCGATGAGCAGGATGGAGGCGCGATCAGCCAGATTCCCCCGGACCTTCTTCTGCGGCTTTTGGAGCTTGGATCCGATGCCAACGACGAACTGATGCGGCATTCCTGGGCTGGGCTAATGGCCTCTTCCTGCCTTGCGCAGGCGGAAGAATCATCGGGTTGGACATGCGTCAATCTGCTCACCCAGTTTCTTCCCGGTCATATCCAAATCCTCACCCTGGCCTGCACGCGCGCGGCGCAAAAAGGATGGGAGCCTGGGTTTGTCTTCCGCGAGAAAATTGAATGCCCTACAGCCGAGGTCCGGCGACTCACCGGAATCAGGGATCTGACAGGCGTGGAGCAGGATTTGAATCATCTCCATCACCTTGGCTTGCTGGAACCCTCGTCGAAGGCGAATTCGTTTGAACAAATCGTGAACGCCAACATCACGCCCACCGCCCTTGGATTGAAAGTGTTCGCGAGATGCAACGGCCACGCCGAGCCGCCTGAAGCTCCCCGCGCCAAGGCCTTGCAATTGGTTTCCTAAGTTGCCATGGACGTCGCACGGACAACTGGGAGAAAAATGATGCGAGGCTATACCGGCTGAAGCTCGGCGCTTAAGCCCCGGTAGATCTCGATCCTAAGCCAGGGGGGAAGCGACCTCTGGGTCAGCGCCCTAATTTAAGAAGCCCTGCTCATAGAGCCGAGTCTAATTCTGGCCATGGATCAGAAGGGTGGCCTGGAGACGCCGTCCGCCGCAAGGCTGGCCGAGCAGTTCGTGGGCTGCTATATCACGCGCTCTGGGACCGTCGAGGAGACCAATCGGGATGTCCATCGCGACGCAGAAGAGGTCCACGGGTCGTTGGCTCTGGGACGGCGGCTGCGGCAGCTTCCCGGGGTGCGGGATGTGGGGCTGACCAGTACGATTCCGGCGACAGACGATGAAATCTGGTCCTTTGTAGCGGAAGGTTACGTGGACCCGCGCGGGCCGGATCGAACCGCCGCTTCGCCCTCGCTGGTGATCGGCGATTTTTTCAAGGCAATGGGCATTCCACTGCTGCGAGGACGATACATCAGCGAAGACGATAACACCAACACCCAACTCGTTGTAGTCGTGAATCATGAGTTTGCCGCTCACTACTGGCCGGGTCAAGATCCGATTGGCAAACGCATGCGCCTGGGAACGCTGGAAGCTCACGTGCCGTGGTTGTCGGTGGTGGGCGAAGTTGCCGATGCAAAGCTTGAATCGCCGGACAAGGATGCGCGGGAGCAGTTTTATCTACCCGTTGCGCAGCTAGAAAGAGATGTCGGCCCTCAGGCCCAACCCGACGACGTCAACGGCAATGGCGGCTACGTTGTCGTGCGTTCGACACTGCCGCCGGGTCAGATGGAGAACTCGATACGAGCCGTGGTTCGGCAGCTTGATTCACAATTGCCGTTGTCGCGGGTGCAAACAATGGATGAGGTGGTAGCACAGAGCGAGGGGTCGCGCCGCTTCAACACCGCGATCATCTCCAGCTTCGCGCTGGCGGCGGTGTTCCTGGCCGGACTCGGGATTTACAGCATCGTGGCGTTTTCCGTAGCGTCGCGGGTGCAGGAGATGGCGATCCGTATCGCGTTGGGTTCGCAGCGCGGGCGCATCCTGCGCCTTGTGCTTGTTTCCGGCCTTCGATTGGCAGCCGTTGGTTGCGTGCTGGGACTGGCCGGTGCGCTCGCAGCGGCAAAATTGCTGCGGACATTTCTGTTTGAAGTCAGCCCGTTCGATCCGGCTGTACTGGTGATCGCTGCGATCGCCGTTTTCGCACTGGCGCTCACGGCTTCGGCGATGCCAGCCCGACGAGCGGCGGCGGTGGACCCCATCGAGGCGCTGCGGGGCGAATAGTTCTAGCGGTGCTTACAAGAGGATGCCTTGGAACCGGAGCGGATTCACCATTCCATCTGAATGACCGGTAGTGAGTCAGTCTGAAAATAACCAACACCGACAGCGCTCTGAGCCTCCATGGGCTATGCTTAGCGTGAAGCATGGAGAAAATTATGGCACGTTGGCTCCCGGTAATTATCGGAGTGATTGTTGCAGTCGTCATATCGCTGACCGTGGCTTTCCGTGCGCGGTCGGAAAAGCCTCGCGCCTGAAGGTCCACGCGGAGCGAAGCGCCGCGCTGATGCTATCGCCCGCGAGGTGATGATCGGCAAGATCGCAACCGGCTCATGCCACTCCCAGCAACGGCTGTGCGACCCTGCAGATTCAAAACCCACTAATCGAACGACCGTGAACCTTGATCGAAGAAACGCCTGGCGACAAGTTTGGAATGAGCCTCTGATCTGAGTCCGAGGCGTTTTCGATACGGAGGGGTGATCAAAACCCAGGTGACCAAACTGGTGCATCACTCCTGGAGCCCATCCCAAGACCAGTGTGGGATCCTGAGGCCGTTGGGCACATCATCAGTGGTCCGGTGGTAGCGGGACATGGATGTCGTGGTCGCCCAGGCGAAGTAGTCGTGCAGAACTTGCCGCAAGGTGCTGTCGTCACCAAGTCCGACGTCCGCCAGAGCCTGGTCGAAGCAGGCCATCGCGCGACGATCCATTTCCTCGTGCTCCCCGTTCCCGCTGTGTATCTTGACCACGGTGGTCTCGTCACCATAAGAATCCGAATACGTGATCGGGCCACCGAGCGCCTCGGCCCAGTAGGCGGCGAGTCGCTCGACATGCTCTGAGTGGAACCCATGGCTGAACGCATGGGCGACGATCTCGTCGGCCATTACCCGGCGATGCCAAGCCTCGGCAAGACGGCGTAAGCCGTTGTTCCCACCCGCCGCCTCGAAGACGCTTTGCACGCCGCCCATAATAACATCGTCCCGAATCCCTGCCAGGCGAGCGCCGTGGCGAATTCATCTGCGCCGCGCCAGACAACTCGGTCCAGCTTAATTAGTCCTCAGGTGTCGGCCATCTGGAGATTGGCGGCCGGGCGGCGAAGAGTCGGCAAAGGTCCCACTTGGCGGTTAGACGCCCGGCACAAGACACGACGGCGATACTTTCGCCGGAAGCGACGGCCGACGCACTGGGTCTCACGGCTCATTGCGCACCTTTGCGAGCACAATGGACAATGCCTCACAACGGCTCCGCCCACTAAAGGGTTACCGGAACAACCAAATATATTTTCGCCTACAGGCGCATCTGATCACATCTACACATGAAAGCGACTCAGACCGATCCTGGACTGCGGCCTTTCTCAACGCTTATCATGGCGGCGAAGCGGCTTACGAATCTGGAGATCGATCGCCATGTACTGTGTCCATTGCGGAACTCAGAACCCCGACTATGCCAGCTTTTGCTTGCGGTGTGGCAAACACCTGGAGAGAAAACCGCCGCCAGACGCCGACAAGAAGTCCATGGCTGCTAATGGCGGAACCTCCAAGCGGAGTAGCCACCGGTCTTTAGCGAAGCTCGAAATTAAGCCGAAAACCGGCCGCAATGTTCTGTTTCTTGTGATTGGGTGCTCAGCGTTCACCGTCGGCGGTTTTTTCTTGATCGGTACCGGCGAGGCTCAGAATATTGCCGTCGGAATTCTTTGCACAGTCTTCTTCGGCTGCGGCGGACTAATCACGGCCCCAAAACTGATGCGGCGAAAGATCAGCATGGTATTGAGCGAGCAAGGGGTCGAGCAGATCACGCCACACGGGAGCGCCTTCATTCGTTGGGCGGATGTAGAAAAGCTCGGAACCACATCGATGTTCCGTAGCCACTTCGTGGGCTTTCGATTGAAGAGCTACGACCGGTACGTCGAAGCCATGTCTCCCGAGTTGAGCGCCTTCATGCGGAAGAGCATGCCCTATATGAAACTGATTGCGCGAGCGGCCGCGTTGCTGCCTGTTCCTGAGGCTGTCGCGCTTTGGTCCAAGCTCAAGGGCGAAACAGATCTTCAAGAGGCGCTCAGAGCCTTCGGTAAGACTGGATCTTTTGTTGAGGCGCTGATGTGGACCAGACAACAGTTTGGCTACGACATTCTAGTTGGGTGGTCGGATCGGGACCGGAGTGCTCCGAAGTTTCTGGAATTGCTGGAGGAATATCGCGCACTGAGTCAGTCCTAGACAGTGCTGAGCAGAGTTACATGAGGCGCAGCGTCGACGTTTTCCTGTTTTGCGTAGAATTCGATGGGAAACACTGTCACCCCGGCCGCTCCACTCGTGATCGGGACCGATTGCGCTCATGATCCCGTATACGAACCGCCAAGGACATTCGTTCCCCATTCTGTCGAACCTTGGACCGCGAGGAGCCAATTTCTTGGTGCTTCCAGCATCGTCGCCCGCCCTTACCTATGCCAAAAACCGAACCTGCCAAGGGTGCAGAGCACCCATTGGCAGTCGGAAAGAATTCAAGGGAAAGCGCTGTCGGCAATTGGGATCTTTCAAAACTCTTCGCCTGGGTCGTCGCAGTTCCAGCAGTGGAGGCCCGGATCAGGGATCGGGCCTCGCTGCCGCCGTTGTCAGCCAGCAGCAGACGTGGGCCAAGTGTCCCCCTCTACGCTAGACTCTTCCCCGAAATCGAGGGCTCTATTTCTCGCTCTTCAGTGCGGCAAGTGAAGCTCGCAATTGCTCGATCTGCTCTTGCGCACCGTCTCGAATTGTCGCTATCTTCTTCAGGATCTTATCGCCGTTGTTGTGGATTGTATTCGTGAGCGTTTCCATCTCATCGAGACCGGCCAATAATTTTTCCAGGATGTTGACCGCGCGTTCGATTTCCTGGACCTCTCCTTGGCTCTTGCTCGTTGCGGCCTTCTCCCGGAACAGAAGTGCTTTGGCGACACTCACGGCCGCCGTCAAGTAAATGTCAGTGGCCGCGTCAGAAGCATCCCAAATCACGAACAGATCGCGGTCGATGCGCATGAAGGGTTGCATCCCTGCTGGCGCGCTGGTCTTCGCAAAAACAAAGACACCGACGTTCGCCTCTCTATTCTTCCTCGCCTCTTCGATTTCAGCGCGGGCGGCGTTCAGGGTATAGCTCCTGTTGCTTTTGGCCTCGAAGACGATCCGCTCGCCAGCAGCCGCTGCTTCTGCCCCAAGCTCGATGACAGCATCGCCGGTTTTGCACTTCGGGATAGCTCCGGGCGTCGATCCCGTGGCGGTAAACACATCTCCTGCTCTCTGCGCTTCCGCTTGGAGGAACGCGCAAAATTCCTCTTCAAAGCTCAGCCCGTGGGTGGTGGCTCGCATCTCCTCCTGATGCTTGGTTATCAGACTCGCGAGCTTTGCGCTGACATCTTCCTGGAATCGTTGGTTCTTGTCTCGGATGTCCTCAAGCACCTCGGTTAGCTGCTTCTTAAGCCTTGCGAGCGCGGACTGGTCGCTGTCCAGGGTGAGATTGTCGTTGATCGACTGCCGCGTGTCGGCCAGGACGCGGTTCAGCTTGTTGATGGCCGAATTCTCGTTGTCAACGGAGAACTGGTCCGCGATCTCATTCTTGGCTGCATCGACCTTCTTGACAAGGCGGCTGAGTGCGGAATTTTCGTCGTCCAGGGAGAATTCCTGGAGGGTTCTCTTGATCTGCTCCTCGATATCTCCCTTGAACTCATGGTTGGCAGACCGCAATTGCGCCACGACCCGGCTCAACGCGCCATTGTCGTTGTCGAGCGAAAACTCGTTTAGAATGCGGCCCTGCTCGGCATCGAGCACGTCCTTCACCGAATTCTCGATCGACCGCGTGATGCCTTCGGCGTCTTCTGGATTGAGTCTGCGCATCAGAACGCTGTTTTCGCCGATTCGCGTGGCCAAGGCGCGGGCAAGTTCCGAGTTCTCTCCGTTGCCGATCTGCTGGCGCAGAACCATTTCCAGGTCCCCGTCCTTCTTGACTAGCCGCTCCACACGCTCTGTGAAATGGCCGCTCTGCGGGTCGAAATACTGCTTTAGGCTGGAGGAAATGACCCCATTCATCTCCGCGACCCGCAACCTCAATTCGTGACCGAGATTGCTGATGAGGCGCTGGCCTTCATTGCGGACAATTTCAGCGTCCAGGTTCCCCTGCGCCTGTCGCAAGGCCAATACACCGATTCTGAGTGCCGACGCGGCGAATGCATTTCGGGCGTAACCCTCTTCCCGCTTTCTCAACTCAACAACTACTTCTGGATCGTCGATGGGCAGCGTGAGAATGAGAGGATCTTCGATTACAGATGTCCCGGGAACGGCCAATGGGGGCTTCTTCAGGAACTCATCACCTAGTGGGAAACTTGCGGAAACTGCCATGTCTTTACCTCATTTCGACGAAATTGTAAATCGTGTTTGCGCCGAGGACCGCATTGCCCTAATTGACGAACCTGCAAACGGTCGCTCCCCACGCGCCGCGCTTCTCTGCGAGTTGATTCAGAATTATCCCCGGTCGACGGTCCTGGACGGGACCGCGACCGCGCCATTCTAATCTCGATCTGCTCGCCTAAACGAGCGAGCCGAGCACGCCTCGCAGCAATAGTGCGCGTCTCTGCCTATATCGGTTCTCGGCGCAGGCAAGTGCATCTTGGCCATGATTTGCCGGATGAGACCGCGCCGTCGAAGTATGCATGCGTCCGCCAACAGAACATAACGATCCCGGCGGCGATCGAAGAGGGTCCGCCCTCGTGGCGGCTCCTCGTACTCGATGTCGCGAGGGACCGATCCGCTACGTTGCAGTGTGGTCCAGTACTGGTAGTGGCCGCGAGGGTGCGTCAGGC
>JASHOC010000197.1 GCA_030041305.1 Acidobacteriaceae bacterium
GGGCGGGCCAAGGGACCGCGCGCGTGCTGGCCCATGATGATAATGCGCTTCTGATGGAACGGGCCGAAGGGGCAGCATCGCTTGCCGAGCTTGCCAGAAATGGAGACGATGACACAGCCAGCCGCATTATATGTGACGTAGTGGCGAAGCTTCACTCACGCAGGTATGGGGTTTCTTTGAACAGCGTTGTTCCACTAGACTGCTGGTTTCGGGAACTGGGGCCAGCAGCTGCACAACATGGCGGAGTTTTAACGGTCGCTGCCGAAACTGCGCGCCATCTCCTCGAAACATCAGGGGAGACTGTGATTCTTCACGGCGACATTCATCATGGCAACATTCTCGATTTTGGCATGCGGGGATGGCTTGCGATTGATCCAAAGGGGCTGAAAGGTGAGCGCGGTTTCGATTATGCAAACCTCTTTTGCAATCCAGACCGCAAAACCGCGACGGCATCTGGACGTTTGGCGCGGCAGATAGAAGTTGTAGCTGAATCAGCCGGTTTACCGCGCATTCGACTATTGCAATGGGTGCTGGCCTATGCAGGATTATCGGTGGCATGGACGCTCAGCACTGGAGAAACGCCGGAAATAGCCCTTACCGTGGCAGAACTGGCGCGGGCAGAATTGCTGAATGCCTGAAACGTCAGCCCCGCCAAACACCGATCACTTTTCTCCGCCATTTATCTCTCAAGGTCACATTTAGCGGGGCAGGGAATTGTCCCGAAACTTACCCTTTGTGGAATCCGAGAAGATGCTATTCTTATTTATCTCTTACTCTCTTTACGGTTTCCTAGGCCACGATAAGGAGGGCACAATGCCAGATCAACACGCCAGCAGGTCTAAGAGCACGATGATGGTTGTTCTCACAGTGTCGGACGAAAAAAAGGCGGCTCAGTTTTATGAGCAGGCGTTCGGTTTCGAAAATGACTACAAACCGGGCGGAGGAAATTGGCCTCAGGGATGCCCGCCACCTTTGCACAAGAATGATGCGAGCATCCTCCTGGTGCAAGCTAAATTCTCATCGGGTCCAAATTTAGCGACAAAAATGCTCCCAGTTCCAGCAAACAACGCGAAGGAAATGGGAATATTGCCAATGTCACTCTATCTCCGGGTGGACAACGTGGATAAGGTCGTCAGTGATGCAATAAAGCATGGGGCCACGTCGACGGGGCCAGTAACGGAAATGCTGTGGGGCGACCGATGCGGAACAGTGATTGACCCTGATGGCTATACGTGGATGCTTGCGACGCATGTTCACACACCTACAAAAAGGGAAATAAATCAAAAATTCAAAGCGCTTCTAAAAGGAGGAAAGCTTAGCAGCTAAAAACGCCTAGTCACAATGGAGCCTTGCGGCACGAGAAAGACCGGCTCGCACCGGGCTTTCTCGTCAACCTCTAAGAGCCCGTTTACGATCTTGGGACCTGATCTGCGGGAGCATCAAGGGGGCTATATGCAGTTTGACTTTCAGAACGGTAGTTCTGGGGTAGGGGACAGAGGAAGCCGTACCCCAGCGACATAAGCCGGGAGCAGTTTGAACCGATTCGTCCGCTGTTGGAATCGGCGCGCAAGCGCGCCAAGCCGCGCAGCGTGGATTTGTACGAAGTTTTCAACGCGGTGCTGTACCTGCTCAAAAGCGGCTGCCAGTGGCGCATGCCGCCCGAGGGATTTCCCCATTGGGTCACGGTGTATTCATATTTTGCCAAGCGGAGCGCGCCCGATGGGGATGGAGTGAGCGTCCTGGAACGGGCCTTAAAAAAATCCGTTGGCGAGGCCCGCGCCAAACTGGGGCGCAACGCCAAGACCAGCTTCGTCATTGTTGATGCGCAGAGCGTGAAGAACACCGACACGGCCGAGGAAAAAGGCTATGATGGGGGCAAAAAGGTCTCTGGCGTCAAGCGTCACATCGCGGTGGACACACAGGGGCCGCCGCACGCCGTGGCCGTGACCCCCGCCGAGGTAACGGACCACGACGGCGCTTTGCAGGCCATCGATCGCTCCAAGCCGAATCTGGAACGGGTGGAAAGTGTGCTGGTCGATGGCGGCTATGCGGGCCAGCCCTTTGCCGACGGCGTGATGGAGCGGATCAAGGCCACCGTCCAAGTGGTCAAGCGCAATGAACTGCATGTCTTCGTGGTGCTACCCAAGCGCTGGATCGTGGAACGATCCTTCGCCCTGGCTGGAAAGGTGCCGCAGACTGTGGAAGAACTGCGAACGCAAGTTGAACACCAGCCTGCCATTTGTTCAATTGGCTTTTCTCGTCCTGCTACTCAGAAGATCGTAAACAGACCCTAATACTACAGTTGTAATTATGTAGCGAGGAGCAAGCGGTTCTGTTTTCGGTAGTGGAAGAACTGGGCCAGAAACTGATGTTGCCGTCGCCAGTCAGACCAGTGCAGCAGATGTTCCAGGTTTCGCCAGCCGCCGCGCAGTACGGAAGCGAGCAAATGCCGGGTTTCCGGTACGCTGAGAGGCGCCTTGCGGGAGAAGGTTTTTTTCTCGCGGACGCGCAGCACGGTCAGCGCCGTCAGCACCGCCAAGGCCAACATGGACAAGGTGATGTGCCGATACCAGCCCCGCCAGCGCCGGACTTCGTAGTGGTCCAACCCGCACTCGCTTTTGGCCATTTGAAATGCGCTCTCCACCGCCCAACGCCGTCCCGCCACCGACACCAGCGTCTTCAGCGCGCTTTTCTCTTTGCGTGCGTAGGTGAAATAGAAAGCGTACTCCGGCTTGTCTTCCAGGCTGCGCCGCACCAGCAGAGCATGTTCCCAGCCCTCTTGCTCTGCCCAGG
>JASHOC010000198.1 GCA_030041305.1 Acidobacteriaceae bacterium
TCGGCGGGAAGCCGAGAATGGCTTAGGTTTTGCGGGCGTGGCGGGCGCCCGGGGGGCGTCAGGACGGGCGGTGGCGCGGTCATGACGCCCCGGGGCGGACGGATGGGACAGGCTATAGCGCTTCTCCTTCTGCTGCACACCGGAGCCCGGGAACCCAAGTGGCGATTCCCTCAAAGAATCGCCACTTTCGATTGAAATTGCAAGGCCTCCGTGTGAAGGAGAAGCGCGCTAGAAGGTGATGCGGAAGTTAGCCTGCATGGTGCGGCTGGCGGGCACGGCGGTGGAGATGTTGTTGTTGGTCTCCGCGTCGGGCCCTGTGCCGCAGGTGAATTCTCCGAAGGCGGCGTCGCCGACGGTGTCGTCGAGACAGCCGTAGGAGTGCCGGTTGAAGATGTTGAAGGCGTCGAAGCGGAAGTTGAGCAGGACGCGTTCGGTGACGAGGGGAAAGGCCTTGCCGAGTTGCAGATCCTCGTCCTGGTGGGCGAAATTGCGCGCCCCGCCCAATAATCGCGGGGCGTTGCCGAAGGTGTAGTTCGGGGCCTGGGCGAAGGCGCCGGGACTGATGATATGGCTTTGCCCGAAGACGTAGCCGCCTGCATGGCCGTTGTAGCCTTTGAGCGCCGCGCCGGGAACCACGTTGGGCCGCGCCTGGGCGCCGGTGGCCGTGCCGGCGAAGGTGCCCGGGGTCCAGCCGGTTTCGGTCACAAAAAGCGGAAAGCCGGTCGAATAGCTGTCGAGCCCGCCCAGGGTCCATCCGCCGACAATCAGGTCCAGAGCCTTGTTGTCGTTGGTCAGGTATTTGCGGTGCTGTCCGAAAGGCAGGTCGTAGGTGTAGGCGATTTTGGCGATCTGCGGCTGGTCGAATTCGCTATAGGATTTTTCGTCCTTGGGATTATCCGGGTCGTAGAGTCCGGCCGGCGAGCCTCCGTTCCACGACTCCTGGGGAGCGTAATCGGAATCGGCGTCGGTGAGGTTTTTCGACCAGGTGTAGTTGGCCAGCACCGTCAACCCGGACCCGTAGCGCTTGGTGAGCCGGATTTGCAAGGCGTCGTAGGTGTAGTTGCCCCAGGGGTTGGGGCTCATGGAAGTGTCCAGGTCTTCGGTCTGGTACTGCGGGAAAGGCCGCAGCGCCTGAGCCACTGTATCCTCGCCGGCGCCCCTATAGTTAAAGTCGTTCACGAAATTGCTATAGGGAATCGCCACCGCGGGTTGGCCGGCGCAGGCCGGGCTGGTGGACTGCTGGGTGACCAGCACCGCCAGGCAGGGGCCGTAGGAGAGATAGTTATCCTGCAGCACGTTGGGGTCCTTGAGCAAAGCCTGCAGGTGGCCGCCGTGATTGCCCACGTAGGCCAGGTCGATGAGCCACTGGCCGGGCAATTGCCGCTGAATGTCCAGGGTCCAGTTCTGCACCATGCCCGGGCGTGCCTGGCGGCTGGGCAGCATGACCGGACCGCCGGTGGCCGCGCCGCCGCCGCCCTCCAGGCCGTTGAGGGCGGTGGGGGTGATGACGGGCGGTAGCTCGCCGGGATAACTGGTGACCTGGCTGGGAATGACCGCCGGGGTCTCCAGGTTGGTTTGCGTGGGCCACTTATACCCGGGCGTGAAGAACCCGGCGCTGTCGGTGTTGGCGAAGTTGGACACTTTGAGCGGGGTGTAGTAAATGCCGTAAGCGGCCCTCACCACGGTCTTGTTATCCACCTGGTAGATCATGCCCAGCCGCGGTCCCCACGAGCCCCAGTAGTGGTTCATGGGGCTGCAGCGGCCATCGCGGCCCGTGCCCGAGCCCTGGAATTCCATGGCTCCGGGCAGATTGTCGGCCCCCGGGTTGGCCAGGGTGAAGTTGACTTGCGAGGTGCGGCACTTCGCCTCCTGCACGGGGTCGGGAATCTCGTAACGCAGGCCGGCGTTCACGGTCAGCTTGGGATGGAGCTTCCAGTCGTCCTGGCCGTAGAAGTCCCAGTAGCGGGCTTGCATGTCAGCGAGGGACGGTCCGCCGACGGTGCCCGTGCTGGCCGCCCCCAGAAACAGCGAAACCGCGCCCAGACCGGAGTTCGGATCGATGGGCTGGCCGGCGTTGGGGCCGGAGGTGTAGTTGCCGGCCGAGGTCAGCACATTGTTGAAGCTGAAGTCGGGCGCGGCGTTGCTGTAATAGTCGGCGGTGAATTGCCCCCGCCGGTAGCCGACCCCGAACTGGAAGGTGTGATTGCCCTTGATCCAGGTCAGCGCTTCGTCGTACTCATAATCGTTGTCGGCAAAGTAGCTGTTGTCGCCGGGCGGCGTGGGCACGCTTTCTATCCCGTATTGGGTGCCCATGTTGGGCATCAGGATATCTTCATATTCCCCCTGAAAGCCGAGCTTGCTATCCCACGGGCCCACGCCGCCGGGTCCCTGCTCGATGCGGAAGCGGCGGGTGTAGCCGAAGTTGAGGTGATTGACCAGGTGCTGATTGATGGTCCAGTCCTCCGCCAGCCGCGCATAGTGGGTCAGGGTGCTGCCAAAGTCGTTGGTGAACAGCGCCCCGTAAGAATAAAGATCGGACACCGGCATGTCGGCCTGGGAGTAGGTTCCATAGAGCTTGTGGTTCTGCCCCAGGTTCTGATCGATGCGCACCGAATAGAGGTCGTTGTTCACCGGCGCCGAGAGCGTGTAGTTGAGGTTATAGTAAGGCTGATTCTGATTAGTGGCCGCGGGCAGGAGGGCAATGAAGTTCTTGGCGATCGGGTCCAGCCGCGCGAGCGGAACTTGATTGTTCGGAAACGGCTGGCAGGCGTTGCCCAGATTGGCCCCCGAGCAGGTGGTGTAGTCATAAATCTGCCGGCCCGCAAACGTAACGCCGTCGATCGTCTGCGTGGGCAGCACCGCGGAAAAATCGCCGTTCTGCCACATGGCGTTGGTCGGCGTCGAACCTACGTCGTGAGCGACCGAGACGTAACGGAAACCCTCGTAGGCGAAGAACCAATAGGTCTTGCCGCGCCCATCGTAGAGCTTGGGAATAAACACCGGCCCGCCCCCAAAGCCGCCAAAGTCGTTCTGCGTATCCACGTTGCGCGGTGTGCCTAAATGGTTGTTTTGCCAGCTGTTGGCGTCAAACACCTCGTTTTTCAACAGGTCGTAGACGCCGCCGTGGAACTGATCGGTCCCGGAGCGCGTGGCCACGTTCACAAACCCGCCCCCGGTGCGGCCGAATTGCGCCGAGAAGGTGCTGGTCTGCACGTTGAACTCGGTGATGGCTTCCACGCTGATGCCGAAGTTCCACTGGTAATTGGGCGAGACCAGCGAGATCGAAGAGCCGTCCAGCAGCACGTCCGCGCTGCCCGTCCCGCCGCCGTTCAGCTTGAAGCTGGCCTGCGACTGGGGATTGCCCGACGAGTCGCCCTCGAAACCCGGCGACAGCTCGATGAACTGCAACGGGCTGCGCACGATCCCGCTGAAGTTCAACGGCAGCTGCTGGATCATGGTGGGCGAAACGATGGTCGATACGTCGGAGCTTTCCGTCTGCAACTGCTGGGTGTTGGCGTTGACCGTCACCTCCTGGGTCGCCGCTCCCACCTGCAGGGTGGCGTTGGCCGTGGTCGTGGTTCCCACCGAAATCACAATCCCCGATTGCACTTCGTCGCGGAAGCCGGCGTCTCTGATCCTGAGCGTGTAGGCGCCGACGGCCACCTGGGGGAAGATATAGCGCCCCTCGCTGTTGGTGACCGACGAGTAACTAGTCTTGGATTCCACGTTGGTCAACGTGACCGACGCGTTGGGCAGCACCGCGCCGCGCGGATCGGTGATCGTGCCCGCCAGCGATCCCCCTCCCGCCTGCCCCCAGCTCAACGCCGCCGCGCATAACATCCCCATCGCCGCCGGCAGCCAGCCCTGCCGCATGCTCTTCTTCCACTGTGCCTTTGCCATTGGACGACCTCCTTGTATCCATAGCGGATCCATCGCGCCTTTTGCCGGCGCGATTTCCAACCCTCGGTTGAGCCGCGCCTGCTTCCCGGGTTCGACTTACGCCATCCGGGCGCAACCATACACCCCGAGTCCGAAGACTCCGCTGCGCGGGGAAGTTCCAGAGTGAACCGCCGACCCAGCGTCTCCCTGCTGCCAGTTGTTGCCGACCGAGTGTGTCCCTGCTGCTAGTTGTTTAGCTTTAGCTGTGGACGAAGACGGATGTCAAGAATTTTTTTGGAACCAAGTTCCTATGTGAACTCTCGCTCGATTCCACGCTCCTCCATGCAACCCCGCGCCCAGTCCGGCTGCGGCGGTTTAGGAAATCATCCAGGGTCGCCGCTCCTTCCACCCCAGCGACTAAGACCTGTCGCTGGGGGCGCCGGACTTGAGGCCGCGTCGACTCACCGATGTGCCAGCTTGGACAACGGAATGCAAATTGTTGTAAACACAAAGCGACTCATGCTTCAACAGCTCCAGGCAAGCCGGCGCTGTTTCGCGAAAATTCAGTAACTTGCAGTGACAGTTGACTAACTCGGTTCATTCACGGGATTACTTCTGCAGCATTTCCTGAACCGCTCTAGCCGACGCGCCCCACATGCTCGGCCATCTCCGCCCGGGCGGCGGCCCCATGCCGCCAGCCCGCGAAAAGTTCGCAAACGAACTCTTTTCAAACCGCTCGCTTTCTGTGTACGATGTGGATCACGATTGATCCCCATGCCCCGATGAAAAGCCAACTCGACGTGAAGAATCAGGACCATTCGAGAAAGCTCGATAAGTACTGGGTCCCCATCATCGCCAGGACCATCGACCTGCTCGACTGCTTCGCCTCCGCCGCCAAGCCCCTGACCCTCGAAGACGCGGTGCGGCTCACCAATATCCCCCACACCACTGCCTATCGCATCCTGCACACCCTGGTCAGGCGCGATTACCTCAACCGCTCCGGGCGCCAGTATCGCCTCAACCAGATGCGCCGCCGGCTCAAGTTCGGCTTCGCCAATCTCTCCCGGCAGATCTCTTTGGCCGTCGAAATCGAAGCCAGCCTGCGCGCCGCCGCCGCCAACGCCGGCATCGACCTGCTGGTCTGGGACAACGACCGCGCCGCCGACCTGGCCATTCAAAACGCCCGCCAAATGGCCGCCTGCAAGGTCGACCTGGCCATCGAGTTCCAGCTCTTGGAAAACGTCGCCCCGGTGATCTCCGATATCTTCCTGCGCGCCGAGATACCCCTCATCTCCCTGGTCAACCCCCACCACGGCACCGTCTACTTCGGCGTCAATAACTACCGCGCCGGATGCGCCGCCGGCCTGGCCCTGGCCGATTACGCCGTGCGCCACTGGAAGGCGGAGATCGACGGCTTGCTGCTGCTCGAATCCCCGCGCGCCGGAAGAACCGTCCAGAGCCGCCTCATCGGCGCCCTGCAGGGAGTGCAGGAAAAACTCGGGCCCCTGCCCGAAAAACAGGTCCACCACCTCGACGGAGGCGGCGAAAAAGACGCCTCCCGCACCGCCGTCGCCGCCTTCCTCCGCCCCAAATCACGCAAACGGCTGCTGGTCGCCGGCATCAACGACGAAAGCGCCATCGGCGCCGTCGAGGCCGCCGCCCACGCCCGCTACGGCATCCAACTGGCCATCGTCGGTCACGGCGGCAGCCGGGAAATCATCGACCTCGCCGCCGACCCCGACAGCCCCTGCATCGGCACCGTCAGCTTCCAGCCCCAACGCTACGGACCCGACCTGCTCGACTTCGCCCTCCCCATCCTCCGCGGCCGCTCCGCCCCCGTCGGACACTACGTCCCCCACGAGTTCATCGGCAAACCCGCGCTCTCCCCTCGCTCCCCAAAAACCGCCTGCAACCGGTGAGGCGTTGCGC
>JASHOC010000199.1 GCA_030041305.1 Acidobacteriaceae bacterium
TTCGATCCCATCCCCGGCAGTTTCAGCAATTCCAGTACGCCCGCGCCATACTTGGCCAGCAGTTCTTCCCGCTGGGGAAGCGTCCCGGTCTCGGCAATCGCCTGGATCCGTGCCGCCATGCCCTTCCCGATGCCGTCAATCTCCATCAAGCGGGCGGTGTCGCCAGCGATGGCTCCCAGGTCGACTGTGGTTTGCTCGGCCGCTTCGCCGGCGCGCCGATAGCTGCGGATGCGGAAACTGTCGGCCCCGTCGATCTCCATCAGATCGGCCGTCTCGGCCAGAAGCCGGGCGATGGTCTTGTTATCCACGCGAAGAACCTCCGCCAGAAGTATCTGCCATCGGAGGGGTTGAGGCCAACGGCCCTATCCCCGCCGCGTGCAAACGCAGCTCCGCGTTCACCGCATGCACGGAGCTGCCGGGGAAGGATGCTCTGGGAGTGATACAGAGATGAGTTGAGGACGCACTGCACCTCACCCGCCGGGCGGCGGTCTTTCGGGAACGCCCGGCCGATGCGCTATGCCGCGCTGTGGGCGCTGTCCCGGTAGCGGACTACGGCATCCGCCTGCGGGCCTTTCTGGCCCTCAACTATGTCGAACTCGACCTCGTCGCCTTCTTTGAGCGTTTTGTATCCGTCCAGCTGAATCGCGGAGTAGTGGACGAACACATCAGGCCCATCTTCACGTCCGATGAATCCGTAGCCCTTGGCGTTGTTAAACCACTTAACCTTACCTTTATACTGAGCCACAGGCTCCTGCCTTCCTTTTTGGGTTATGCAGAGATGTCGAGGAATGCCACACCGACATTTGCTAAGACGAGGAAAATTCATGAAAGGTTTTTTGGAAAAAGGCCTTTCGATTCCACAAAGTGGAACCTGCCGCGCAACCCGCCGCGCTTCCCAGCGCGAGGGTCGTTGCGTGGACGCTGCGCGATTGCGGCTACTTTTTCCGGTTGCGCGACTTCAGCCGCGCGTACAACAGCAGGCCAGTCAGGGTCTTGCCGTCGATGATGGCGCCCTTTTCGATCATTTTCAGGGCATCTGACAGCCGCACCAGGCGGAACTCGATGCGTTCGTCTTCTTCCGGGCGCGCGACGCCCGCCATCAGACCCTCGGCCACGAAAATCCTCATGGATTCGCCCAGAAACCCGGGGCTGGGGTAGTACTCGGCGAGAGTCCGCCATTTTTTGGCGCTGTAGCCGGTTTCCTCGGCCAGCTCGCGTTGCGCACCGGCGAGGGGGTCTTCGCCGGCATCGAGTTTGCCGGCCGGCAGCTCCCACAGGTATTGGTTGGCGGCATGGCGATATTGGCGTTCAATCACCAACCAAGGGTCCTTTTTGCTCTTTGCAGTATCCAGAGCCAGAATGACAACGCTGCCGTTGTGGCGCACCAGCTCGCGCTCGCTCTCCAGCCCATTTGGCTCGATGAGCCGGTCCTTGACCACCCGGAAGAGCCGCCCTTCATAGGCCACTTCGGAGCTGAGCAACTGCTCCTTTCCGTCCCTGAGAACCTTGGGCCCCGGCGCGCCCTTCTTCGCCTTGCTTGGTTTGGTCTCTTTGCTTTTCGACTCTGTTCGGCCGTCTTCAGGGGCGTTGGCGCCTTTCCAAGTTGCCTTGGCTTCTTTGCGACTGTCTTTCTTGGGCATTCATTTCTCCGGGCGCAAGCCAGCGCGATTCAAAACGAGTATACGCATCCCGGCCGGTTCTTCGATGCCTCCCGAGTTCCCAAACAGTTACAATCGTTAGCAGTTGTGCATCGATTTCCTTGCCGGAGGCATCCTTAAGGAGAGCTAACTCCGACCAAGGATTGATTCCCGACTATCCCGCGAGGGCAATGAACCACAAGTGAACGAGACGCTGAGCGCCGATTGTTATCCCGTGACCCTGTTGCCGGGCATGAACCGGTTATACCTCGACTACTGCGGCGGAAACGACGGCGCGCGAGTCTTTAGCGGCTCGCTTCCGCGGGACGGCGCGTGGCAACGCCGTCCTCAGGCGCCGGCGCATTGGCCTGAGCTGGTGCGCTTGCTGCGCGAACAGAATCCGTCGCCGGAAGCCGAACCGGCGCTCAACGCGTTGGCGCAAGGCGGGGGAACTGTCGTCACTGGCCAGCAGGTGGCGCTCTTCGGAGGGCCGCTTTTTACACCTTTCAAAATGGCGACTGCCGTGGCGCGCACGCGCCAGGCAAACGCTCTCGGTCATCCGCACGCCGCCGTTTTCTGGCTGGCCAGCGGCGATCACGACTTCGCCGAAGTCGATCATGTGGTTTTTCCAGCCGGACGAGAGTTGGCCAAGCTCGTGTATCCGAGCGCGCCGGAACTACCCTTGCCAGTGGGCCGCGTGGTGCTCGATGGCTCAATCCTTCCCCTCGTCGATCGTGCGCGCGAGCTCCTCGGGCCGTCCGAGGCCACCGAAGCACTGGCAAGGGCCTATCAGCCCGGCAAGACCCTTGCGCAGGCGTTTCGGGAGTTCTACACAGCGCTCTTCGGTATGCATGGGCTATTGATGCTGGATGTAAAAGTGGAGGGCAGGGGACGGGATTTTCACCGCATGGGCGCCCCCGTTTTGCGCGCCGCCATCGAGCGGGCCGAGGAGTTGCACGCTGCGCTGCTTGAGCGCAACCAGGCTCTGGACGCGGCGGGCTATCACGCCCAGGTGGCTGTCTTGCCGCAGTCGAGTCTGTTGTTTCTCATCGATGACAAGACGGGCGCACGGCAGGCGTTGAAAAGGAGGGCGCCAGGAGCGGCCGAGCCGGGCGGGCTTTGGCAAGCGGGCAGGCAGAGTTACTCAACCGGCGATTTATTGGGCATCCTGGAGACCGAGCCGGAGCGAATTTCGCCCGCAGCGCTCCTGCGGCCGGTTTTCCAAGATTTTCTGCTCTCCAGTTCGTTGATTATCGGCGGACCCGCGGAGCTGGCCTACTTTGCGCAGTCTGCGGTTTTATACGAGCGTATCCTGGGCCGCCAAACGCCGGCCGCGCCGCGTTTTTCCGCCACTCTCGTCGAACCTTCCATTGCCGAGCTGATGCGCCGCCACGAACTGACCCTGGACCGGGTTCTGGCCGAAAGCTCCTCATCGTTGACGCAGTTGCTGGCCTCGCGCGCCATGCCTCCCGAAACCAGAGAGAGGCTTACCAGCACCGGCGCCGCGCTGGATAGCGAGTTGGCCGTGCTGGTGGACTGGTTGCGGTCGCAGGATGAGGGGCTGGGCCGTTCGGCGGAGACGGCGGCCAGCAAAATGCAATACCAAATGCACCGGCTGCGCAGTTTGGCGGCCAATTTCCAGATGCAACGCGAGGCCTCGCTTGCACGCCATGCCGAAACCATCGCGCAGGCGCTCTATCCCGGGGGTGTGATGCAGGAGCGGCTGCATGGGGCGGCCTATTATTTCGCCCGTTACGGAATGGAGCTTGCGGAGACGTTGAGCGTTCACGCGGAAAAAACTTGCCCCGGGCATATGGCCATTTGGCTCTAGCGCCCTTGGGGGCGGTTCAAACTGAAGCGGCGCGCCTAGGCCAGTCGGCCAACACGGGCGCCCACCTTAAGGGGCTTGTCAAAAGCGAAAACAGCGCTTACCTGCCAGCCGGCCAAGACGTTGGCGCGCTCGGGGAACGGTGGCGGGGCGCATTGCCGTAACACGATTACCGAACCGCGGTGGCGGCGAACTTTTTCACCATGGCCAGCAGCAGCTTGCGATCGCTGTCGTTGAGGTTGGCGGAGTATCGCCGGATTTGGGTGAGGAACTTCAGTTCCTCATCCGAGAGCTTTTGCGAATTGAGCTGCCGGCTGAGGGCGTCTTCGGCAAAAAACTGAGAAATGGGCAAGTCGAGCGCTCCAGCGATTTTAGCCAGGGTATCGAGGGAAGGCATGGTGTGGCCGTTCTCTACCCGCGAGAGATAGCAGCGGAGCAGGCCGGTCTTCTTTTCAATATCGCCCTGGGAAAGCCCTTTTTGCAGCCGATACGTACGAATCGTAGTGCCGATTTTCATGGGGGGAGTAGGGTCCTGTCCGATGCGTACCAGGGTCAGGCGCGTGGTAGCGATCAATCGAATGTTGTCTTAACCGTTAACATGGCGGGGGGTGTGAATACAAGTCCAAATCGCGGCAGCTTTGGGTTGCCTTCGGGGGAGGAGATCCGAGGAACTGCAAACCTTAGTAATCCAAGGAGTTGATTTCGCGGATCTGCCGCGGGTTGGCCAAGGAAGGCCCAAATTCCTGGAGGCCAAACTCCTGGAGCAGATCGCTGCATACTTTCCCACGCGCCAAGAGGGAGCGCTGGGTTCAGGTCATTTGCAATCAGCTGCGGGTCCCGGCTAGCCGCGCACTGACACTCCCGAAAACGAAAGCACCGCCAAGCCACGCACCGGTTGACCAAAGAAGCGGGCGGGGGCGAAAACGCTGAATAACAGCAGGTTCTCGACCTGGGAGCGGGTCGCCTCATCCGTGGGCCCGGAGAGGATGCGATAGTCGTAGACTTGGCCTTCGTCGTTGACGTACGCTTCGACCACCACGGGCGCGGCCGCACCCAACTCGTCGGTGTCCGCGCCGCTGGAGAGATACAAAAGATGAGGTGCGGTGGCCTTGCCCAAAGGTTCGTCCTTGATAGCCTGGGCGGTTTCAGGCTGCGTGAACATCGAGACCAACACCACCACTGTGCCCAGAAGCAGAACCGCACTGGCAAACCCGGCCGAGGCCTGGAGCAGGAAAGGTCCCACAGTGTTCTTCCAAGCTAGCCCCAACCCCTCCCAGCGGCTGCGCCGGCTGCGTGCCCGCTGCTGGCTCACGGCAACGCGAATGCGCAGCAGAAGGTCTTTGGGCTCCGGCACCGGACCCAATGCGACAAGAGATAGTTGCGTCCGGCGAAGAGACTCCCACTCGCGAGCGCAGTTCCGGCAATCGTCCAGGTGCGCAGCGATCTGCTGCATGTCCCGACCATTCAACCGGCCGTCCAAATAATCCGTAAAGCCCGCCTGAACTTCATTGCAGCCGTTCATCGCGCCTCCTCACCGGCGGTCATCTCAAACGCCGTTTGGGCCGCAGAACGTGAACTTGCCTGAGGCGCCAAAAGCGCTTTGAGCACGGCGCGCCCGCGCACCAAACGCGATTTCACAGTGCCCAGATTCACGCCTTGCATTTCCGCCACTTCCTCGTATACAAATCCTTCAATGTCCCGCAGAATCAGCGTGGTCCGGAACGGTTCGGGCACATGGCGCAACGCCCGCTCCACACGCCCCCGGTTTTCCGCATGCACCGCCATCTCGAAAGGCGTCTCGCCCGGGTCCACGAGCATATCCCGCAAAAGCACGGGCGATCCTGAATCGCCCTCCGCCAATTCCTGCTCAATCGGAATTTCCTGCTGCTTGTGACGCACCCACCAGCGGCGCTGGTTGGACGCTTCGCGCAAGGCAATGCGGTAAATCCATGTGCGCAACGACGACTCGCCGTGAAAGCTCTTCATGCCCTTGAAGATCTTGACGAAGACCTCCTGGGTGAGATCGGCGGCTTCGGCGCGGTTGCACACGGTCCGCGCCAGAAGCGAGTAAAGAGGTTGATGATAGCGTGCGATCAACCACGCGAACGCCTCCTCCGATCCGGCCCGAAGTTCGTCAACGAGGGCCGATTCCTCGGTCTGAAACGTTAACGCGCTGGCTATATTGCCCATGATGAGGTCCGCCTGCAAATCAGTGTCCCTCTCACCTTAACGCAAATGGGGCGCTTTTGCCATCGGCATACACCCTGATCGGCAAAATGCCCAGTGTCAAACGCCGGATTCCGCAGCCGGCGCCTTTTTCCCTCTCCCCGGCTGGAATTCTCCGCCGGTGTTCCGATATGCTGCACGGACGCCGATCGGCTCCATGAAAACTGACTAATTGGCGTCCCTATTGGTTTAGACACCGGACCCATGGCAAAGTGTTCCCGATCACATTTCGGGAGCTTTGGCGCTGCCAAATCGGCTTTGGCGCGGGGCGGGCGTTTATTGGCGGCTTTGATGATGGTTCTGCTGCCGGCGCCAATATGGTTTTCGGGCTCGCACGATCGTGTTTCACTGTTCGCGCGACTTTCACCCTGCTCGTCGTTCGGGCAAGCGCAATACCATAAACTGCGGGAGGCTCCGCGGCTTATGTTCACTGTCAGTCCCATCGGCTATGTGCACAGCCCGTACAAGCAGACTTCTGCCATTCCCAAGGGCCTCGGCGCCAAGCACGATGCGGAAGGCGTTATCGAGCTGCTGCGCGAGTTCGAGCCCGGGCTCAAAGACATCGAGGGCTTTTCGCACCTGTTTATCCTTTGGGTCTTTGATCGCGCCGATGGCTCGTCGCTGATCGCGACGCCGCCCTCGGATTTGAGCCGTCCGCACGGCGTGTTCGCCACCCGCTCGCCGCGCCGGCCCAATCCCATCGGGTTGACCGTAGTCGAGCTGCTGCGCCGCGATGGGGCTGCACTGCATGTGCGCGGCGTGGATATGCTGGACGGCACGCCAGTGTTGGACATCAAGCCTTATATGTCAAGTGTCCCGGTGGAGAAACTCCGTCGCGGCTGGCTCGCCGAAGCCGAAGCCCGTCAGCAAGGATGACGCCCGACCGGATCGCCCCCGCTCCCGGAGCGCTGCGCTTGTTCCCTGACCCCTGGCCCCTGTCTACGGAATTCCGAGCAGCTTGTGCGTCTGCAGGCTCATGCGCCATTGGGGATGATCGAGGCAGTAACGGAGAGCGAGCCGGGTGTTGGCTTCGCGCTCCGTCCCGTCCATCGGTTGCAGGAAGAAATGCCGGAAAGCCAGGCCGGCGAATTTCTCCGGTTCGGCCCCCGATTGCGGATAGACGAGCTTCAGCTCGTCGCCGGTAAGCTGCTTCAGCTCTGCGCCGGCTTTGGGGCTGACGCAGATCCAATCGAGGCCCGGCGGCGCCGCAACGGTTCCATTGCTTTCAACCGCAATTTCGAACCGGCGCGCGTGCAGTGCGTGGATGAGTTCCAAGTTGAGTTGCAGCAGCGGTTCGCCGCCGGTGCAGACCGTAAAGCGCCGGCCCGATGCGGCATTCGATGGCCATTTTTCCTCGATCGCCGCCGCCAGCGCTTCCGCCGAAGTGAACTTTCCCCCTCCAGGTCCGTTCACATCGGCGAACTCCGTGTCGCAGAACTGACAAATGGCGGAAGCGCGATCGGCTTCGCGCCCCGACCACAGATTGCAGCCCGCAAACCGGCAGAACACCGCGGCGCGCCCCGTCTGCGCTCCCTCGCCCTGGAGGGTATAAAAGATTTCTTTGACGGCGTAGGTCATAAGAGCAGCGTTATAGCGGTTCTCCAATTGGTGTAGAGCAGAACCTCGAACGTTGAGTGGCGTTTTTCCCAAGAAAACGCCACCCGGCACGCCCCTCAAAACTTCACGGGAATTGGAGAACCGCCGTAGCTATCAGCTTTCAGCTCCTGGCTTCTAGCTGAATGCGCCGGAGCCTTGGCCGTCAACTCCACGGAAAGCAAGCTTCTGCTCGTAGAGGGCGTCGCGCGCTTTTGGCGGCGCAGGCGAATGCAGAAACCGCCCTGGCCACTTCTGTGGTCCGCAACCTGCGCTGCGCTCGAATCGCGGTCAGTCGTTGGTATTCAGGCTTTCAATGCCGAGATAGACAGCTCCGGAGCCCAGTTCTTCCTCAATGCGCAGCAACTGGTTGTATTTGGCGATGCGGTCGGTGCGGCTCACCGAGCCGGTCTTGATCTGGCCCGCGCCCGTAGCTACCGCGAGGTCGGCGATGAAGGTGTCTTCTGTTTCGCCGGAGCGGTGCGAGATGACCGAGGTGTAGCCGTAGCGGCGGGCGAGATCGATGGCTTCCAGGGTCTCCGTCACGGTGCCGATCTGGTTGAGTTTGATGAGAATTGAGTTGCCCACCCCCTCCTCGATCCCGCGCTGCAGGCGCTGGATATTCGTTACGAAAATATCGTCGCCGACCAATTGAATGCGGCTGCCCAGTTGGTCGGTGAGCGTGCGCCATCCCTCCCAGTCATCCTCGGCCAAACCATCTTCGAGAGAAACAATGGGATACTGGCGGATCCAGTTTTCGTAGAAGCTGACCATCTCCCCACTGGTCAACTCGCGCTTATCGCTTTTCTTGAACACGTAGCGGTTCTTTTCCTGGTCGTAGAACTCGCTGGACGCGGGATCGAGGGCGAT
This sequence comes from Acidobacteriaceae bacterium, assembly GCA_030041305.1. Lineage (GTDB taxonomy): Bacteria > Acidobacteriota > Terriglobia > Terriglobales > Acidobacteriaceae > Telmatobacter. The sequence goes on from JASHOC010000199.1 coordinate 8,155, forward strand.
GGCGATCTGCTCGCCCGGCTTGTAGCCGGCCTGTTCGATGGCTTCGAGGATCACCTCGATCGCTTCCGTATTGGATTTGAGGGAGGGCGCGAATCCGCCTTCGTCGCCAACGGCGGTGTTGTAGCCCTTCTTTTTCAGCACGCTTCTAAGAGTGTGGAATGTCTCGGCGGCCCAGCGCAGCGCTTCGCCGAAGCTCGAGGCGCCCACGGGCGTGATCATGAACTCCTGAAAGTCGACGTTATTGTCGGCGTGGGCGCCGCCGTTCAGCACGTTGAGCATCGGGGTGGGCAAGATGGACGCGTTGACACCGCCTAGATACCGGTACAGAGGAATCTCGAGGCTTTGCGCCACGGCCCGGGCGGCGGCCATGGAGACGGCGAGAATAGCGTTGGCGCCCAGCTTACCTTTATTCGGCGACCCGTCGAGGCCGTTCATGGTCTGGTCGATGAGCCGCTGGTTGGCCGCATCCATGCCTTCGAGTTCGGGCGCGATCACGCTTTCCACATTGGCCACCGCTTGCAGCACGCCTTTGCCCAGGTAATGGCTCTTGTCGCCGTCGCGCAATTCCACAGCCTCATGCTCGCCGGTGGATGCGCCCGAAGGCACAATGGCGCGGCCCAGGGCCCCGCTTTCCAGAATCACGTCCGCTTCCACCGTAGGGTTGCCGCGCGAATCGAGAACCTCGCGGGCGCGAATGGAAACAATCTCAGTCATAGCGCTCCTCACGATGCGGTGCCGCAGCCGGGCATTGAGAGGCTGTGGCGATCGGGAATGCCGACCCACGGCAAGGGCTTCTCCGGCGGCGGTGCGAATGGTCCTCAGAAGCTCCTGCACGGCTGGAATTTCCCTTTCTGTCCAGCGGGAAGAGGTCGTTGCAATACCGTTCGGATTCTATCAAACGGGGCATCGGGGCTCGATGTGGCCACGGTCACAGTGGGGAATCGCGCGAAACGCGCCGCAGAGCCACTCCCTCGGCCCGGCCCTTGCCTGGAGGGTAACGTTTTTGATTCGTGGCGCGCGAGGTGCGGAGTGCGCGCTCGCCCGACCCCGCCCGGCGCAGCGGGCTTTACGCTGATTTTGGGTAAGTGGACGCGCTCTAGGGCCGCCTGCGCGACTTTTCTCCATGCCACGGGTCTAAAACGGCGGTAGCTGTTCATTTGCCCCAAGGAGGCCGGGATGAAGCGGTCGGTTTTTGTGTGCGCCTTGCTGTCGGTCACCGCTGGCGCATGGGCGGCGCAGCAGGCGAGCCAGTCGAGCGACCCCTACGCGGGAATCTCGCATCCCCCTCCAGATAGCACCATCACCACGCCGGAGCCGCCGCCGCTGCCGAAGCCATCGCCGGCCAAGCCGGCGCCCGCAGCCGCGCAACCGCCTGGCGGAGCGGCGCGGAGCTCCGCTGGTGAGCAGTACGCCGAGCCCGACACCGATGATGGCATTGTGCGAGTTGCGCCGGATACGCAAACGCCTGCGCAGCCGGAACTGAACCAGCGCGAGATGGCCGGCGATCCGGATGGCGACATTGTGCATCCGGCGCCGCTGCCGCCCGGAGAATTGGGACCGGGAACCACCATTCGGGCGCGGCTGCTCGACGAAATTTCCACGACTTTCAGCCGGAACGGGGACGCGTTTCGCGCCCGCGTCGCCTCGGACGTGTTTCGCGGCAACAACGTGCTCATTCCCGCCGGCGCCGAAATTGACGGCACGGTGGAACACGTTTCCACCGGCCACGCCGCCGGCCACGGCTCCATGTATCTGCGGCCTGATACGGTGATTCTTCCCAACGGTTCGCGCCTCCATTTGTATGCCCAACTGACGGGCGCGCCCGGTTCGCGCACTCGGGTCAGCGGTGAGGGTGCGGTGTCGCCGGGTTCCCGCGCGAAGAAAGACGAAATCGAGTATGGCGGCGCGGTGGGCACGGGCGTCATTGCCGGGGCCGTGCTCGGCGGGCCCGTGGGAGCGTTGGCGGGTTCGCTGGTCGGGGCAGGCGCGGTCACGGCTCACCTCATCATGGACCATCCTCAAGCCACGCTGCCGACGGGCACGGTGCTCATGTTTACGCTCATGGAGCCGCTGAACCTGGAGCCGGTTAATGCGGAGGCGCATCCGCCCGCGGAGTCTGCGGCCAATCCACCGGCGAGCGAGACAACGAATCCCGCAGCGAGCCAGGGCGCCGATCCTGCAGCGAATTCCGTTTCCAATCCTGACCCGGACTCCGGAGTGGTAACAGACGCCGGGCCGCGCTAGTGTCCTGAGTCTGCAGTTCGCAACTTAATCGCCGCTGTCATCAAACGGAATTGGCGCGTTTTTTGCGCCAATGGAGTCGACGGATCTGTGGTTCGGGATGTCGACTTACGCGACGAACTTCTGCGGCGCCAAGCTGGTGCAGTGCAGCGTTTATTTCTAAAAGTGGGGTAGCTCCCTTAGTACAGTAACCACTACTGGTTGTGCTTTCCGGTGGGCGAGTTTGCTCGCGATGGCCGGTAGCGGGATGGTTTTGTGACCAGGGCGTTCTCCAGCAGCCGGTAGAACAGCATTCCCCGGCGGCGCGACTTTCTACGATTGAAGCGGAACGCGAACTCATCGAGATACGCGTCCAGATG
>JASHOC010000200.1 GCA_030041305.1 Acidobacteriaceae bacterium
TGAAGCTCCATGGCTCGGGCTGGACGCCGCAAGCGGCCTGAGAAGCCGAAGCGAGGAATGATCCACGCCCCCGTGTCGCGGTAATGCCAGCAACCCTCGCCGATCGGATCGATATCCCTCCAACAGCGCCGCTGCCACTGAGTCCGCCGACCGCGCAAACCAAAATCAGAACCGTTATCCCCGACACACTCCTAGGCCGATAATTCTCGCGTCCGAGCAGCGAGCTGACTAGCGATCTCCAGTAGGGGGAAGCACTATGGCAACAATTGAGCCCGTCATCCTTCCCGACCACGTGTTGAGTGCGGTTTTTGTACTGGCAGAGAAGCAACTCTCCCAAAAATCCCCCCGAGTGCAAAAGACTTGCTTTTCGCAGCCATGACTTCCAGTTGCAGGAGATATTCAACAACCTCCGCAGGACCGGAAGATACCCGATTCTGGACACCTTCGTTTTTTCCGACAGCGGCCCAGAACCTTACAGCCCGGCCCTTAATGAATCGGTTTCGAGACTTCAGTTGTCGGGCCTAATCGGACGTGAGAATCCCGATTATGAAGTCGTCTTTGTGCGGCCGGCTGCGGATCGGTTCTTCGATGAAGTTCTCCGGAAAAATCTCAAAGAGGCTGACCTCGATCAGCTAAATGAGGTCGCGTCGGATTTTCTTGGCCTTGTCAAAACGGTTTAGACCTCAGTCCATCAAGAGGCGAAATGGACCAATCGACCGCCCCGCGTCCGCTTGAGGACCGCGTCAACGCATTTGTGGAGTGGTTGTTCGAGGACTTCCAGCCGGTTGTCCCCAAGGCGGCAAAGGTCTTTAACGACGCGCTGCTTGGGAATCTCCTCTTTGCCCGCCACGAGGTCGCGGTTATAGACAGCCCAGTTATGCAGCGGCTGCGACGAATAAAGCAGACTGGGCTGGTTTACTATGTGTTCCCTTCGGCCACTCACACAAGGTTTGAGCACTCACTTGGCGTTGCAGCGTTGGCGGAGCGATGCTTCGTTGCCATTCGAGAGCGGTCTGATGTTGAAGACACAAGTTTTCCGGGAGACTCGAATCGGTCCAAGGGTGACTTGGCCCATTTGCGGATGGCGGCCCTACTACACGACGTTGGCCACGGCCTCTGCTCTCATGCGTCTGAGCAAATTTACGCACTGTTGTCGGATCTACAGGAATTTAAGAGCAAACCCGCCTACGTTAGGAACAATCCCGGAGAAGTGCTGTCGTATTTGATCGTAACCTCTCGGAGATTTCAGGAGTGGTTCGAGGAGTATGTGGATCGGGGCTGCCAGGCCCAGCTTGACCTTGGGAAGATTTCGAAGCTAATTCTGGGAAGGCACGATGATCCGGATAAGTGGTTCCTGGGCAATATCATCAGCAGCGGCTATGATGCGGACAAGCTCGATTATATCGCGAGGGACAGTTACTACTGCGGCCTCGCACTTACCGTTGATCTTCCCAGATTCCTGAGCATGATATCTACCGCGAAATATAGGGATGGCCGGGTTCTGGTGCTGCGAAGCTATGTCCCGTTGGAACAGATTTTGTTCAGCAAAATGACGCTTACTGGCTCTGTTTACCAGCATCAAAAGGTTAAGTGCTTAGATTCAATGCTTCGATCGATGGTCGGGCATATTTGTGAGAATCCGAGACAAGCGGCCGTGCCGGTCCGCGGGAGATCGATCACTTTCGCCGAAGCAGTGGAATATCTCTACACCACCGACGACGAGTTCTTCTGGCAGCCGAACGGATTTGGTGATGGATATGTGCGGGCCATGCTGAATCGATTTCGGAACCGCGACCTCTTTGTTCGCTGCCTTGAGAAATCACGGCGAACTGTCAGGAATTGGGACGCTGGAAGACAGACGTTCATCGACCTAAATAAAAGGCCCGATGAACTGGGCGGCGTGGAAGTTGAGATCCACAAGCGCTTGGCGGATCGCGGAAGGTGCAGCAGGCATGACATCCGGCTCAGCATACCGGAAATTCCCTCATTCAAATCGGGAAATGCCCTGATCCAGACAAGCAAGGACGCAGAAGTTGAGAACATTGAGAAATATTTCCCGCTGGAGCAATGGGCTGGTGCCTACGCTCACAACAAGTGGCGGAGTTTTGTCTACGCGCCTAGGGAAATAGCGCCGGCTGTGAGGGATGCAGCGATTTCCGTTCTGAAGGAACGCACCGGCCTGGACGTAGACGCGGGCAAATCGAATCAAACGTGCCACCTGTAAGGTCTCACCTCCCGCCCTTACTTCGTCAGTGAGCTCGCTCGAAATACCCGGCATTGGTGCCGGGCCGCTTTCCTTGCCGTGTGGATGCTTCAGATCCGCATGGGCATGAGGACGTAGCGGTACTTGTACTCGGCGTCGGGGTCTTCGGGACGCATTTGGCCGGCGGACTGGGAGTCTTTGAATTCGAGGCGGACCTCGCCTTCATTGTTGAGGGCTTTGAGGAAATCGAGAATATAGACCGAGTTGAATCCGACTGCAATCGGCTCGCTGGAATACGGGGTGTCGATGGTGTCTTCGCTCTCGCCCGACTCGGTGGAATTGGCGCTGATCTTCAGTTCATTACTTTCGAGCCGCAAGCGAACGGCCCCGGAGCGCTCGTCAGCAAACTGCGCGACGCGCTGGATGGCGGCCGAAAGCTCGCTCGATTGCACCACGGCGAATTTGCTGTTATCGCGGGGCATCACCGCTTCAAAGTTGGGGAATTGGCCGGAGAGCTTGCGGGTGCTCAAGGTTCGGTGGCCGACACGGAAGAAGAGGGTATGCTCATCGTCGGCGAACTCGATCTTTTCGTCTTCAGAGGCGGCGAGCAGTTGCTGCAACTCGGAGAGCGCCTTGCGGGGAATGAGCACGCGCTTTTCGCCGCTGACGCTTTGGAGGATTTCGTTGGGTTTTTCGACGAATGCGAGGCGATGGCCATCGGTGGCGACCATAGCCAGCGATTCCGCCTTGAGGATGAGCAGGGCGCCATTGAGGGTGTAACGCGATTCCTCATTGGAGATGGCGAAAATGGTGCGGGTAATGAGGGTTTTGAGCGCAGAATGGGGGAGGCTGATGGCGGCCACCGCGGGAAACTCGGGAACCTGCGGATAATTGGCGCGGGCCATGCCCACGATTTTCGTGTTGGAGCGGCCGCTGCGGATTTGCACCCAGTGATTTTCAAGGAGCTTGATGGAGATTTCGCCATCGGGAAGGAGCCTGATGTAGTCGTAGAGTTTGCGCGCAGGAATGGTGCAGGCGCCTGGCTTTTTTACCTTGACGGCCGCGCTGGTGCGAATGGCCTGGTCCAGGTCGGTTGCCGTGATGTGCAAGCGGTCGCCATCAGCCTCAAGGAGAAAGTTGGACAGAATCGGGATGGTGGTCTTGCGCTCGACGACGCTTTGCGTAGCGGTAAGTTCCCTGACCAGATCCTGGCGGCTTACACTGATCTCCATTGCTGCCCCCTGCGCGGCCGGCTTCTCCACTTCGGTTTCGACACTCGCCATCCTCCACCTCTGCTCCCGAAGCCATCTCCTGGTATGGCCCCACTTTATAACACCTTACGACCCGCCGGAAATAGCTCTCGCTTTCCAGTTTCGATTGTAGCCAGCGTCGTGAATTCAGGGTGCGTGGAAAACCGGGCTGCATTTCTGGATTCCATAGGCAAGCTGGGTTAGGCGGGGATGGATTGAAGGATGAGAGTCGGGGTGTGGACAGACACGACGTCGGTGAAGGAAAGAATCAATATGTTTTATGAGAGAAAAAGATAGTAGTCTCCGTAATTGCGGCTGGAAATGTGGGTTTCGAGGTGAAATAGTTGGGTGAAAAGGGTTTGCCGATGGCGCCAATTTTCTAAAACTTGCCTGTGGAATCGAGGAGATTTGTAAATCGGGGGAAAACCGGCGTGAGCGGACCGCTTTTCCCACCATTCACACAGTGCTCTAAGAGACGGGCTCTGCAAAGCAGCCGCATTTTGTGAATCGCTGGTTCAAGCTAAGGTGAAACAGAGACTTCGAAGCTGCTTCTGATCCACAGGGGATGCGTTCTCCGCCAAATTTCAAGAGAAAGCAGCGCAGTTGATTTGCGTCCTGAAGCTGGACCGGGAATTTGAGGATTTGAGGCGACGAGTCTCTTGTGATTTCCCGGTAGGACCTTTGAGAGGCTATAGCGGAAGCTGCGAGTGAGAGGGCAGCTGCATTTCCTTTGGAGTTATCTGCGATGGAGAAGAGGGATGCTAAACCGGGCTCTTTTATACTGAAGCTTCCATGTCCTACCAAATGGCAATTGATCAACTTAACGCCATGGTGCCAGAGCTTTATAGGGATGCCGGTCAGCCTCGGCGCAAGTTTTCGTTAGACCAGGTACGGACACTGCTCCATGCACTGGGCGACCCTCAAAACCGATTCCGGTCGGTGCTGATTGCCGGGACCAATGGCAAAGGCTCGACGGCCGCGACGTTGGCCTCGATCCTAACCACTTCCGGATTAAAAACCGGGCTCTACACGTCGCCTCATCTCGAAAGAGTTAATGAACGCATTCGTATCGATCGCGCGGAAATATCCGATGAAGACTTTGCACGGCTTTATTTTCGCGTTCAGGATGAAGCGCAACAACTCGTGCTGAACGGAAGTCTGCCGCAACCGCCCAGCTACTTTGAGATGCTGACAGCGCTAGGCCTTAATTACTTTGCCGAGAGGGGAATCGAGGTTGCGGTGCTGGAGGTGGGCATGGGTGGGCGTTTGGATGCGACGAACGTGGCGGAACCGCTCGTGTCGATTATCACGGATATCTCGCTGGACCATATGGAGTGGCTCGGCCCGACCATCACGGCAATTGCTCGGGAAAAAGCCGGAATTCTCCGACCCGGGGGCACGATGATCACGTTGCCTCAACATCCGGAAGCGAATCAGGTGCTTGGTGAAACCGCGGCGGAACTGGGCATGCGGGTGGTGAGTGCAGCGCCGTTTATGCCTGCGCCGGAAAGGGATGGGTCGACGGAGGAGTACGGGGTGGAGGCGCTGAGCGATCGGATCCACGTGAAGTCCCCGCTGAAGGGCGCGCACCAGCGACGCAATGTCGCGCTGGCCATTGCATCGGCCGTCGAGCTAGCCGAGCGCCACGGTTTTCCGGTGACCGCGGAGTCAATCGGGCAAGGCATTCGCCAGACGCAATGGCCGGGCCGGCTGGAGCAGATAACGCGCGATGGGGTGGATTGGGTTTTGGATGTAGCTCACAATCCCGCTGGCGTTTGGGCCCTGCGCGCGGGCTTGCGCGGGCTTTTGGGAATCCGCAAACCTGAGGTGCTGATATTCAGCTGCCTGCGGGACAAGCCGGTTACCGAAATGGCGCAGATTCTTTTCCCGCTGTTTGCACGGGTGATCGTGACGCCAATCCATACCGCCCGGGGCGCGCGCATTGAGGATTTGCTGGCTGCCGCAAACGCCACGGGAAGCAATGCGGTGGCCGTCGATTCGGTCGGAGAAGCGCTGCGGTTGACCGGGAAGGATGCCCGAGGAGGCGTGGCGGTGATTTCGGGCTCGGTTTACCTGGTAGGTGAAGCGCGTACGCTGCTCCTGACATTGAAAGGCGGGGCGGAATGAGCGGGCGGCCCGATCCTCTGCCGCGTTTCTACCGCTGGAGAAGCAATCTGCTCCAAACCCCGGCGTTTACGCTGGCGACGGCGGTTTGCGGCTCGATTTCTCTGCTCATGTCGCCATTCGACAAGAGCGGCCGCGGGCAGCACCGGGTGGCGCGATTCTGGGCGCGACTGTGCATCTGGATATCGGGTTCAAATCTTACGGTTCGCGGCGAGGAAAATCTGCGCAAGCATCCAGTGGCGGTGTATGCGTCAAACCACACGTCTTACATGGATACTCCGGTGGTCTTTGCCGCGCTGCCGTTTCAGTTCCGCATCCTGGCGAAGAAGGAGCTCTGGCCCATTGCATTCATTGGGTGGTATTTGCGGCGGTCGGGACAGATTCCGATTGACACCGTAAATACTCACGCCACGCTTTCCAGCCTGGGGGTGGGCGTAAAAGCGTTACGGGCAGGAATGCCTCTGTTCGTTTTTCCGGAAGGGGGACGCACGCCCACAGGCGAGCTGCAACCATTTCTTTCCGGAGCGGCGTATCTCGCGATTCGAGCGCAGGTTCCACTCGTTCCGATTGCACTGACCGGAATCTATGATCTATTACCCATTCACACCTACCATTTTTTTCCCAGCGAACTGACGCTCAGCGCCGGTAAGCCAATCGAAACCAAGGGACTGACAGTGCGCAAGACGGATGAGGTAACTGCGCAATTGCGTGCGGCAATCGAGGAAATGCTCGGGGAACACGTGGCAGAGGGCAAGGAAGCGCCGGCCGCCGTGCCGTGAAATTGCTACGATCTTTTGTCGGTGGCTGCAGGTTGTTTGGAAGTCCGGCCGGCAATCCTTTGTACGGAGGGGCGAAGGGATGATTATCGAAATGCGCACCTACAAACTCAAGCCTGGCTCCCGCGAGAAGTTTCTCGCCATCTTCCGGGCCAAATCGATGCCGGCGCACGCGGAGATCGGCATGAGGATCCTGGGACCCTGGCCTTCCCTTGAGGATCCCGATACTTTCTTCTTCATGCGCGGCTTTCCCGACCTCGCATCGCGCGAGCCGATGAAAGCAAGGTTCTACGAAGGGCAACTCTGGAAGCAGGAGCTGGAGAACGTCCTGATGCCCATGATCGAGAGGTACGACGTGGTCGTTATCGATGATGCGGAAGGGCTGGTGCGCTGGGAATACGAAGAATGACTGTTTGGCCCGGGAACGCAGACTCATATCGGCCGAATTAAACTGAAACTTCGATGTCTGTTCGTATCGCCATTCCGGTGCCTACAAGCAACGATCCGGAGTACAACCAGCGCTCGTTGCCGCGCTATCTCGCCGCTCTCGACGCTGCCGGCGCCAGCGTGGTGGTGACGGAGCTTGAGAAGTCGCCGGAGCAAGTGGCGAAGCTCGTGTCGGAGGTTGAAGGGGTGCTGCTGCCCGGGAGCCGGTACGATGTGGACCCGGAAAGATATGGCGAAGATCGGCTTCCGGAGTGCGGCGAGGCGGATCCGGCGCGAACGGCGGTGGACGAGTTGCTCTTGCAGGAGGCTTTCGCTTTGCGCAAGCCGATCCTGGCCATTTGCCACGGTGCTCAGACCCTGAATGTTTGGCGAGGTGGATCGTTAATCCAGGACCTGCGAACCCAAGTCAATCACCGGCCGGGGCGCGACGTAGTGGAGGCGCATCCGGTGCATATTGCAGAAAATACAAGACTTAGCACTTTGCGGCGAGCTGATGTCCCACCGGAGACGCAAGTCAACTCAAGCCATCATCAAGCGATCCGTGCGCCGGGCGATAACCTGGTGGTCAGCGCGGTCTCGCCGGCGGATGGTGTGATCGAGGCGGTTGAATTGGACGCACCCGGCCATTTTGTTCTGGCCGTTCAGTGGCACCCGGAGCGCACTTACGGGCAAAGCCCGCTTTCCCGCGCCATCTTTGTGGCCTTTGTGAAAGCTGCGGAGGGATGGCAGCCGCCGACAATCACAGGACCGGATGCAAAGGCATGAGGGAGGTGGTGCCTACGATCGGCGGGCGGCTCAACCAGTTGCTAACCGCGGACGGATTGGAGCTGCTGGATTTACCGCTCATTGAACGCCTTGAGAGCTACCTCTCCCTCATTCTTCGCTGGAATTCGAAAATCAATTTAACAGCGGTCCGAGATGAGGAGGGAATTCTTTCCCGCCACTTTGTCGAGTCGATCGCTTGTGCTCGCATCCTACCTGCAGGGATCCACACGCTGCTCGATTTCGGATCCGGCGCAGGTTTCCCCGGCATTCCCATCGCTCTTTGCCGCCCGGAGATAGAGGTGACACTTGCGGAGTCCCAGTCGAAGAAGGCGGCATTTCTGCAGGAAGCCGTTCGTCTTCTCGACGTCACTGCTAAAGTCTTCCCGGGCCGGGCCGAGGCGCTCCCCGAAACGTTCGACTGCGTCGTTCTCCGCGCCGTCGATCGAATGCCCCAAGCCACGCAAGCTGCGGCGCGCCGGGTGGGACCGCACGGATGGCTGGCCCTCATGACTACTACCCGGAATTTGAACGAGCTCCAAGAGGCCGCTGGAGGGACATTTTCCTGGAGTCCAGCACCGAGACTTCCGGGTGGGGAGGATCGCCTGCTTGCCCTCGCGCAGCGGGTCCGCTTACAAACTTGACCTTGACAAGCCGCCGAATCACGGCAAGGTCGGGCAGATTCGGAATCGTGAGCCGGATCCGGTTCTTTCCATATATACCGGCGATCCTTCTCGCGTCTTCTCAGCATCCCTTGAAGGTTGCTGGTTATTGCGGCGGCAAGAGCTCGGCCAGCCAAGATAAACGAGGCCTTAAAGCCCTTGCTGGGCCCGGATGAACAACGGTTCTCCTCACTGCCCAACATCCAGCCATATTTTGGCGAGAATGAGCCCCCACCTCGGGGGTCGGCGACCAGTGCTCTTTGCCACTCGGTGAACTCTCGCCAAAGTTTCGGGGTGGACCGAGGGCGGTTTTCCAAATCCTACCCGGTGGTGGAATGGTGTGCCCAATAAAGGCGTGACCAAGTTACACTTACCACTTTCAGAAAAACAGAGCAGCAAAGCCGCACCCAGGGAGGGCGGAGAAATGGAGGGATTGTAGCCCAACGAAATCGGAATGCAGTGGCGCGCGTCCCCGGGTTAACGACAACGCTCAAGTGGAGAGGAGTGTTCCACGTGGAACGTCACTGAAAGTCAGCGTCGAAGCGGCATTGTTCCACGTGGAACAAATGCCATTTTTTGTCGATTCTCGCGCGGGGCACGTAGCGCCAAGGACACGCCGTTTCTGTCTAAATTCGGCCAGCTTTTCCACCGCGCCGCATTTATCCCCGCGGCACGAGCCCAATTTTCGACCCTGATCGAACCTTTTGTGCTTCAGTCATTTGCCGACCGCAGGTCCTTCCCATTCCGCGCGCTTTCCACAGCTTTGGCGAATTCTCCACAGCGCAAAGTTCTGCACGCGCGGACCACCTCCCGGTACTCTTGAATTCCATGGGTAAAACTCTCGGCGTGGTGAATCAAAAGGGCGGAGTGGGTAAAACCACGACAGCCATCAACCTTTCCGCCTGCCTCGCCATCGAGGGACTCAAAGTTCTACTTGCCGACTGTGATCCGCAGGCAAACGCTTCTTCGGGCCTTGGCCTGCAACGTGACGACAATCGTCATTCGGTTTACGACGCACTGGTGGGCGAGTGTCCGGCCGAACAGGCGATTCTCCCCACCACAATCGAGCGTCTGTGGCTCTTGCCCGGCTCGAAGAACCTCACCGGGATCAACATTGAGCTGGCCGGCGCGCCGGATCGCGCAGTTCGCCTCCGGCGGGCGCTGGAGCCGATTCAGGGAAACTACGACCTGATTGTTCTCGACTGTCCGCCTGCACTCGACCTGCTTACACTGAACGTCCTTGCCGCAGCCGAGATACTGATTGTTCCGATGCAAGCCGAGTATTTTGCACTGGAGGGAATCTCAGAGCTGATCTCAACCCTTGAACGCGTGCGCTCGGCATTCAACCCCGAACTCACGATTGAGGGTGTCCTTTTGACGATGTACGATGATCGCACGAACCTTGCTCAGCAAGTGACCGACACGCTGCGCGAACATTTTCGTGAGCGGCTTTACCGAACCGTGATCCCGCGCAATGTTCGGCTGGCTGAGGCGCCGAGCCACGGAAAGCCGGTGGCGCTCTATGACGCCCGATCTCGCGGCAGTGAAGCCTATTTCGAACTCGCGGGAGAGTTTCTGGCGCGCAACAAAATGGAGCAGCATCGAACGGCGGAGCGCACAGTCGCGAAGCCTAGCCGTCCTGAGCCCAGGGTCAGATTTTGGCCCTACTCTTAATCGGGAAAAACCGAGCTTGCGGTCGACCGATTCGATTGGCATTCTGCCGCAATGTTGGCTTTCATTCCCGCCTTCTTCCGGCGGAATGAGGGAGAAGGGAATTGGAATGATGAACACGGCCCCCTCAGAATCGAAACGTCGCGCGTTGGGGAAGGGGTTAGATTCCCTTCTCCCCCGGTCCATCGCTCCCGCTTTGGAAGCTGAGAGCGGACGCCCCCGGGAGATCCCCCTCGAAGACATCGATCCCAATCCGTTCCAGACCCGTTCGCATGTTAACGAGGAACAATTGGCTGAACTCGCGGCCTCGATTAGCGCCAATGGCGTGGTGCAGCCGGTGCTGGTGCGCCCATTGGCCAGTGGACGTTTCCAGTTGATCGCCGGCGAGCGGCGCTGGCGCGCTTCAAAGATCGCAGGCAAGATGACGATTCCGGCCATCCTGCGCCAAGTCTCCGATGAGCAGGCGATGGAGATCACGATTGTCGAGAATCTTCAGCGCGCGGACCTCAATCCGATGGAGCAGGCGCGCGCTTTCGAGCGGTTGGCGCGTGAGTTCCACATGACCCAGGAGCAGATGGCTCATCGCACGGGAAAGGACCGCGCCACGGTCGCCAATTTCCTTCGACTGCTTCGACTTCCCTCCAGTGTGCAGGCCCGCGTCGAGTCGGGCGAGCTGAGCTTCGGACACGCTCGCGCCCTGCTCGCGTTCGAGCATGCCGAGGAAATGGAAAAAGCGGCGCAGCGAGTGGCCGCACTTTCGCTTTCTGTTCGCCAGACCGAGAGCTATGTGCAGGGACGGCTGAACCCGGAAAAAGCCGGCCCCCAAAAATCCAAACCTGCGCCGCCGATGGATCCCAACGTTCGTGACGCCCAGGAGCGCCTGCAGCGCGCATTAGGACTCAAAGTCATCATCGAGGACCACAGCGGCCACGGTAAGGTCGTCATCGAGTACGCCCGCCTGGAAGACTTCGACGCGCTCATGGAACGGTTGACGGGGGCGTAACCGGCGGCGCGGAAATCAAAACTCCGGTTCACTGCCGCCTTGTGTGCGCATGGCGCGTTGTTTAGATTCCTGGAGCAATTGATCGAACTCGGACCGCGGCATCGTGAGTTTTTCAGGATGCTGGTCGATCCATTTGGTGAAGGCGTCATATTTGGCCGCGTCCCAACCACCCTCAAACTGGCCGCCATTTTTGCCCTCGCGGTTGAGCTCGAAGTTGTAGTCGTCGGTGAGGGAGGTGAATTCCGCCGAGGCGACGGCTTGTTCGGCCAGGATGGCGGGAATGATGAGCACACCTTCCTCGGGTTTGCCCAGCACCAGGTCTCCGGGGAGGACCACCGCCTGGCCAATGCGGACAGGCACATTGATTCCAGTCAGCTCCATATCCTGCCAAGCGGTGGGATCATAGCCCTTATACATTCCGTTGAAATTCGGAATTTCGCGGAGCTCCTCCTGGTCACGGACGCCGGCGTCGAAGATAAAGCCGGCGTGAGTATGACCGGCAATGCCGTTGCCGAGATTCGACCCAATCAATGTTCCGTATTCGATCTTGCCCCACCCGTCGGCGACGTAGACATCGCCTTCGACCAACTCCGCGATCGGCCAACTGTTGGTTCCGGTGGCGACACGGTCCTCCGATTTGCCCTCGGCAATGATTGCTTTCCGCATATCTGGCCGCGTGGGCATGTATTGAGCAGTCAGGGCCCGGCCCACAATCGGCTTCTCGTCGGTCATGTGAAGAGCCTGCCAATCGCCTTCGTATTGGGAGCGATAGCCGTGCGAGCGCAGATAGCCCCAAATGTCCTCGACGCTCATGCTGGCTGCGCGTTTGAGCAGATCATCGGGGACCTTCGGCCGCCCGTCGGGGAAGCGGTCACCCTTCCAATCCGAGGTGTAGAAAAGGATCTGTTCCCGGGTTTGCTTCACCTGCGCGAACGCCGGAGCCGCATTGCCCACCGCAAACGCAATCAGAATGCCAACTGTTAAGCGTTTCATGCAATTAGACCTCTCCACATTATGTTTTTATAGCGGTAAATCCTCGAAGAATAAAGAAGCAACCTCGCCGTGCACCGAGATAGTTTACGCAACAATTGCCCATTCATAGGGATACGTGACACACGCTAGCGGAGCCGCACTGAGCATGTCAAGAGGGAAAGAGGCCGCGCGGAGGAGGGACTGGAGAGCGGAAACGCGGAGGGTACGGTTCTTCTATTCGACAGTGAACGTCTGGACGATATGCCGCCGGCGGACTACACATTGACGAATCGAGAAGGAAGAAAGGGTCGGCGGCGCAATCAACCAGACAGGATCGGCCGCGTGTCGTTTGCAGCCGTGGGCAGCGAAAATATTCGACCATGGCGCGTCAAATTGGATCGCGATCGGGCCGGGTTGCCGACCTTTTGCCGCTTCCCCAAACACTTGCGGCGCAAGCTGCGCACGATCCATGTCATCGAACACTGCTTCGCCGAAGTTCGGCGCAGGACCCGGCCCATGGTTTGCTTTGTCATCATGCAATCGGTGGATCGAAACATCTACTCCATCTTCCAGAGATTCAATCTGAAATGGAAAACCCGCACCCTCCGTCTATTTACACAAGCAGTTTGACGTCACCTGAGCGTGGTCGAATTTGACCGTCATCTCCTTGATTGTTAGAATCACGTTGCGGGGTGGAGCAGCCCGGTAGCTCGTTGGGCTCATAACCCAAAGGTCGCGGGTTCAAATCCCGCCCCCGCAACCAATCAAGCCTCTGATTATGAGGTACTTAGAAAAGGCCGCCGGTGAGCGGCCTTTTCCATTTCATGCTGAAAGTTCCGTAAAAAGTCCGCTTTCCTGTAGCGACAAAAAGCTTGCTTCTATAGCGGTTCTCCAATTGGTGTAGAGCAGAACCTCGAACGTTGAGTGGCGTTTTTCCCAAGAAAACGCCACCTGGCACGCCCCTCAAAACTCCACGGGAATTGGAGAACCGCCGTAGAGCCTGTTATTAACTTTGCGCCCGTAAATCCAATGGAATCAGCATGGAATTTTTGAAGGTACAACAAGACAAATGGAAATCGTAGGCGCAGCCGGAACCGAGCATCCCCAGAATCCGCGTTTTGCTGGGATTTTCGGCATTTTGCTCGCTTGCGGCACCCTTCAAAGTTAATAACAGGCTCTAGCCTGGCTCAGATAGTGTGCAATTCGAACAGGCGACGCCGGAGTTTTGGAAGCTGTATTACGAGGGAGCCGCGGCCAAGACCGAC
This sequence comes from Acidobacteriaceae bacterium, assembly GCA_030041305.1. Lineage (GTDB taxonomy): Bacteria > Acidobacteriota > Terriglobia > Terriglobales > Acidobacteriaceae > Telmatobacter. The sequence goes on from JASHOC010000200.1 coordinate 13,136, forward strand.
TTCGTCCCAGCGAGCGGGCTGTCTCGCCTCCAGGCGCGGTGGCCGGCAGCCGAAAGCGCCACTGCCGAGCAGCCCCAACAGCTCTCTGCTCCCTGGCTTCCCGGCCCGTGCAGCGCGGCGCACCATGGAGCTGCCGCCATCGGCGCCCATTCCAGACCTGTCTTACACCGCCCCTTGCCGGTCGAACGGTTTTGTCAGCCGGCCATCCGGCGTCTTACACCCGTCTTACATTTGTCTTACGGATGCCTTACGTGGGTCTTGCAGCGCAAGAGCCCGTAAGACAACCCGCGGAGAGCCTTTCCTGTCTCGCTCTGGCGTCTTACCACCGGTGCACCCCCAATCGAGAGGTGTTTCTCCACCGGTTCCACTTTTCCAAAGAGATAGTTTTGTTAGACTGAGATTTCCGTTTTAGAAGCTAGATCGGGCGGTCCTCGAAGATTCGCAGGAAAAAACCGGCCGTTGGCAGGCTTCTTCGTGCCGGACCACGCATTTCTCCATCGTCCGCCAACGCCATCGTTCTACGGGATCCGTTCGTCTTGGAGTGAATTGAGTTGCGTCGGACGACCGCAAGGGAATTCCTCCCATGACTTCGGCGGAGCCGGCTTCAGGAGACCTCCCTCGGAATTCTTCGATTCGGAAATCGGGAGTGTGCGATGCAAACTGGCATGCGAACATTGCGGACCTTGGCGGGAATCGGGGTCGTTGTGGGGTTATGTGCGTCTGTTCACTGCGACTCACTGAAGGTGAATACAAAGCAAGGCGCCGTGCGCGGTAAATTGATTCATGACCGCCAGGTCAAGGCGTTTCTCGGGATTCCGTATTCGGCTCCGCCGGTAGGCGAATTGCGCTGGAGGGCGCCGCAACCACCCCGGCAATGGAAGGGGGAACGAGACGCAACAAAGTTCGGCGCACATTGCATGCAGCTTCAAATCCCGAACGACGATACAGTGTTCCAAGACAGCGGACAGAGCGAGGACTGTCTTTTCCTGAACATCTACACTCCCGCAACCGCGGACAGCAAAAGCGAACTGTCGGTGATGTTCTGGATCCACGGCGGAGGCTACTTAGTTGGCTCCGGCTCAGAACCGCGATTCGACGGCGACTTCCTGCCCACGAAAGGCGTCGTCCTGGTTACCATCAACTATCGCCTGAATGTTTTCGGGTTTCTGGCCACGGCGGAACTGGCGAGGGAGTCTGGTGGGGCGGCGGGAAATTACGGCCTTTTGGACGTGGTAGCCGCGCTCCATTGGGTCAGGGACAATATCGCGGGATTTGGCGGTGACCCGAACAACGTGACCATTTTCGGCGAAAGCGTGGGATCGGTTGCGGTGAGCCTGCTGATGGCGTCGAATTTAGCGCGAGGCTTGTTTCAGAAGGCCATTGGAGAGAGCGGCAGCGCGCTGGGCGCCGGCTTACCCGGTAGTTTAGCTGTAACCGAGCCGCTGGCGAAACGCGAACAGAGAGATGAAAAGTGGCTCGCCTCTCTGCATGTAACAACACTCGCGGAACCGCGCTCGTTGCCCGCGACAACAATTCTTGAAGCGACGAGGAACAGGCCTGCGTTTTGGCAGGACATCGACGGAAAGTTGCTCACAGAACCGGTGGCCGACACTTATGCAGCTGGAAAACAGGCTCATATCCCGTTGCTGGCGGGATGGAACCGAGAGGAGAGCAGTCCTGCGCCGAGAGGAATGACAACAGAGAACTGGAATACGTATGCATCCACACAATTCGGCGAACGGGCTGGGGATTTTCTCCGACTTTATCCGGGAAAGACCGATCAACAGGCCACGCTGTCGGCGCAAGATTACCAAAGCGACACGTTTATCGGCTTCGGTATGTGGGAGTGGATCGAGACCCACCGGATGACCGGATTTCCGGAGAACAATCCGTCATCTTTAGATGGAAAGGCGCCAGCGCTGCCGCTCTATCGGTATCGTTTCGAACTGGCGGCGCCGCCGAGCAAATTCCATCCGGGCTCGTTTGCCTTCCACGGTGACGAATTAGAGTATGTTTTTGGAACCTTGGATACGCGGCCTGGCTCGGTTTGGCGCTCTGAGGACCGCATGCTGAGCGACCAAATGATGAGTTACTGGACCAATTTTGCCAAGACGAGTAACCCGAACGGACCGGGACTTCCGTTGTGGCCGAGTTACGATGGCGATAACACCCTGATCCATCTGGACAAGTCCATTACTTCCGGACCCGATAACCTGCGCCCGCGATACGAGTTCCTACGGAAGTTATTTCAGTAAGGGATGATGATCCACCAGTCGGGTCGAGTTAGGCACTTTGGGCTCCCGGGCAAATCAAAACAAACCGGAAGCGACCGGGGGCAAACTCGCGCACTGAAGTTACGGTGCAATCGGCGCCACAATCTCGGCAATCTCGACGCAGCGGTTTGATCGAACGCTTGCGTAAGCGGCTTCGACTACCGCAAATGTCTTTTCAAGATATTCGCGGGCTTCCGATTCGAAGGGCCGGCCGGTTTCGAGACAGGATATGAAGTGATGGAGCGTAGCATACACGCTATCACCGCGATATCCATTTAAAGAGTGATGTGCCCAGATCTTTACGCGTCCGGACCATATTTCACCCAGCGAGGTGATGCGAATAGCTCCCGATTCCCCATCGAAGATAGTCTCATCCAGAGACGGACCAGCGTCTTCATGGGCCAAGAAACTATGACCGTCGATCCATCCCACGACTTCGTTGGCGTGGCGCAAAGTGAGGATCGCCTGGTCCTCACCCTGTATACGCGGATTAACTCTTCTGGCTTGCGCATAGACCGATAAAATATCTCCAAACAGAAAGCGTGCTGTATCTATGTGGTGCACCAGCGTTTCATCGATTATCAGACGGCGGATGTCACGAAAATAGGCCTGCTTTGGATAAGGTTTGTCGCCGCCTCCATCGTTCCATCGGCATCGGAATCCGTAGCCGAGAGGAGCGCCGATATCGCCCCTTGCAATCATCTTGTGCGCCGCTCGATACCAGGCCTGCCATCGCCAGTTATCGTGGATCATGAGCCGGACCCGGTTCGCTGCTGCGATTTCAACGATGCGGCAGGCGATCTCCCAATCTGGAGCCAGAGGTTTTTGGCACACAATGGCCAAGCCCTTTTCCGCAGCCCTGGAAATCAATTTCAGATGGGTATCCGAGCGCGTAACAATGTCGACAAAGTCGAGATCCTCGGCATTCAACATTTCGTCTGCGGAAGCATATGCATGCCCGGCGGCTGCCTGAGCCCGTTCGAGATAGCTGTCGCAAGCGGCCACAATCCGGACGTTAGGCATTCGCCTCCAAGCCTCCTGATGATGCTGAGAGAAGAACCCACACCCGATGATTCCGCCTTTGAAGACATTCACGATTTTGTTACTCCTCCGGCAGCATAAGTGACCCGCGTCGACTTACGTCGATCGGCGCATGCGTTCGCGCGAAAAGCTCAAACTGAGCGACTCATTTGCCGAACGCGCCGAACTTATCCTTCCATGATAAATGTTTCTTCCACTTGCCGGTCACGCATTCCATACATCCGGCGATGAAGATTCACGGTAGCGTCGCTATAGTGAGCCCAAATTTCAACTTGATCGCCGACTTGTACAGGCAATTTGGGGTCCAATATATCGACAATGGCATGTTCGGCGTTGAGGCGCCGAAGCCAGGCGCCCTCCATATTCTTCAGAACCGGCAAACCACGTTCACCGCTGATCGCCTTCAAGCCGATGTCCAAGACGAACCGCTCGTTGCCGGTTTTGGAGACAACGGTTCCGAGCACGCTCAAGGCCAGGTCGAAATCCGTACAAACACTGCGGTAGTCGGTGTCCATCAGCGAATACGAGCCGGCCTGAATTTCAGTAACTCCCGGGAATCTTCCCGTGATCGCATAGGTCCCTGTTCCGCCCGCACTTACAATTTCGACGTCCAGGCCGTGCGCTCGGAGGAGGTTGGCCGTGCCGACAAGCTTGTCCATGGCGCGATGCACGGCATTGATTTTGTCAGCACCCGGCTGCATGCGGCCACAATGTCCCTCGTAACCCGTCAAACCACGGAACCGGAGACCTTGCGCAAGCGCGCATTGTGCGAGAGCCAGAGCCGATTCTCCCGGAGCCACTCCACAACGGCCCATGCCTGTATCGACGTCGACGACGACGTTAAGCCGCGTCTTCAAGCGAGTAGACGCGGCAGCGAGTGCTGCAATCGTTCTTTCATTGTCGACCGCAACAATCAGGTCGCAGTCTCGCGAGAGGTTGGCGAAATGCTCGATTTTGGCGGCTCCCGCGATCTCATTCACAACCAGGACGCTCTGCACCCCGCTGCGCACGAGCGCCTCCGCTTCGCTGAGGGTCGCGCAACTCATCCCAATGGCGCCGCACGCGATCTGCCGTCTCGCGAGAGCCACGCACTTATGGTTTTTGTAGTGGGGACGCAAACGGGTTGGGCCCTCCTGAAAGAAGGCGGCCATCTTCTTCAGGTTAGACTCCATAACGCTTAGGTCGAGCAATAGCGCCGGCGTACTAATGTCGGATTTCAACAAATGAATGTCCCTGCCTTCCGGCATTCAACTCAAGTGCTTCTGACCTAGCGGTCCAAGAAGGCGGTTTCCGGTTTTGACACGGGCCGCCCTCCACCACTCATTGTATTACGGAAGAGTTACTAGAAAGTCTCTTGCCTAGAACTGCACGCGGAACGTCGCCTGGCCTTGCCGGTTGCTGATTTGCGAGCTCAAGTTAATAATCTGACCGAATGTGGAGTCCAGGGAGTTAGTGTCAGGAGCTTGGAGCTGAGTTCGATTAAAGGCATTGAAGTAGTCAACGCGCAAACTGGCTCTTACTCCCTCCGAGATGCGAAAATACTTAATGGCGTCGAAATTCTCAATTCTTAAAGGCGGAGTCCGCAGGGCCGCATAGGCCCGCACCGCGTCGCCGAGTTGGAAGGCCGTGGTGTTTTGGAAGGCATTGGTCGTGAATTGGATCGGCGGCGCGGGAACCTTGCCGTCGAAATATTGCTTCGACCGGCTGTAGCTGTACGTCGCGAGACTTACGCCAGGAACGATATTGGGCCGATCGAAGCCGTTTACGAGCAGCGGATTGTAGTTGTTGGTCGCGCCCATCGGATTGCCGCCGGCATACGTGAGGAGCGCGCTCATCTGCCAGCCGCCCAATAACTGCCCCAAAGGACCTCTTGAATTCAGGTACCTTTGTCCGGGGCCAACCGGCAGCGTATAGGTCGCGACAAAATTCGAGATGTACTTCTGATCGATTGACGATGGCGCATATTCCGGCCTCTCGTTCACCGAATTCTCCCCGTTGGGCGAAAAGATCGCGGAGCCGGTCTGAGTGTTCGACATGAGCCGCGCCAGCGTGAGGTCGGCCATGTAGCTGAGACCGTTCGAAAAGCGCTTTTCGCCTTGAAGCTGAAGCGCGTTGTAAAACGCCGTTCCATCGTTCTCGTAATTGTTGCCGAAGGACGCGAATTGCGGGTACGGCTCGAGGGCCTGGATCACCGTGGCCGAATTTCCGAATTGCTGCACGAATTCCGGATAAGGAATCTGGATGCCGGCGGCGACAGCGTCGGGAGAAGTTACGAGCTCTCCTAACAGGTTTCCGTATTGAAGGACGGAGAGAGGAGGCTGGTCGAGCTGGTGCAAGGTGACTGGAAGGTGAATGGCCCGGTTGCCAACGTAGGCTACGGTCAGAAACTGATTCCACGGAAGCTGTCTCTGGACATTGAAATCCCAGGCTTGGTCGTATGGCGATATGCCATAGTACTTAGGCAGGAAGCCGACAACAAAGCCGTTCCCGTTGCCGATCTCCGGGGTGAATGGAGTTGGGCTTGGGAGGGGCATGGCGAGCGTATCCCAACTGCCGTATCCGGGTGCGCTCGTAAGGGTGGTGTTGCGGTAAAATTCGCCCTGCAGAAGGCTCGTCATATATAAAGCGGCTTGGGAGGTTCCAAATTCATAGGCGCCGCCATCCAAAAAGACTTTATAGAATCCAGCCTGAATCACGGTTCTGGGATTCAACTGGAACGACAGACCCAATCTCGGGCCAAAGTTCTTCCAGTGGATGGCCGCGCGGGTAAGATCGGCGCAGCCGTCGCACGATCCGAACTTAGTCATAGCGCCCAGTAGGTTGCCGGCGCCGGGATTGGGTTCTGTCTGATTCACATAAAGAATCTCGTTATGATCCTCCGTGAAGGGAACCATGATGTCCCAACGCAGGCCGGCGTTCACCGTTAAGCGGTCGGTCAGTTTTATGTCATCCTGTATGTAAGAAGAGAATGCTTTGTTTCTTAACTTGATCTCACTCGACTCAATCCGCGTTCCCGAGTCCACCAAGCCTAAAAGAAAGCTGGCGAACGAACTGCCGTAGCTGCCGAAGTTGGGATCGCTGGCGTCGGGAGTCGAGGTCGACCTCTGGCTGAAGGAGAATGCGCCGCCGCATCCCGCGCAATCCAAGAGATCTTGCATCGCGCGGCGAACTTCTCCGCCGAAATTCAGGGTATGCCTCCCTTTGGTCCAGAGCCAGTTGTTCACGACGACAACGCCCAACCGCCGATTGGTGTTGTCAGTAAAGCCGGAAATGTAGCCGCCGCCATAGGCGCCCCAGTTAGTAATCGCGTTTTGACCGTCGAAGCCAGTATCCGGAAATGTTGTGCCGCTGACGACACCCGAAAAGTTGACTCCCGTTAAGGCGTCATGTTGCCCGAGGATGTTTCCAATCCAGTCCGCGCCTGCCGTGGCCACCAGATTCTTGTTGATGGTTTTTGTGTAATTCAATAAAAACCCGGAGCCAAGGTCGCCGTTGTTCACCAAGCTTTGCAACTCGTTGGTTGGGGGCACGATGGCGGACTGGCTGAAGAACGGGGAGGTTAGCCTGTCGCGCCATTGACTAAAGTGAATATTTTGGGTCTGGCTCAGGTTATGATCGATGGTGTATCCCCAAAGGAACTGAGAAATAGCTAACGAATGAACGGCAGGGGACTTGTTATCCTGAAGACCAAAAACAATGCCTGGGCGGTCGGGCGCCGGAATGGATGGAAGGACAGTTTTGGCGACCGCACTGAAGCGCTGCGGCGGAATCTTATTCTGAGGGAAGGGCTGGCCCGTCATCGGGTCATAGATGGGGATCAGATTGCCGTTGGCGTCCACGAAGCTGCTGAAATCGCCTTGTGTCATTGCCGGCGTGGGCACGGTGCCAATGGCGTTCTGGGCCTGATTCTGTTTGAACCAGTCGGAGCTGAAGTGGAAGAAGGTGCGATCTCTTCCGTGATACAGCTTGGGCAGGACGACGGGACCACCGATGGAAAAGCCGTAGTTGTTTTGCTGATCGACCGGGGGAATTGGCTTCCCGTTGGCGCCGAAGTGGGTGGGAAAGAATCCATCGGAGTCGAACAATTGATTGCGGAGAATCTCGAACGCGTCTCCATGAAGCACGTTCGAGCCGGACGCCATGTTGTAAGTAACCGATCCCATCCCCAATCCGTAGCGCGCGTCGAATGTGGAGCTGTTGACGCGGAACTCGTCCACCATTTCATAGGGCGGGTTGATATTGGTCTGGTTGCCGGCGTAGTCGGCGAACGCCACCGGGACACCGTTAAATTGCACTTCGTTCTCGTAATTTACGCCGCCATTGATCGTATGGGAACTGGAGTTACCCTGAACGCCAGGAGCGGTGTACATAAACTCGTCAATCTGGCGAGCCATGCTGTTGATCTCGATGGGGGCGGTCTGCACGAGTTCGGGCTCGAGGGTGGTGCCTATCCCGGGGGACTCCGTATCGAGCGAGATGATATTGGCCGCTGACACCGTGACGGTTTGTGTCTCGGCGCCGGGAACCATCGTGAAGTTGAGTGACGCCATCCTGGCGACTTCGACGGACGCCTGCGTTGTCACTCGGCGGAATCCCGCCGCATCCACAGCGACAGAGTAGTCGCCGGGAGTCAGATTGATCACCGTAAACGTGCCCGCAGACGAAGTGACGCCGTGCGACACCACGCCTGTTGAGGCGTTTGTAACCGTCACATTGGCGCCGGCAATCACGGAACCGGTAGAGTCGACGACCGTCCCGTCAATGCCATTTTCGACCTGTGCATCCATTCGGCCGGGCGAAAGGAGCAGGCCTAAGAAACAGACGGCGAAGAGGCGCATGAGGGCAATCGTGCGCCTCGCGATCGAATCGCGACACCAATTTCGTTGAGTCATTTTTCCGACCTCCGCTCACGTCACCAACGGACCCTGGCGCCACATGGAATTTAAAAACGGCCTCGAACTTTGATAAGGGATAAGGGAAGACGCCTCGTGCTTACTGTGATTGCAGTTCAATCTACCTCTGCTGGATTTTGTTGTCAATAGAAAATTTCTTCCTAATAACACTTGTATTTTCAGTCTCTTGTCAGTTAGAGCCAGAATAGATACTGACGTTCAGTAAGCGTCGACAAGGCCCAATTAACGGTCGCCGGAGGTGGCGTGTTCCGCTGTGTCTGCGAGGTAGAGGACGGCGTCGCCGCTAAAAGGCGGAGTGAATGATTGCGCGTGGGAACCGGCGGAAATCGGATCTTTGCCGAGCGTTTCGCCAGTGGCCGGATTGAACCATTCCACCGAGAGTCTCCTCGACGAGGGCATGGCGGATAAATCCACCTCAAACCTGCGGCCTGCCGGTGAGTAGACCAGGTACGCCGCGCCTTGCGAAGGAGTTTGAGCAAGACAATAGCCAGTGGTGCTGAGCGTCGGTTGCGGAGTGGCCTTGGCGAGATTCAATTCGCCCGCGAATTTCAACGCGTAGCCGAGATTGTCTCTGAAGTTTTCGTAACGCGGATCTGGAGCCGTACAGATTCCGTGCGCCGGAGAGAGGCACATATTCCGGTTCTGGCGCGGGTAATACACGAGATAAGGGTCCATAAAGAGCACGGAATTGCCGTTGAAGACGTTTTGCCAGATATAGTTGCGATTTTCCTGAGGCGTGCGGAGCCACATCTCCCAATAGGAGTGATCGCTGTCATTCACATTGACTTTGCACGCGGGCTTCCCCGCTCCGCAGGAGGAGGTGGGAGAAATGTTGGCGGAGGGAGCCACCCAGTCTGCTTCGGAGTTATACAGGACGAAGTCCGGGGTCCGGATGGGCGCCGCGTAGCCGATCGGATGCCGATAGGGCTTGCCCGCTTCGTAGGTTCTGAGGTGCGCAATGAGATGGTCGTTCCACCAGAGGGAGGTAGGCGGGGCTTCTTCGGAAACGATCCAAAGCACGTTCGGAAGGTCATTGAGGGTGTCGACGACTTTGTCGACAAATGCATCCTGAAATTTCGTAATTTGGTTAGGCGCCGTCATGTCGATGGAGCCATTTCCCTGCGGCCCGTCATGATAGCCGTCATCGACGTCATTGATGTTGTTGGCGCCCGTGAAAGGGTAGCCATCGGTCGAGCAACGGTAAATGTTGAGAAACTCGCCGGTGAACAGGTAGACGCCGGCATAAATTCCGGCTTTATCCAGGGCTTGCACTCGGGCGCGCAGCCGGTCGAAGTAGGCAGGGTTGAATCTGGTGAGATCGAATTTCAGTTCGCCGTCGGTTGCCTTCCCGGGGCCAGTTCTCATCCATGGCTGCGGAGAGACCGCAAATTCGGGAAGCGGGCCGGCGTTCACGGGGAGGTCGCAGAATTTGGGCTGTTCCACCCGCCACAGGAGGGTGAAGTTGTGCCCGTGATCCACAAGAAACTTGACGAAGGCGTCGAAATCCAAGGTGGATACCGATCCATCCGTGCCCCAGTCCTGCAGTGTGTTCCAGGTTTGGGAACCGTTCAAAATGACCGCGTCGCCCTTGGCGTCTTTGAAATAGTGAGGATTACCGGAGACCACGAGCGGCGCCGAAATGGGGGGACTGCCTTGGGAGTACACCAATGGAGCCAACAATAAAGCCGCGATCGCCGAAAATACACGCTTTGGCTGGAGATGCAGCATGTCGTCCTTTCCGATTTCGAACTGGAGCTGCTTACCGTAAAGAGACGGATCAACGCCGGATCTTTTGGAGGCGTGACTTTGATACTGTTATGACAGAAGACAAAAATACTGCCTCCTCGCGGGCGTGTCAACAAAAAAATAACCCGTTCTTCTTCCCGTTTCTGAGGCGCCGTCGAGCCCCGTTGCGCGGGAAGTAAAAACGGACACTCCCTCAACCGGTCGCAGATGGAATGAAGCCTATGCAGGCCGATTTTTATGGGTTATGATGCGAAGAATTTGCGCTATGCGCGCTCAGTTCCGTATATTTCTGTACTACCGGAGCAGTAGGACGCGATGAGCTATGAGAAACTGAGAAAAAGAGCGAATGCGATGGCCGGAAACCCCAGGAACGGGACCAGACCGACTCTTCAAGGAATGCCGGATCAGGCGTATCGGGCGATTCGCGAGCAGATTTTGACGGGACGCTTTGCCCTGGGCTCGGCGATTTCGCGCCGGCGTTTGGCTGCCGAACTTGGGATGAGCATGATCCCCGTCTCCGAAGCGATCCAGCGGCTCGCTCAGGAAGGCCTGATCGAGAGCAAGCCGCAGGTGGGAACCCGAATTCGCATTCCTACGGAGGCGGATATTCGCGACCGCTTTATCATTCGTGAAGCGTTGGAGAGTCAGGCGGCGCGGCTTTTTTCGGAACGGGCCGGGATGGCCGAACGCCGCGAGCTGCGTGAGAGGGCGGCGGAATTGGATGGGCTTTATCAAGTGCGATATGCCAATCCGGACGACGCAACGCTGGTGTTCAAAGTCAATACAGCGCATGTGCAGCTGCATATGCGAATCTCGGAGTACTCCGGATCCGTCGCTCTTTGCCAGTTGATCGAGAGCAACGACGTTCTGTTCTATAACTGGATGTTCGATCTGGTTGGCGAACAGCCGCCGGTTCCCTCTCAATTTCATTCCGACCTTGTCGCGGCCATCTCTTCGACCGATCCGTTGGGGGCGGACGCCGCGATGCGAGCCCACGTCCGCTATAACATGGAAGCAACCATTCAGAATATGCGCAAAATCGGCGCCCAAGCAGAAAGCTCGTGGAGACTGGGACGCGGCAAGCCGGCGAACACAAATGGTCAGGCGCTTACCCACAGCCGATAATCACGCACGCCCAATGAAAGGCATTTTCGTCGTCCTTACGTGAACGAACTGTGTTCATTGACATCCAAGGGCGGGCCGGCCATCTAAAGTTCCGCGTGACTGATGTGCTGGAAGGTCGATTCCTGGCTTCGGCGCGAGGTCGCCGTTGGCTTAGAATGCTTCAATCGTCAACCTTTCGCTCATCTCGATGACCCGCCTCCCTGACTTCGATCTGGCAATAGTCAATATTGTGGCGGCAATTCTCTCTTTGCCGAAAAACTCTTATCGCACTCATCCATCAGCCGGGGCGCCGGAATTTATGCATGAAAGTTGCTGTTGTTTTTAACCGGAGCCAACCATATACTGCAATGACATTTACGCCTCCCGTTCGAAGATTTCGAATCTCGCGAGGTTTGCTGGCGCCCCTACATCCAGCGATATTTTTTGGACAGATATTTTGGCGCAGTATGCAATTCAAAAATGCCGTGGTTTGACCGACCCCACTGATGTGAAAGCCGGCCTTTCGCAACTTTCACAGGGCCTGCAAACCTCGTAATGAACGAGTCACAGCCTATGAGCGAAGCGATCGCAGATCTGTCGGGTTCCACCACCGGACCGCATCTTCAACGTGTACTATCCCTCGGGGACTTGTTCTGGTACGGTGTTGTCTCCGTTACGCCGAGCGCCACGGCCACCGTATTCGGGTTGGCCGACGAGCGGTCCCGAGGCTACGTAGTGGTGACCATCCTGGCGGGAATGGTGGCCATGATCCTGACCGCGATCAGTTATGGAAGAATGGCGTCACTTTATCCCTCCGCTGGTTCCGCTTATACCTACGTCAGCCGCGGAATTAATCCTATCCTGGGTTTTGCCGCCGGATGGGCCATGCTGCTCGATTACCTGGTGATTCCTGTGTTCTGCGTAATCTACGCGGCGCTCAATCTCCAGCGGGCGCTTCCCTGGTTGCCGTTTGTGGTTGGCAGCGCCATTTTCGCCGCCGGCGTCACGCTGCTCAATCTGCATGGAATCCGCTCGACGGCCCGCACTAACCGGATTCTGCTTTTCCTGATGTTTGCCGTGCTCTTCAGCTTCATTGTTCTTGCCGTTCGCTATTTGCTGATCCGTCACGGCGCAGCTGGCCTGTTCTCTTTCGCGCCTTTTTACAATCCAGCAACCTTCAGCGTACGGCGCATTGTCGGAGCAACGTCCTTTGCCGCTCTCACTTACCTTGGTTTCGACGCCGTCACCACACTGGCTGAAGAGGTGAACAATCCGCGCAGAAACGTCATGCTTGCCGCGCTGGGCGTCTGCGTTTTCACTGGTTTGTTCGGCGCGCTTCTGATGTATTTAGGCCAGCTTGTCTGGCCGGACTATTCGTCATTCCATAACCCCGAAACGGCTTTTGTCGACGTAACCGGCCGGGTCGGCGGGCTGTTACTGTTGCAAGCCACGGCCCTGCTGCTGGTGGTGGCGCAAGTCGGCTCCGGGCTCACCGCGCAGGTGGGCGCCGCACGATTGCTGTTCGGCATGGGGCGCGAGAATGTCCTGCCGCCGCGCATTTTCGCCAGGATTCACCCCGTGCATAATACCCCAGACCTGAATGTAATCCTTATCGGTGTGGCCGCCTTTGTCGGAGCGCAGTTTCTCACTTTCGACTTAACCGCCGAAATTCTCAACTTCGGAGCCTTCCTCGGCTTCATGGGGGTGAATGCCGCGGTGTTTTGGCAATACTGGCTTCATTGTCCTCCCGGGCGCTCAAGAAACTTCTTGACTGACGTCGTCCTTCCGCTGCTCGGCTTTTCGTTTTGCGCGATCATCTGGTGGGGACTGGCGAGCCCGGCTAAGATCGCGGGCAGCATTTGGCTTTTGATCGGCGCCGTAGTTGTCGGCGCGCGCACGCATTGGTATCGGAGGCCGCTACGTCTTCCCGATGCAGCGATTTACGAGTAGCCAAAAGCAAAAAGCATGATTTGGTTTGAGGCCCTCCATCGGAGCACTTCTCCTTCAAATGTATCCCTTGCAATTTCTATCGAAGGTGGCGATTCTTTGACGGAATCGCCACTTACGTTCCCGGCTTCGGTATAGAGCAGGCGGAGAAGTGCTGTAGTTGGGCGCACCTGATGCGCGGGTGCGCCTCATGAATCTCCTGGTGTAATTCATCCACCTTCGCCCGGGCCGTTTCGAGGGCCTTCCTGCCGGAGGCGGTGATCCGATAGACGCGTCGCTCGCGCCCATTGGCCTTTTCGCTGCGCGAGCGCAGCAGGCCGGCGCATTCCATCCCGTGAAGAAGCGGGTAGAGTGTGCCTGGCCCGATGCGATAACCGTGCCGCTCCAACTCCTCTTTCATCGCCAGCCCGAAAATCGGCTCCTGAGAGGCGTGTACGAGCACATGGATGCGAATCAGGCCGTAAAATAACTCCCGCCTGTGATCCACCATAGGATTCACTATATCTTCATACCGCCAGCCACGCATTGCCTATTATCGAATTTCGATATATATCTAGTTCTCAGCAGATCGCTCGTTTTTCCTCACCAGGCCGACAATTTTGTTGTGAAGGGATTTTGGATGAGGACTCGTCGTCGTTGGTTGGCGGTATTGTCATTCCTCTTCTTATTTTCTCTATGCGGTGGGAAACTTTGGGCGCAGGGACCTCCCTACCAGATCGACGACCCGGTCCCGGTCGATTACAAACATTACGAGTTTTACATTTTTGGTGGAGCGGATGGGACGCCGGTGGAAATGGATTCTACTGGGCCGGCGTTCGAATTCAACTGGGGCGCGGTTCCCCGGGTGCAGCTCCACGCCATTCTGCCGTGGGGCGTCGTCGCTCCGTCGAACAACCCTGTCTATCTCCCCGGCGGCGTTGGCGGAACGTATTTTGGCCTGATCGATATGGAACTGGGCGCCAAGATCGCCTACATCAAGGAGAGCAAGCACATTCCGCAGATTGGCACCTTCACCATGTTTGAAATGCCGACCGGTAATTACGCCAAGGGACTGGGTGTGGGAAAAGCGTGGTATCGGCTTCCTCTCTGGTTTCAAAAGAACATTGGCCCTTGGCTGCTCGATGGAGGCGCGGGCGAAACCGTAGTTCCGCAAACGCAATACCGTGACTTTCCTTATGGCGGGTTCCTGCTCAAGTACACCTTTCCGGGGGACCGGTTGGAGTTCGGCGGCGAGGTGTTTTCCCACGGAAGGGAAGGATTTGCCGCGCCGCAGACGCAGGCTTCCACCATGATCGATCTGGGCGGCTACTATCATTTCAAACATAATCCCAACGAACAGTTCTTATTTTGTTACGGCCACTCAGTGGCCGGCCAGACTGAGAACTATGCGTACGTGGGCATGTACTGGAGCTGGGGAAAAGACGCGAAGGTGCCGGCTGCGAGCGGAATGTTCGGGGGCGCGCCGGGAGGCAATGGCTTCGGTATCGGCCGGAATTTCTGAGCGCCCGCAGCCGCCTCTCCGAAGCGCAATCGCACAGGCGGAGAAACCAAATTATGGAAATGACCGAGCGCAGTCTTTAGACTCTGATTCACGGGATGGGCTTTGACGGCCTGTATCTGCTGGCGTGTACGGGAGCGCTGATTGAACTTTGGCGGCGCTATTGGCTCAAACCGATAACCAGCCTGGGACTCGCGACGAAAGGTTTTTACGCGTGTATCTCACCGCCATGGCGGTGCTGGCCTGGGCTGCCGTGCTTACCGGGACCTACGTGATCTATCCGTGGTATCGTGCTACGCCACCGCCGGGAACGACGAAACTTGGCGCCTTCCCGCAAAGGCTGCTGTTGGCGAGCCCCACCACCAGCGCCCGGCACTCGATCGGCATGGAATGGAAAGAACACGTGGCCTGGCTCGCGCCTCTCTCGATTACCATGTCCACCGTGGTGTTCTTCCAGTACGGCCGCAACCTCCGGCGCGATGCGCCGCTTCGTTCGACCGTGCTCTGCTTTACACTAGTCTCGTTTCTCGCCGCCGGAATCGCTGGCTTCTTCGGCGCGATGCCGGTCGAGCACGCGCCCGTCGAGGGTGGCCCGACCCTGCACATGGTTTACGGAGAATGATCATGAGCCTTCCTGCTACTTCCATTACTCCCGCTGAACAGGCCGTTGCGGTCCCGCCAAGCGGCGCTGGGGCAGCAGCCATTCTTGCAGCCGGCATCGGGGCGTTTTTCCTCGCCGTCTTTGCCATAGCGGGCGACAAGCTTCCTGCTCTGCAAAACTTCTTCACGTTCTCAAAGCCCACCGGACCGCTCTCCGGCGTGACCACATGTGCGGTCGTCGCCTGGCTCGTTGCCTGGGCTGTCTTTCATGGGCTCTGGCGACGGCGAGATGTCGCCATCAGGCCGGTGGCCATTGGAGCTGTCGCGCTGCTTATTTTGAGTTTGCTGCTCACTTTTCCGCCCATCACGGATCTCTTCTGAGCGCGCACGGTCGAGCAGCAGTGTCTCGCGCCATAATAATTGCGCCGGAGCCCGACCTTTCGCGCTCCGGCGCAGGAGAATTCCGGCTTGGTTTATTCGAACGCGGCTGTGGCTGTGTCGGTCAGATCCAATCCATCCACGTGACGCGCCAGCAACACCACCTGACCGGTGGTTGGATTCTTCAGCAGCAACCCGACCACGCGAAGGTTGAGACCGTCGGTGATATCGCTAAACGCGCCGAGGCCGTAGCGGAAGTTCGTGTTACCTCCCAAATAGACAGTGATGGTCTCGGGAATGATAACGCCGGCGAAGCCGTTCACCTGCATCTGGAACGTGCCTTGCCCCGGGTTCTCGCTGCCCGCCACCACGGTTCCGTTGAAGCCCCAGTTTCGCAGCGTGACCCGCTTCACCGTAACTGCGTTGGCGTTGGCTGCGCCGGTTGCCGGGCCCCCCACAGCCACGGCTTGGCCAGCCACCATGGCGCTGGAGTTAAAGAGGAATTCGGTGAAGGGATTGTGCATCCAGTAAATGAAGAATTTCTCATTGCCCGTGAGATTCACCTGCGCAATCTGACCTAGACTCAGCCCGGTGTTCGTTGGTAGCAGTCCGCGCACATACAGGTCGAAGCTCGTGGCCGTTCCCGTGGGCGGAGTCACGTAGGTCACCTGGCCGGCGGCGTAGAATCCGCTATCGGAGAGGATCGCCACCTCGTCGGCGTCGAGCGTGAGCGAGGCTTTGTCAAATGCGCCGGACACCTCGACAATGCTGCTGGTATTTAGAGCACCGAACGAGGCGTCGCCATCCCACTCGGTCTGGCCATTGACGTTGATGGTTACTTGCAGGCCGTCGGCGCGCTGCACCACAAATGATTGCGCGTTGCTGTCGACACTCACCACGCCGCCATCGAGTTCGTCGATGTGGCCGCCGTTATCGGTGTTGGCGACCACGCTCACATTCAATGTGGGCGTGACGCTGACATTGCCGCTGGAGTCGATGGTGATCGACTTATGCAGGTCAAAATCCACGCGCAGGCCCACCGGCGATCCTCCTTCGACCACCTTGAATGGCTTGGCCAAGGTCACGTTCGCTGTGGTTGTGGTAAACGTGGGCGTCGCAGTTTGAATGGTGGGTGCGCCTCCGCCGCTGGTGTTGAGATACCCGACCGAGGCATTTTGAGAACTTAGCGTGATGCTCACGCTGTTATATGTTCCCGCGGGAACGCTGTTCATGGACATCAGCGCCTGCAGTCCGTTGTAGCGCGCAAAATCCACCGTGGGCTGGCCGCTCAACAAGGGCACGCTGTTGTTGTTGGAGTCGATGGCGTCGATGCTCTCGATCTGCACCTGGAAGGACGTGATGCTGGCCAGCGGCATGTCGGTGGCGACTACAAATTCCGGACCCGTTACGCTGGAAGGGTTGGCGCTATTCATCACCGAACTGCTGCAGCCCGTCACGGCGAGCGCTGCGGCAGCAAGCAGGAGGTAGGTCAGCCTCAATGGGTTTTCAAAAAACGAGCTGGACATGGGAGTTGGTCACTTTCTGCGCAACACCCGTGGCTTATGCAGAGCGAACGCGGAGTTAGCTTGCATGGCAAGCTTCTCCACCGGGAACCGAGCGGTCACACCGGGACAGAGGGGTAGGCCACTTTGGTCCAAGAAGCATCTTCAGGAATTGGCGCGGAATCCGCGCCTGGGGGCGCAGCACTTAATTCCAGAAGATGCCGCAGGCAGAAGCTGGAATTGGACCGTTCCCGGGCGCGCACGCGCACGCGCACGGAGTCATCGCTGGACTGAACCTTGGCAACGGCTGTGGTTTTTGACTGGTATTACCGGCTGCCGATAATGGAAACCCAACGCGATGCGGGATAGTTGCGCGCGGACGCAAAATTTTTGACCCGCTCTTTTACACCCTTTTCCAAAGTCAATCTGAGACGTGTCACGGGATTCAGTCCAGGTCCGGGGGCCGATATGCCACCAATCCCAACGATGCCTCGCATGCTTCCGACATCATCCAATATGCGACTAAGAATCTGATCGCCGCAAAGAGGAAACATTCATGGGAGAAATCCCGGGCGGCCGGGATTCGATCTGCACCTGGCCGAACCTACAACGCTGCGCGGCCGCTGGCGAACATTTTCGGCGCCCCGATACCGATTGCGGCGGAAAAGTTTGCCCGAAGCGTTGCTGGGATACGCACTGCCGCGACCATGGGAGCATCAAACGCCGCCAAGATACGGCTATTCTCGCCCTGTGAGAGCCGCCTTCAGCGGGTTGAAGGTAGGAGAGTATCTCTTGGGAAATCGCACTGATTTCCATGTTGTGAAAGGGTTTAGCCGCTTTCAGGCAACCCGCCTGGATCGACCGTTCCGCCTGCCTTTCTCCCCATTCGCTGCTTTGAAATCTCCATTCGCTGTGCCGGTGTTGGGTAGCCTGCCCCGCCTAATTACCCTTGTCATGAGTTTTACGCCCGCCAGGATCGACGGCGGCAGAATTACACAACCGGATTGCTGCAAGCAAATTTTCTAGAGGGAGATTCGACTTATGGCTAAAGCCGTCAAGTATGCTGAAAAGGCCGCGGTTTTCGCGGCGCGGAGCGCCTGGGTGGTGTTTGAGCGCCTGAACCGCATTAGCCCCAATCCCTCCTTCACCCCCAAGTGGAGCGAGAAGCCGCTATTGAAGAGCTGGCAAAAGGAAAAGCCGCCTCTGGGCTGGCCGCGCACCACCGACTCGCTGTGCCCTAAGTGCGTGCCCGAAATCCGCAAACAAATCCTCGACGGCAAGCTTCCCCACGAAATTCTTCTCAATGAAAAAGTCGGTGAGATCAAGGCCCAGATCATCGAGCGCGACGGCAAGATCCTGATGGTGAAGGACTGCCCCAAGCACGGTCATTTCGAAGACGTGATGTCGATCGATCCGGCCTTCTTCAAGCATTTGGAAGAGAGCTTCCCGGGTCGCGACATGCGCGCTCACAACGACGAGAAGCTGCACCACCACGGCACATCGACGATCACCAACGGCCGGGGCTCAGTGCTCACCATTGACCTGACCAACCGCTGCAATATGATGTGCGATCCATGTTTTATGGACGCTAACCAGGTGGGCTTTGTCCACGAACTCACCTGGGAAGAGATCAAGCAGATGCTTGACAACGCGGTCACCATCAAGCCCAAGCGGCAAATGAGCGTCCAATTCTCCGGTGGCGAGCCCACGCTTTCACCCTATTTCCTTGACGCCATCGCCTACTCGCGCAAGGTGGGTTACAACAGCGTGCAGGCGGCGTCGAACGGCATCGAGTTCGCCAAGAGCAAAGAATTGTGCCGCGCTGCGGCCGAGGCTGGCCTGCGCTACGTCTATCTCCAATTTGACGGCATCGGCAACGCGGCTAATTCGCACCGCAAAGTGGGCAACCTCTTCGACGTGAAGCTGCAAGCGATCAACAACCTGCACGAAGCCGGCGTGGAGATTGTGCCCGTCACCACCATCGTCAACGGCATTAACAACGAGCAGGTGGGCCGGATCATCCAGTTCGCCCTCGACAATCCTAAGACAATCAGCTTTCTCAGTTTTCAGCCGGTCAGTTTTACGGGCCGCGACGAGGAAATTACCGACGAGCGCCGAGTCGCACAGCGCTACACGCTCAGCCACATGGCGCACGATATCAAGAACCAGTGCGGCTTTGGCGAGCCCGCGCGCGACTGGTTTCCCATCAGTTTTATGAGCACATTCTCCGACTGGGCCGACTTGATTCATGGGCCGCAGGCGGAGTGGGGCCAGCTCAGTTGCGGGTGTCACCCGAACTGCGGCATCGGCATGGCCATGATGATCGACAAGGAGACTAAGGAAGCCGCCCCCGTGACCGCGTTCCTCGACATGAACCAGGTGGCCAAGGACTTGGCCAAGGTGAACGACGCGGCGCGCGGCAAGTGGCTTTCCGTGCTTGGCTTTGGTCTCTCGCTGTTGCGCAATTACGATCCCTTCCAGTCGCCCACGCATTTCAAGATCACCGATATGCTCAAGAAGATGGACAAGACCTTTAACGCGACCGGCAAGAACTACGGCAGCGTGAAGGGTGATCGAACGATGGAAGATATTCAGAGACGGCGCCAAGACCGTTGGAACTTCCTTTTTATCGCCGGAATGTGGTTCCAGGACCTGTTCAATTACGACTTCCGCCGCACCGAACAATGCATCATCCCCTACGCGACACAGGAAGGCGAGATCAGCTTCTGCGCGTATAACACCGGCATCGGCTGGCGCAACATCATCGAAAAGATGCACATGACAGCCACGCTCACCAAATGGTACGAGGAGCACGGTCGCCACGAGATCTTCGCCGGCGGCAAGAAGGTGGGCATGAACCAAGTGGGGCACGACCTGGTGCTCAACATGAAGCACGTGAACGCCGAAGCCAACCACACGCTGGACGATCTCGGCATCGCCAAGAACGCCCGCGAAGAGCGGCTCCGCGCCCGTGACAGGCAGTCCGCGGAAGCCAAGCTCAAGCAGGAGGCCGAAAACGCCCGCATGGCCAGACTCTACCGCGAGCAGGTGCTGGGCGAAAAGCCGGTCGATGGGCTGGTCCGTCTGGAGGCAATTGCGCCGGCGCGTCAGATAAAGCAAGAAGAAACTGAGCCGGTGGCGGGAGACTGATTTATCGCGGTCGGGGATTCAAGAAAGGGAAAGGGTCGTCCCGAAGGGACGGCCCTTTTATTTTCGGGCGTCAGGCCCACGACGGCGGGAGGCTCTAGAATCTGTATTGGCTGGACAACAAGGCCCGGATGGCGAAACTGGCAGACGCAGCGGACTTAAAATCCAGAAACAGCATGCATAACGATCCTTAAATCAACAACTTATAGCTTTACTTTTCCTTTCACATCTGCTACACAATTACACATGTGCACGGCATTCTTAAGGCACGAAGGAGCTACCAATGTCCGAGACCTTAGAAAGCC
>JASHOC010000201.1 GCA_030041305.1 Acidobacteriaceae bacterium
CGCGGCTGCTGGTCGGCACATGCTTCCCCACGTAGGTCGCCTCAATCGGCAACTCGCGATGACCGCGATCGATCAGTACGGCAAGCTGCACGCGGCGCGGCCGTCCGTGATCGAAGAGCGCGTCGAGCGCGGCGCGGATGGTGCGTCCGGTATACAGCACGTCATCGCAGAGCACCACGTCTTTGTCCACAATATCCACGCCCAGCGCGCCCGGCGTCACGATGGGCCGCACGTCCGCCGTCGAAAGATCGTCGCGGTAAAACTGAATGTCGAGCATGCCCGTATCAACAGGACGCTTTTCGATATTGGAAATGAGCCTGCCCAGCCGCTCAGCCAGCGGGATTCCGCGGCGCTTGATGCCGATGAGCCCCAAATCCTCGCTGCCGTTGCTCTTTTCCACGATTTCATGCGCCAACCGGACCAGGGTGCGTTCGATTTCCGAAGCCGACATGAGGCGGCCCTTGACGCGCAAGCTGGACTGGGATTCGGCTTCGCTCATGGCATTGGCTCTTGCCGGATGATACGAGGGGCAGCCGCATCGGGGCAAGCTGTGGAGAACGCAGCTTCTAGCTGTTCGCTTTATCCCAGGCGACGGTCGTCGACAAAACGCACGATGGGCTTCGAAAGGATCGCGCTTCCCAACATGACCAACCCGAACAGCGGCACGGACAAGCTAAAAGCTCGCATTCAGGTCTCCGGCCGGCGCTTTTTGACCTGCATGCGCGCGCTCAGGGCGCCGCCGGCGATCGAGAAAAGCAGCAGCGCCGCGGTGAGCAGAGCCATGCCGCACAAGAACGAGCCGGCGCGGCCCTGGGGCGAAAGCAGCATGGTCTTGAGCCGATGGATGGACTCGGTGTCCGCGCCCATGGCGGTCCATTGGCTCACCTGATGCCCGACGCTGGATTGCCAAAGGTCGTCGAACATCTTACCTTCATGGAACCAAAAGCGCATCGCGTAGAGGGTGATGGATGTGGTGGCTGCGGCGATCCATCCGCCCATAATTCCGGTGACGAGGCCGATGCGCGCGCCCGCGGCGGTGGTGATCCACGGCGGCCGCTGGGTGCGCGTATAGAGGCTGACCACCCATGCGCTGGCCAAGGGCATCAGCAAAAAGCCGAGAAAACTTAAGGGAGAGAAGAAGGAGCACAAAACACCCGCCGGCACGGCAAGCGCCAGCGCCGATCGCAAGGCGGGCTTCCACGCAATGCTCGCCGCGTCGCGCACAGCCTCGTTCCAGCGCGCAGGCTGGTCCGTCTCTGCAACCGCCTCCGCGCTGTAGACAAGCTGGGGCAAGCCACAGACGGGACAGAAACACGCGCCAGGCTCGACTGCCTGGTGGCAGCGGCTGCAGGTCAACTCCATATTAAAAGCCTATAGCATTCTCGCGAACGGCGCGAAATCGGCGCGGTTGAGCCGCGCCAGAGACGCACGTCCCTCTTCTGCGCCGAAAACGGGGGAGAAATAGAAATGGCGAAAGCCCCGAAAGTCAGGCGGGGTTGCTTTTGTGGATCATGGCCCGCCGGCGCAGTTTCGCCTCACGCCAGATTCTGGGAAGCTGAAAGATGGGGGCATGATCTCGGCGCAGGCAATGGCGGCATCGCACCGGATATTCAAAAGCAAGCAAACGCGCAAAGTCCCCACCGCGAAAGCGCGACGTACGCAAATCGTCACCCCCGCACATACGACAAGAGAAGCGCATACCGTCAACCGATGCCGTGATCGTGGGGAAAGTTGCACACCCTGGCGGGGCGCGGAGCGTAAACGCGAAAGGCTCTATCGGGCGGTGGATGCGCTGCCACGAAGTCACTTTTGGCAGGAAGCGAAAGAGATCTTCAGCACGAACCGAAGTCACGTCAAGGTCGTTCTATCCAGCGGCGGTATGCGAGCCACGCGAGCGCGGTTCGCGCGGACCCATCAAACCGGCTCCCCGAGCTTGGCCGCCACAATGGCCTCTGCTGCGCGGACGGCCTGATCGAGGGTCATGTGCGTTGAATCGAGCAGAACTGCATCGGGAGCGGCTTTGAGCGGAGAATCGGGGCGATGGCGATCGCGCTCGTCGCGGGCGCGCAAGGCGCGAATGACTTCTTCCGGGGGCGCCCCCGTCTCGGGACCAAGCTGGTCGAAGCGACGCATTCCGCGCACTTCAGGCGCCGCGTCGAGAAAGATTTTGACCTCGGCGTCGGGAAAAACGACCGTGCCGATGTCGCGGCCCTCCATGACCACTCCACCCCCCGAGCCAAGCTGCTGCTGCAGGCGCACCATCCATGCGCGAATCGCGGGGAAGACGCTGACGCGGGACGCGGCGTCGGTGACGATCTGGTTGCGGATCAGCCCGGTGACATCCTCGCCGTCGAGGAAGACGCGGTTCTCTTCTTCGCCGGGTTCGAGGCGGATGGTGGTTTCTGCGGCGAGAGCTTCGAGGGCGCTGCTTTGATCCAAACACAGTCCCACGCGGAGCGCCTTCAGAGCAAAAGCGCGATACATGGCTCCGGTTTCGAGATTGAGCAGGCCGAAGTGCCGGGCCAGATGGCGGGCAATGGTGCTTTTGCCCGCACCGGCAGGCCCGTCAATCGCCACAATGACTTTTCCCGCGGGTGGTGATGGGCTCATCCGCGCTTTCTGGTTGGCCGCCGTTGGGGAGCGGTAAAGCCGTAGCGTTTGCTGTTGCTGGCTTTGGCTCCGGCCGCCAGAGCCGGTTTACGGCCTGCGTGCCCGGCCGCTCCGGATTTTCCGGCCGCCTTGATCACCGTGCGATTGCTCCTGGAGACCGCGGAGGCCTTGAGCGTGCGGGCGCCGCCGGGTTGTGCGGGACGGACGCCGTTTCCAACCGGGTGAGCGCCGTAGGTTCCGTTGCGCCGGCCATTAGCGTGGTTTCCGCCGTTCCCGCTCCAGCGCGCGCCCAGCCCCGGACGGGATATGGGGTTACGGTTCTCCGCCCCGGCGCGCCGGATAACGCGACCGTTGGAAGCGCCTTGCGCGGGCTTCCGGTCGCGAGTCGGCGCAGCCGTGCGACTGAAATGCGGCCGCGCGCCTCCCGATTTGGGTCCGGGAGCGGGTTTGCGCGGGGAAGGCATCCGAGGCGTATGCGGCTCGGCCGCTGAGGCTGGCGAGGCAAAAGCCACAGACGGACCCGTTTCATGCGCCTCTTCGTTCGGTTCGTAGGAGTGCAGAAAGTAGGTCGACGCTGGCATCGCCGCGCTGGTATAGGTCGCGGGGGCCTGGGCAAACTCCGGCAGGGTTCCGGCTACGTAGAAATGCTGTGCATGCCCCATGGAAAGGGTATGGACCTGGCGCGTAGCCACGAGCCCACGCAACACCTCGCGGATCTTGCTGCGCGCGGTCAGCGGAGCCAGGAACAGCTCGACGTCCTCCATGCTGGCGGCGATGACGGCCTGCAGGTAAATGGAGGCAAGCACCGAAATTGCTGTTACTTGCGATGTGGAGGCGCCCTCGGCAATGGCCTTTTGGAAACGGAGGCGCAGCAATTGCCACTTGGCGGTCTCACCCGGCGCCGAAACCACGGGAACGATCCGAAGCTGCTGCCAGAGCTCGGTGATGGCGCGAAGAACAGCGGCTTCGGTGACTTCCCGGCCTAGGGCGTGCTTAAGCTGGGGAATGGTGGCGTCGCCGGCTTCGAGCAATTTATAGGTTTGAATCGCGAGAGGTGAAACCTGGCGCGACCCGGTCAATTGGGGGGTTCTACGCCAGTCACGGTCGCCGCGAAGAGCGTAAACGTAAGGCAAAACCCAGGCCGCCACGACAAAATCCGGCTGTTCGCCGGGCTGGCCTAAGAGGTTCAGACGAACGGCGATATCGTTCTTTTCGAGACGGACCAACATGTCTTCGGCAGCCGCGATCTGGTGGGGATCGGGAGCCGGGTTCCGCTGACCCACTATGGCCTCAACAAACGAGGGCGCTACCGACGGAGTGTACTGTCGCCGGGGTAAAAACAGGCACAAGCCTGTCTCTTCCATCCAAGTTTTGGCATCCTCGAAGGTGAGGGCCCCAAGCCCGTTCAGGCGCATCCTTTCGGCGCGCGATACTTCCAGTTGTTCAGATGTCAAAGGAAAAATCCTCGCTTCCGGGCAAGCTTTACCGCAAAACCAGGAACACTGTATCCAGTTTAATCCCCGATCAACGTTGCTGCCCACCCCGAGATGACTCCGCTTGAGCGGAAAGGGCGGACGGATAGCGCCTCCAAAGCGTAACTGCTTGCATTATATCGAGTTGAATATCCATCGCTGTGGGTCCTCTCTTCTCAACTCCGAAGGGTTAAACCCGCCTTTCCATTTGCCCTAAATACGGTGAAAGGCGCGTTGGATCTCTTTCCAAGAATACAACAAAGCGATCGGACGTCCATGAGGGCAACTTGTGGGATGACTCGTCTTCGCAAGTTCCAACAATAGCCATTCCATACGCGTCGGGTCAAGAGGCATGTTGACCTTGATGGCGGAATGGCAGGCGATGGAGGCGGCGATGCGCGAGCGCAACGCGGTAAGATCCTCATTCCGGGAGGGTTCTGGCTGGAAGGCGGCAGATTGGTCGATGACTTCGCCAAGCATCCGCTCAAGAGCTGCGCCCTCGAGACCTACGGGAGCCGCCTTGACGGCAAGAGTCCGCGGGCCGAAAGGCTCGACCTCGAAGCCATTGCGCTCCAGTTCCTCGGCGATACGGGCAAAGACTACCATTTGCTCCGGCCTGAGCTCGACCAGGAGAGGCATCAGCAAGCGTTGTCGTTGCGCCTGTTCCACCTGTCGCTCGCGAAGGATCTTTTCGAAAAGGACCCTTTCATGTGCAACGTGCTGATCGATGATCCAAAGTCCCTCCTCGCTGGTGGCGAGGATAAAGGACTCCCGGAGCTGGCCGAGCGGCTTGAGCGAGCCCAGATGATTCAAATTGATGGCCGACTGCTCAGCTTCTATGACGGTGGTGAGGGCAGCCGGACCAAACGCGCCAACTTCCAGAGCATCCGCCTGCGCTCGGTCTGAGCAACAGCCAGGGTGGGAACGGCAAAGGTCGGAAGCGGGGACGGTGGGCGGCTGGAAAAGCGCGGCGGCGGCTTCACCCCAAGCCTGTTGATCGAAATTACGGGGATCGACAGCGCTCCAGGCCGACAGGCTGGCGGCCGAATTGCGGCCGTCAAACGGGAGCCTGCCGGGAACCGGCGAAGGCATGCGGGGCGTAAGCCGGAACGGCTCGGCATCGGCCTCTCTGGATTCAAGGACGGAGGGGTCGGAGTCCGGCAGTTCGACCGGAGGCGCCATTGGCAAGCTGTCTGGAGCGCCCGGAAGCGGAGACGCAGCGGGGGGCATGAGCGAGGGGCTGGCGGAGGGTTGGGAATCAAGCGCGGCCAGAAAACCGGCGGCGGGGCGGGCCTTGATCAGCGCGGTGCGCAAGCTGTCACGGACGAAGTCGTGAACGAGGGCCTGCTGGCGGAAGCGCACCTCTGTCTTGGCGGGATGGACGTTTACGTCGACCTCTTCGGGCGGCAGCTCAAGGAAGAGAAGCACGACCGGATAGCTTGCGGACGGGATGACATTGCGATAAGCCTCAGTGATGGCGTGCAGCAGAAGCCGGTCGCGGATGAGCCGCTTATTGACAAAGATGTAGATGGAGTTGCGGTTGAGTTTCTGCAACTCGGGCTTGGAATAGAAGCCGCTCAGGCGCAGCGCGCCCGGCTGGTGCGCGGGCGCGGTTCCGCGGTTCCAGGGCGGCGGCTCGGGCAGGCCAGCCCGTTCGAGCGGGGTCTCGGCGGCCACCGGCAGCAGTTGCGCGAGCGTCTCTTTGCCAAAAATCTGGTAAATGCGTTCCGCGGTGCGGGCGACGGGTGGCGCCGAGACAATGAGATGTGTAGCCGAAAGCAGCTCGAAGTGCTTGTCTGGGTGGGCCAGCGCGTAATGCGTCACCAGCGCCGTCACATGCGCGAGCTCAGTGGATTCAGCCCGGAGAAATTTTCGCCGCGCCGGAGTGTTGAAGAAAAGATCGGCGACGGCGATGGTGGTTCCGCGGGGCAGGGCAGCGTCGTCCACGCGCAGAATCTTGCCGCCCGCGATCTCGAGACGCGTGCCGGCTTCAGCGGGTTCTCTGTCCGCGGAGGTCCCGGCTGACGTTTCGAGCGTCACTCGCGCTACGGAAGCGATCGAGGGAAGCGCTTCGCCGCGAAAACCTAGGGTAGCGATGGCGAGCAGGTCGTCGGCGCTGCGCAGCTTGGAGGTGGCGTGGCGCTCGAAGGCGAGGAGGGCATCGTCGCGGTTCATTCCCTGGCCGTCGTCGCTCATGCGGATCAGCCGACGGCCGCCCGCTTCCACCTCGACGCGTATGCGCATTGCGCCGGCGTCGAGCGCGTTTTCCAGCAACTCCTTCACCACCGAAGCCGGGCGGTCGACCACCTCGCCCGCGGCGATCTGGTTGGCGACCTGGTCGGGAAGGATGCGGATGCGCCCCATAAGGCATTAGGGTAACGCAGAACAGGGGTGAAGAATCCGAACTTACAAGCCTGTGCAGAGGTGGAAATCCAGGGTCGATCGTGGCGCAATCGGCCGCCGGTGGCCATCCTTCACAATCGCATACGAATTCCTTTCAAAAACGCCTGCCCTCTCGGCGTCGACGGCCGCTGCCAATTGGATAGTGCACTTCTTCCTGACATGCAGGCCCTGCAATTCCAACCAAACGCAGCGATTTTTTGAGCGAATCGCCACTCGAGTTCGCGGCTTCGGCAGAAAAAGAAGCGCTACGGGCGCAGCCCTACCCGCCGAGGCTTTGGATACCAGCCATCTAGATTGTTGCGCTGATCCGCTATAATTCAGCCTTCCCCCTTCTAACCGAAAGGACGACCACGATGGCCACTTTACACGATCACACCAACCGCGACTTGACCGTTTACGGCCACATCACCGTGGCCGATTCCGTTCTCCAGGTTCCCGCTACCGTCAAATCCGCCAAGGGCCGCGACAATCGCGGCATTATCTGGATGGGGAATCGCAC
Organism: Acidobacteriaceae bacterium; assembly: GCA_030041305.1. Taxonomy (GTDB): domain Bacteria; phylum Acidobacteriota; class Terriglobia; order Terriglobales; family Acidobacteriaceae; genus Telmatobacter. The sequence continues at coordinate 6,985 of JASHOC010000201.1, forward strand.
GCCTACGCCTGCGACGTCAGCCGCCGTAAAGAATTGTTCGATCAGCTCTATGTCGACCACGGCATCATCCTCGTCGCAGAAAGCGGACTAACGAGCGGTACTGGGCTGGGCACGAAACTGGTCGAAAGCTTGATCAAAGAACGCGTGGGCGGCGTTACCGAGGCCGACGACCGCACCTCCTACGGCAGCGCCGAACGCAATCGGCAAATCTCTCCGAGAATCATCGAGGAGTGCAACAAAGATCGCGACGGGAAATTCCGCCCCGTCGTCATCTTTTTCGGCGACGAGCACCTGAAGACCGTCAAGCAACTGGTCGTCGACGGCCTTCCTTCCAGCCAAACCGTGGAGTGGTGGGATGCTCCCCCCATCTCCGATGTCCTCCTCGCCCGCGCGAACACCAAGCTACCTTCCGCCGAAACCCATCGAATCATGTGCGGCGCTATGGAGCCCAAATGGGGCTCCGAAGCCGACGTGATGTTGCTCCAGCGGGCCTGCGGGCTCGATGTCCAAGGGCGCATTTTTTTACCGCCCTCAGCCCCATTTATTTCCAGATGAAACGTCTCAATCCCGCGCGGACCACCTACGCCATGTTCGTCGGTGCAAACGATCCCGAACTGAAAGCCTTCAGCCTCTGGAACCCCACCGGCAATCAGGCGATCACCTTCGAATATCCCAACTTCTCCCGGCCCTCTCTCGCTCCTTACACGGTCGTTCACGTAAAGACCCAGGATATCTTCGAAGAGCTCGAGCGCCGCGCCGAAGCCTGGGGTTAGCCGCCACACCCGTTCCGCGTCTTTAACAGGAGCGCCCATTCTTTCGCAGACCTCAGCGAAAGGACGGGTGCGTGGAGGCTGGCGGCATCCATCCATTTCCTTCACCCGCCATCCCACGCTGAGCGGCTGCTCGCCGCGTGCTGCACAGTTTACCGCCCAGTCATCTGCTTCAGCCATTCGGGATAGCGCTCGCCTTGCACTTCGATCTGCGCGGCTGCGTTCTCGATTTCATCGAGATCGCCGGGTGTCAACTCCATAACCGCTGCCGCAAGGTTCTCCTCGAGGCGGGCCAGCCTGGTTGTCCCCGGGATGGGAACGATCCACGGCGTCTGCGCCAGCAGCCAGGCCAGCGCGATCTGCGCTCGCGTGGCATTCTTCTTCTGGGCGATTTCGCCGAGCACATCCACCAGGGCCTGGTTCGCCTTGCGATTCTCCTGCGTAAATCGCGGCACGAGATTGCGGAAATCACTGCTATCGAACGTGGTGTTCTCATCGATCGCGCCAGTGAGAAAGCCTTTGCCCAGAGGGCTGAACGGCACAAAGCCGATGCCGAGTTCCTCGAGCAGCGGCAGGATTTCCCGTTCCGGTTCTCGCCACCACAACGAATACTCGTTTTGGAGAGCTGTGACCGGCTGGACTGCGTGAGCGCGCCGGATCGACTGCACTCCCGCTTCGGACATTCCGAAATGCTTTACCTTGCCCGCGCCGATCAGGTCCCTGACGGCGCCGGCGACGTCCTCGATGGGAACGTTGGGATCCACGCGATGTTGGTAGAAGAGATCGATCACGTCGGTTCGCAGCCGCTTTAATGACGCTTCGGCCACCTGGCGGATTCGCTCCGGCCGGCTGTCCAGGCCATTGCGCGCGACCCCATCCTTGAACCCGAATTTGGTGGCAATGACCACGTCGTTGCGGAAAGGTTCGAGCGCCGCGCCAACCACCTCCTCATTTTGAAACGGACCATACGCTTCAGCCGTGTCGAAGAAAGTTACACCGCGCTCGAATGCGGCGCGGATGAATGTGACAGCCTGCTGCTTTTCCGTGGCGGGACCGTAGCCAAAACTCAGCCCCATACACCCGAATCCAAGCGCCGAAACTTCCAAATTGCTCTTGCCCAATTTGCGTTTCTGCATCGTTCCTCCTCTTCAATTCACCACTGAAACCGGCTTGGGCCCGACCAACCTATGAAGCCGGAGCGCATCCGCTACTCCGACTTTAGCGAACCCATATCGATCGAAAAGCGGTACTTCACATCCGATTTCACCAACCGCTCATAGGCTTCGTTCACCTTCTGGATGGGAATCACCTCCACGTCGGCCGTGATGTCGTGCTGGGCGCAGAAATCGAGCATCTCCTGCGTTTCCGCGATGCCCCCGATCGCTGAGCCCGAAAAGCTACGGCGCCTCATAATCAAACCGAAGACCGCAACCGGCAGCGGCGTTGCCGGCGCGCCCACCATAGTGAGGTTGCCGTCGCGAGCAAGCAGGTTGATATAGGCGTTGATGTCGTGCTCGGCGGCGACCGCGTCGAGAATGAAATCGAAGCTACCCGTATGCTTATTCATTTCATCCCCGTTGCGCGAAATCACCACCTCGTCCGCACCGAGCCGCTGCGCGTCGTCCTTCTTGCTGGGCGATGTGGTAAACACCACCGTATGCGCGCCAAAAGCGTGCGCGAACTTCACCGCCATATGGCCCAGCCCGCCCAAGCCAACCACCCCCACCTTCTTTCCCTTGGTTACGCCCCAGTGGCGCATGGGCGAATAGGTCGTGATCCCCGCGCACAGCAGCGGCGCCATGCCGGCAAGATTCAGGTTCGACGGAGCCCGAATCACAAACCGCTCATCCACCACAATGCTATCCGAGTAGCCGCCGTAGGTTACGCCGCCCAGATGCTTGTCCGGGAAGTTATAGGTGAGCGTCATGTTCGGACAGAACTGCTCCAGTCCAGCCTTGCACTCGGGGCAGGTTCCATCGGAGTCGACCATGCAGCCCACCGCCGCTAGGCCGCCCGGCTTGAACTTCGTCACCGCCGATCCCACCTTCGTCACCCGGCCCACGATTTCATGTCCGGGAACACAGGGATAAACAGTCGGCATCATGCCGCTCCACTCGTTGCGGGCCTGGTGGAGGTCGGAGTGGCAGATGCCGCAGAAAAGAATCTCGATCTGCACGTCGTGTTCTGTGGGATCGCGCCGCGCGATGGTTGCGGGCACGAAACGCGAAGTAGGATTGGAAACGGAATAGGCCTTTGCGTTGTACATGATGTCACCTCTCCTTCTTTGAAAATGCGCAGTCTAACAGCGGAGCTGGCGCTGAACTCATGGGGAAACAGCGCCGAGATCCTCCGATTCTGGTGGTTCCTCTTGTCGCGCAGATATTGTGCAAATGGTGATGATTGCCTTTTGGGGAAGCTTTGAACTCGAGCGAGCGGCAGATTTACTTGTCTAGTCATAGAGATGCAAAAAAGAACCGACGGTCGCACCCCGTCAAAGGCGTCTCGATGGCCTGAGCGCCTCGCCCTCAAAATCGCATGCGCAGTCCAAACTGAATCTGCCGCTCGCGATAAAAATTCGTTCCGTTGATATTCAACGGCTGTCCGAATGCGGGGCTGGCAATGCCAGTTTTCGGGTTCACGTAGAGACCGGTCAGGAAATTGAGCGACGGCGGTGTGCTCGATCCGCCGGAGGTACTGGGTGGACTGCCGTTTTCGATGAAATAGCCGGTGGTTTCAATCTCGGTCACGTTCTCGTGGTTGAAGAGATTGAAACTTTCAGCCAGCACTTCGAGCTGGCGCATCTCGCCCAGGTCGAAGCGCTTGGCAAGGCGCAGGTCGGCCTTCCAGGTGTTGGGATAACGGAAGGTGTTGCGCGGTAGGCCAGAGAAACGGTCGTCGCCGCCGTAGCCGTTCATACTCGAGCCGAGGCCGGTGATCGTCTCATTGCTAGCGCCATACTCTGTGGGAATCGATCCGGTGATGCGCATGGAGTAAGGCAGGCCGCTGTGAAATTCCCCGATGCCCGAGAGCATCCAGCCGTTGGCGAAGCGGCCGACTTCGCCATGCAGCTTCCACGGCGCTTCGAAGATCGCCATCACCGCGGCCGAATGGCGCACGTCCAGGTTGCTGGTTCCGTATTCTTCGCTAAAATCGGCCGAGTTCGGGTCCACGACATCGCTTTCCGGCGCGAGAGTGACTCCGTCGGGATTCCAGTCCATCGCATGCGCGTAGGTGTAGTGGGCATGAAAGCTCAGGCCGCGGTGGCCGTAACGCACCAGCTTGACCATTGCTGCTTCGTAGGTGGAATTCGCTTTGCTCGTAATTTGCGTGATCGCCTGGTAATCGGGGCAGAGCCGCCCGAACAGGATGTCGCCTGACGTTGGCGTATAGTACGGGCAAATTCCTGTGCCTGCACTCCCGGGCCAGGAGGCATAGAAATAGGGAATCGTAATCTGCGCGGTCTTGATCGGGCCCTGGCCGATGAAACCGCACTGGCCACTGGTGTTGCTGGACTGGCCGTTGCCGTTGGCCCCCGGGGCAGTGTAGGGAACCTCGTCGCATACGTTGTAGGTGATTCCGGCGTTCACGGTGTTACTCATGCTGGTGTTGACGTTGGTATCGATCGAGACCGGCAGCCGTCGCCCCAGGCTGACCATGGCGCTTGCGGTGACCTCCACGTGGCCCGGCAGCGGCTGTTCCACAGCGGCCACCGCTTGGTGCACCTCAGGATTGCGGAAGTTGGGCGCGAAGCCCACCGCTCCTGGCTTCACCACGCTGGAAGGTTCGCCGACGAAGACGTAAGGAAACGGCGGCGCGCCACCCGAGCATGATTGGCAATCGTCCTGTGGCCGCATGAAGAAGCTCAAGTCGCCTTTGAGAGAGCCGGTCTGCGTCAGCGCCGTCTCGATGGTGGCGTTTTCCACGCGGCCGTAGTACATGCCGTAGCCCAGCCGCAACACCGGCCAGCGTTTCTGCGGGTCGCCGATCGCAAGGCTTACGCGCGGTCCCCAGTTGTTGCCCAGGTTGGGCAGTTTATCGGTGAATGGAAGCTCCGGGTTATCGAGCGCGGCGATGGGCGGCGGCAATTGCTCAAGCTCCCAGCGCAGCCCGGCAGAGAATACGGCGATCTTACTCGGCTGCCACTGCGTGGTCACATAGCCGGCCCAGTCGTTGGTGCTCAAGTACCAGTTGGTCGGGCCCATCATCTGCGAGTAGGAGGAGTAGCAGGGCAATGCTCCCAAGCCCATGAGCTGGCCGGTCGATGCGTACCAGGGTCCACCCGTTGCGTCGCAATTGTGCGGATTCGCCGGATCGAGCGCATCGGCAAGTCCGAATCTTAGAAAGGCCAGGGCGTCGGAGATAAAGTTCTGGACCTTTGCGTAGTGGTAGGTCCCCGTCTGGTTGCGCAGCAAACTGGTCGCATCGGAATTGTGGTCGATCTCGAATCCCGCCTTGACCAGCAGCTTATTCCGCACCCAATCCACCATTTCCTGCGCATGGTAGAGTCGCTCGTCCGGATAGCTCCCCTGCCCGAACCGCGATGGATTCCCGATGGTGAATCCGTAGCGCGAGTCCACCACCATCTGCGGCAACTGTCCGTACGCATTGCCATGCAAAAAGCTTTGCTCGAAGTCCGAAGGCGTGTCCGGCCGCGCGGTCAGAAGGTCGCGCCCCGCGGAGGCCTGCGTCACCGCCAGCAGATTCGGGGTCAAAAACGCCTCCCACCGCCCCAGCAGCCACTCCTCGCTGGCGTGGCTCGACCCAAAGCTGTGGCTTCCGTAGTTTTCTGAGACACGGGTCAGTCCGCCGCCGGGCGAATTCCAGTCGGAACCAATGCCCTCAAGGGTGAAGTGCTGCCGCTCGGTTGCCTGCCAGTCGATGCGGCCAAAGCCCGTCCATTGCGCGGCGGTGCGCGGCGCAGGAGCCAGAAGAGACGCAAGCTGTTCGAGGCCGGCGAGAGGATAACTGGAACCGGGCATGCCGAAATAGTCGGCGGCGGCCTGGCTCTCGCTCTCGCCGAGCTGCGCGCTGAGCAGTTGGACTTGCGCGTCACTGGGCGGGCAAAAGAACCCGAGGCAAGTAGGGGGGTTGTTTTGCTCATCCAGACCGATGGGCTCCTTGGCCGTCGCCAGCCCCGGATCGTTGCGGTGATAGCTGTCGAGCGCGCCAAACCAGTACAGCTTGTCGCGGCGGATGCGGCCGCCCATGCCCAATCCCCACACTGTCTCGTGATCGGGCGGGGTGAATGGAATGGAGCTGAAAACCGGCTCGGATGGAAGGATGGGGGTCGAACCCGGCGTTGCCTCAGTGCCGGTGTTCTGTAGCCATTGCGTGAACGGGTTCCGCGCTCCCCACGTGTTCTGCCGGTCAAAAACGAATCCCTGCCCGTGAAACTGGTTCGATCCCCCGCGCGTCTCCACGTCTGCGCCTCCACCCGCGGCGTGCCCGCCTTTGGCCTCCACGTCCCCGGCTACAATCTCGACATTACGGATGGCCACCTCGCTGATCGCCAGCCCGCGCCCGCCGTATCCCTGGCTCGTTTCGTTCTGGCCTGTATTATTTGGTCCGGTCACGCCGGAGTCCTCCGACCTCGGCTCCGCGCCAGCCGCGCCTCCGAAGGCCAGCCGCGTGCTCGCCCCATCAATCGCCGTGTCCGCCGGATCCTGTCCCGCGCCGCGCAGCGCAACCTGCGCCGAGCCCCCACCCGCCGACGCCCCGGGCGTGTCCAGCACAAAGTCCTGCCAATGCCGTCCGCTCACCGGCAGCGCCTGCAATTGCGCGGAGTCAATCGTGGTGGTCACGGCTGGCGACGCAGGACCGGCCGCCTCTGATGCAGCCTCCAGGTGGCTGTACGGCGAAGGCAGCATCGCCATGGCCGCCACGAATCCTCGGGCCACCATCGCCTGCGCCACCAAATTGAAAGCTGGCGCGGCAACAGGCGCCGCCGCAACCAACGAACCAAGCACCACGCCGCTTCGTGACGGCAGGATGGCGAGCGTCTCCGCCGCAATCGCCGAAACCGTTTCCAAGGGCACCGAGGTGGTTTGGATCGACGCGCTCTTTGCCCCCGGAAGGGTTCTCTGCGCAGCTTCAGGCGCGCTTCGCGGCCTCAAGGTCTCCTGCTGCAACGGCTCGGCCGCCAGCCTTAGATCCGGCGCCACCGGTTCCATCGCAATTTGCAGATTGAGTTGGGGGTGCACTGCAACTAACGCCGGCGAGGCCTTGGCCGCCAAAGGCGCCAGCCGCAAGGGTTCGGCCCGCACCGGCACATCCGGCGCCACCTTTTCCAGGCCAATTTGAATCCTGGATTCGGGCTTGAGGACAATCCTTGATGGCGTAACCGGCGCCGCGGCCATCACCGCAGACGAGGGCATGGGTTCGAGCGACATCGCAGCCTGCACCCGCGCCTCGCGTCCCGCGAAAATCTCAATGTCGTCCAGCTGTCCCCGGCCCAGTTGCGCGCTTTCGGCCTCCAGGCTGTACTCGCCCGCGTCGAGCCCTGTGAAGCGGTATGCACCATCTTTCCCCGTTATGGTGCGCATCTCCGCCCCTGTCGCGTCGTTCCGAAGCACCAGCGTGACCCCAACCAACGGAGCCGAGCGCACATCCGTAAGTTTTCCCGCCAATGCCCCGGACGCCTCCTGGCCTAGCGCTGCCGGCGAAACCAATACCACCCCCGCCCAAGCCAGCAGCAGGGCCGCCCACCTCAGCAGAACATCGCTTCGCCACGAATATGGTTCGATTCGCCCGAGACGCAGGCTGTACATTCCGGGCTCTTCTACCTCACTGGAAAGCCGTATGGCGCCGGCCGCCAAAGTCCGCGTGAAGCGGGAAAATTCTCGAGTCCCCGGCATCCAAACCACCTGGCTGCGCCAGATCTTGGGAATACACAAATCCACCTGCCGTTGCTGCTGTTGAGCAGGTGGCTCTGCAGAGGAGGGGTAAGGTTGGCCAAATGTGCCGTTTCCCCGTCCCGCATCAATAAAAGGAGTTTGCAGTGATTCTATTCCCGGGAGCCGTTCGAGAAAAGTAATCTACATCACATTGAATGAGAAGTTCTGAGGCTCAGGTTTTTTCACTGATGCGCCGGGATTACCTCGCAGCTCCAAGTCCGCGCAATCGAGCCAATCGTCCAACCCGCGACTCGCTGGCCCGCAAAGCCTAACCCGCTCAATTGCAGACCCCCGACCCCCCATTTACCGCGTTCCCCGGGCCAATCCCCTGGACCCCACCATGATCAGAAAAAGCAGGCAGCAAAACATGGCGAAATCCGTCCGTGCATCGCTCACCATGAACCAGAAGCCCTGACCGCGCCGGTGCAGTTCGGGAATCTTGGTGGTGACGATGGCCGTCGAGATCACGATCAACAGAGGCACGGACGCCAACCGCGTCCACAATCCCACCAGCACCATCAACCCGCAAACAATCTCAACCCCACCCACAAAATGCGCGGTGAAGGAAGGATGAGTGAAGCCGATGCGGACAAAACGGAGCACTCCCATGTGCGGGTCGGTGAACTTCAATATTCCTTGCGTCAAGAAGATCAATCCCACCGGGATGCGAATCAGCGCCAACCGCGCATCTCCCGTTCCGCTTCGGTCCATCCAAAACTCCACTGCCTTCGCCATACCCGCTCTCCTTTTGATGGCCTTTCGTAGTGTAAACAGGCTTGCGCCTTCTGCAGTCCTGACCCGGCCGGCAACCCTGCAAAACTCGCTAAACTAGAAGGGTGGAAAGGCCCCGGAATAGAAGAGTCCGGCGCCGATCCGCAATTTTGTTCTTTGATCTCCGATGTTCATCGATGAAGCCAAAATTCGCGTCAAGGCCGGGGACGGCGGCAATGGCTGCATGGCCTTCCGGCGCGAGAAATTCGTTCCCCGCGGTGGACCCTCTGGCGGTGACGGTGGCCGCGGCGGCGATGTGATCATGGAGTCCACCGAGCGCCACAATACGCTCATCCACTTTCGCTACAACCCCGAGTACAAGGCGCAGCGCGGCGAACACGGCATGGGCTCCAACTGCACGGGCCAGGACGGCCGCTCCGTTGTCCTTCAGGCGCCCGTCGGCACGGCCCTTTACGACCTGGAAACCGGCGAGCTGATCCACGATTTCCGCGAGCCCGACGAACGCATTGTTATCGCAAAAGGCGGCCGCGGGGGCCGCGGCAACCAGCACTTCGCCACGCCCACCCATCAGGCCCCGCGCGAGCACGAGCTGGGCAGTGGGGGCGAGGAGCGCAGCTACCGCCTCGAGCTCAAACTTCTGGCCGACATCGGCCTGGTCGGCTTCCCCAACGCCGGCAAGTCCACGCTCATTTCTCGCATCTCGGCCGCCAAGCCCAAGATCGCGGATTACCCGTTCACTACCCTCGAACCCAACCTCGGCGTGGTCACCGTGGGCGAGGAGCCGGAGCAGGAATCTTTTGTCGTCGCCGATGTCCCGGGCCTGATCGAGGGCGCGCACCTCGGCTCCGGCCTGGGAACTCAGTTTCTCCGCCACATCGAACGCACCCGCTTGCTCGCTCATCTTGTCGATGTTTCCGACGCCTCAGGCCGTCCCGATCCCATCGAAGATTTCCGCGTCATCAAGAACGAACTGGAGACCTTCGGCAACGGAGTGGGCGATCATCCGCTCGCCAGAAAGCCCATGATCGTGGTAGCTGCCAAGATTGACATCGCCAATCCCGAAAAACTGAAAAAGCTCGCCGCCTACGCCCGCCGTCGCAAGCTCGAATTTCACGCCATCTCGGCCGTCACCGGTCAAGGGATCGACGAGCTGAAGTGGGCCTTTGCCGCCCATCTACGCAACGCGGTGGCAAGTTGACGCCTGCGCGTTGCTCTATCATCTTTCAACCTTTACCAACTTCTCCAGCTCTACTGACCCACTTACGGCGGTTCTCCAATTCCCGTGAAGTTTTGAGGGGCGTGCCGGGTGGCGTTTTCTTGGGAAAAACGCCACTCAACGTTCGAGGTTCTGCTCTACACCAATTGGAGAACCGCTATAGACCCGAGCCTGCGGCGCGCCGCTTTACCTATTCGGCCGCCCACTACTTTGCGCCGCTGCTCTGGCAACCCTGATTACGCTGCAGCCATCCCAGCGATTAGGAGAGAGGGACACCCATGCAGATGATTAAGCGCGAACTTTATTTGTGCGTCTCCGTTACGGCGCTGGTTTTCGTTTGCGCTCTCGCTTGGGGAAGCCCCTTCATCGGCAACGATTCCAGCCCATTCTCCGTTTTTGAGCGCACCCATCCTCAGGCTCAAATCCAGCCGAAAACGAGTCAAAAGACCACCCCCCAAGGCTCCGGCGACTGTTTTACCCTCGGCATTCTCTAGAACCTATTTCGAACTCTCTCGTGCGCGCGAGCTCATAACAGGGTTCAGCTTCCTGCGCGGAGGGCGTCGAACCGAGAGATGGCGAAGAGACCTCTTGCCGGCCGGGTTGAAAGCACCTCCCCTTCAGAGGCAGCCTTTGCAGCTTGTGTGCGAGGGTGGCGATTCTTTGGGGGATCGACCCTCGAATTCCCCCTTCGGTGTACAGCAGAAGGAGAAGCGCTGTAGCGGCTGGCGAATTACCATGTCACAAGTTCGACTTTCCCCTTGCGACAGGCAGTGAATCTCTCCGGGCTGACCCGACCCCGGTTTTTGAACATCCTTTTTGAACAAGTGTTTGAAAGCATGAGGGTTATCTTTTCGCTAAACTCACAAGTGTTTGAAAACAGGGAGTTTATTCCTGTTTGATTCACAAGTGCTTGAAAACATGCCAGTTACCTTTCCAACGATGCGCGAGTGCTTGAATAACGGGATGGTTGTCGAATTTCACTCGCGGTTGTTTCAAAAAAAAGACGCGCGCTGCCGAACCGTTTCCGATCATCGCCTGCCTTCCGATTGCTGATCCAGCATAACGAAAAGAACGAAATTACCGGCAAAGGGAATTGGCAAGAAAGCGCTTTGGAATGAGGGGGAACACTTTGGTAAGAGGTTGACCTTGCCAAGCTGCAGGCTTGCGGATTGCCGGCTTTCCGCCCGCCTAGTCCCCGGCTCGGTGAGAAGGAAGAGCCTCGAACCGGGCAATCAACTTTTGCATGTGGGGAAAGCTGAAAATGGGCTCAAGGCATCCATACAGATCCTGAACAGTTCTCCGCCGCACTTTCGGCAGATATCTCGCGCGGGGAAGCGCCGCTTCGTCCTCGAGCTTCTGCTCCGCGAAGCCGGACTATCGAGCGCGGCGCGGTTCCATGCGTCTTATAAAGTGCATCTAATCAATAGCTTCAGTTTGGTTGGTTGCGCAAGATGCAGCCACTTCAAGGAGGACGGTCAATGCGAAGGGCACGGCTGCTTGCGTGGGCTGTCGTAGTGGGAGCGTGCGCCTCGGTGAGCGCCCTCGACCCGAAAGAGATCGTCCAGCAAGCAGTTACGGCCGAACTTTACGCCAACGACCACGACAACTCGCGCTGGCTCTACTACGACGTCAGTGAAAAACCAGGGAATGATGTAACCCAATGGGCAGCCGAAACGCCGAACGGCGACCTCGACCGCATTGTCGACCAGAATGGCCGCAAAGTCCCGGAGCACGAGCAGCGCGGCCGGATGGAAGCCTTCATTCACAATCCCACCGCCCAGGCCAGACAACGCAAGAGCGGACAACACGACGACCAACAAGCGACGCAGATGCTCAAGCTGCTGCCTAATGCGTTCATCTGGGCTCAAACCGGGCAACAGGATGGGAAGACGATTCTCCACTTCCGGCCGGATCCGAAATTCAACCCTCCCACCTGGGAATCGCGCGTGTTCGCCGCCATGGAAGGCGATATGACTGTCGAGGACGCGCATCACCGCATTCTGAGTTTGAAAGGGCGGCTCATCCACAGCGTAAAATTCGGGGTCTTTGGATTCTTTGGCGACCTCGAAGCAGGGGGCTCGTTCAACGTCGAGCGGCGCCAAATTGGTCCGAACGAGTGGCAGATCACCCAAACCCACATCCACATTCAAGGCCACGCGCTGGTCTTCCGAACCATCTCTGACCAGGAAGACGAGGTTAAGTCAAGGTTCCACGAGCTTCCCGGCGATCTTTCCTTCCCGCAAGCAGAAAAGGTTCTGATGGAGCAGAAGGAGTAGATCCTGGTTCCAATCAGGCGTATACCTGCTTATAGCGGTTCCCCAATTGGTGTAGAGCAGAACCTCGAACGTTGAGTGGCGTTTTTACCAAGAAAACGCCACCTGGCACGCCCCTCAAAACTCCACGGGAATTGGAGAACCGCCGTAGTGTGCCGGACCCGTTTTGCGCGCCCAGCACTCTGGTCCCGTCGCCGGAGGTTAGAGGAATGAGCAATGGGAGGAACAGCAGCTTTCGCACTTTGGGGCGGACAGGATTGCGGGTTTCGCCTTTTTGCCTTGGCGCGATGACCTTTGGCTGGGGCTCCGATCGGGAAGCCGCACAGCAACTCTTTGACGCCTATCGCGCCAGCGGCGGGAACTTTGTGGATACTGCCGACGGCTACGCCGGAGGGGCAAGCGAGGAGTTCCTCGGCGAAATGATCAAAGCCGCACAATGCCGGCACGAGCTCGTGCTGGCAACCAAGTTCACCTTCAACGCTCAAGCCGGCAATCCCAATGCCGGGGGGAACGGCCGCAAAAACATCATGAGGGCGTTGGAAGGTTCGTTGCGGCGGCTGCGGACTGACTTTCTCGACCTCTATATCCTGCACGCATGGGATCGGGTGACTCCCGTGGAGGAGGTTGCGTCCACGCTCAACGACCTAGTTCACCAAGGCAAAATCCGGCACGTTGGCTTGAGCGATGTGCCGGCATGGTACGCCTCGCGATTCACCACGCTCGCCGACCTGCGCGGATGGGAACGCCCGGCTGCGCTGCAACTTGAATATTCGCTCGTCTCGCGCAATCTGGAACGGGAACATCTGCCCATGGCGCAGGAGCTCGGCATTTCGATTACGCCCTGGAGCCCTCTGGGAAGCGGCTTTCTTACTGGCAAGTTCCGCCGTGAAGATGGCCGGATCGTCGGCGCCGGCCGAGTGGCCGATCTTAAAGATTCCGACAACCCGGTTCTCGCGAAGTTCGCGAAACGCGAACAAAACTGGCTTGTTCTGGATGCGCTCCTTCGCGTCGCAGCCGGTGTGGGCAAGACCCCGGCTGAAGTGGCGCTGGCGTGGGTGATGGGCCGCCCCTGCGTTACCTCAACCCTGATCGGCGCCACCCGCGTCGACCAGTTGCAGATGAATCTCGCGGCGGCGGACGTCATTTTGCCGGAAGACGCTCTTCGCATCCTCGATGAAGCCAGCGCCCCCGAACCTACCGAGCTCGACCACTTCTTTGGCGATGTGCTACAGGGCATGATTCACGGTGGGACGCACGTAAACCGCACTTTTTGACGGCAAACGACAAGCTCCGCGCCAGGGCGGAGCTCTTTGCTTTTTCGAACGCTGTCGCTTACTCCAGCGTCAAATCCGCGGTCAGCGGCGTATTCTCGCTCGAATCGCCGACGCGGATCACAAACTGGCCCGGGTCGATCGTCCATTGGCGCGCCGCGTCGCTCCAATAGCTGAAGGCGCGCGCATCGAGGTTCAGGGTGACGTGCCTGGTTTCGCCGGGGGCCAGCCGCACTTTCTCGAAACCCTTCAGTTCCCGCTCCGGCCGGTCGACCTTGGCCGATGGGTCAGAGACATAAAGCTGCGCCACGTCCGCTCCGTCCACGCTGCCGGTGTTGGTCACATCGAAGCTCACTGGAACCGTCGACCCGATCTCGGCCGTAGCCGGCACGCTCAAATGGGAAAAGCCGAACGTTGTATAACTCAGCCCAAAGCCGAAGGGAAACAGCGGGTGCTTGCCCGTTGTCGTCCAATAGCGATAGCCGACCATCAGCTTATCGCCGTAGTCGATCTGGGCAATCTTATAATCGAGCGGCTTGCCGTCGGCGCCCATCGTGTGCAGCGTCTTGTCCGGTCCCTTGGGGTCATACCACGGCGCCGAAGCGCTGTCGGCCCAGCTCCGGTCAAACGTCACCGGCAGCTTGCCCTCGGGATCATGCTTACCGAAGAGAATTTCAGCCAACGCCGCGCCTCCCTCCTGGCCGGGATACCAAGTGTGCAGCAACACCGGAACATTGTCGAGCCAGGGCTCCACGCCCATGCCGCCGCCACCGGTAAGGGTCACAATGGTGTGGGGATTGGCCGCCGCCATCGCCGAGACGAGCACATCCTGGCCCCAAGGCAGCGTGAAGGTGCGGTCGTGACCCTCGCCTTCAGTGGCCGCGTCAAAGCCCACGGCCACCACGACTGCGTCGGCCAATGAAGCGAATTTCCTGGCGTCGGCGGAAACCAGGTCCGGCTCATACGCCATGCCCATTCCAAAGCGCGTGCCCGAAGAGTAGGGCAAATAATCGGCCACGACCGTCACCGTCTGCCCCGCGCTCAAATCGAGCGTGGCGGACTGCGGAACCTGTCCCTCGGCATGCTCCTGGTCGAGGATCTGCTTGCCATCCACCGTTACACGGAAGACATCCTCGCCGCTGGCTGCAGCCAGCAACAGATATTTGCCGGCTGGCGCCGCCGTAAACCTGGCCGTATAGCGAATGCTGCGCGGAGTTGTGTCCGGGGCGAGCCATTGCCCCATTTGCCAGTCAGCCACGTCCTCGCGCATGGCCGTCTGCGGCGAACCGGTGAAGTCGTGGTTGGGAAAAATCTCCATCTTCACCCGGCCCGCCCAGTGCGTATTGCGGAAGACATCGTTCATTTCCGGCAGTCCGCGCGCATACAGTACGCGTGCATCGGGCCCCAGCAGATTGCCGATGCCCACCACCGTGCTCACCGGATCGAAAGCCGTTGCCTCTGAGGAGCCGCCGCCACCAGGAACTGCGGGCCACGCATCCGGCCCGATTATCGCAATCGTCTTTACTTTTGCCGGATCGAGCGGCAGCAGGTGGTCTTCGTTCTTCAGCAGCGTGATGCTTTCAAGAGCGCCCTGCATCGCAACTGCGCGGTCGGCCACCGAATATATGGAATCGGCGGGATCGAATTGCGGCCGATCGGTAAATCCGTAGCGGAGTTCGACCCGGAACAGCCGCATCAGCTTGTCGTCGATGGTTGACTCTTTCACTTCCCCATTTTTCACCGCAGGAATCAAATTTTTCGCATTCATGAACTTGGGGCTGGGCATTTCCAAGTCCAGGCCGTTGTTCGCCGCGGCCACGCCGTCGTAGGTCGCGTCCCAGTCCGACATCAGAATGCCTTTGAAACCCCAATCGCCCTTGAGCACTTTGAGATCAAGAAACGCATTTTGCGTAGCGTGAACGCCGTTCACCAGATTGTAGGAGTTCATGACTGCGTCCACGTGGGCCTTGGTCACCGCGGCTTCAAAACCGGGCAAATAAATTTCGCGCATGGTGCGTTCGTCCACGTTGGCGCTGGCGTTGTGCCGGTTGTACTCCTCGTTGTTCAGCGCATAGTGTTTCACCGTGGCGATAACGCCCTCCGATTGCACGCCCTCGATAAACGGAACCACCATGGCTGCGTTCAAGTGAGGATCTTCGGAGAGATATTCGAAATTGCGTCCTCCGATGGGCGAGCGCGCAATGTTGACGCCTGGCCCGAGCAGGAAGTTCACGCCGCGCGCCCGTGCATCTTTGCCCAGGCTCGCGCCCAGAGTGCGGGCAAACTCCGGATCCCAGGAGGCGGCGAGCGCTACGCCGCCCGCGTACGCGGTGGTTGGTCCCCAGGTGCGCACGCCCACGGATGCGTCGGACATTTTGAAGCTCGGCAGCGCGATGGAGGGCATGGAGTGCGTGAACATGCTATCGACGCCCCCGAGCAGCTCGATCTTCTGTTGGAGCGTAAGTTTGGCAACCATGGCCTGGGCTTTGGCTTCGATGGCCGGCGAATCGGGCGCCGGAGCCTGGGCCACAGCCGCTCCCGCCAGCGATAGTGCGCAACCAATCAAAAGGCTCGTCAGGAGGACGCGCAGCGAATCAAAAAAAGGCTCAAAAAACGTTTCAGGAATAGATTGCGCATGATTTTTCATGATGCAAGAAGGCTACCGCATTTTTCCTCACGCTGCATAGGAATCGGACGGTTTCAGTCCAGATTTCAGAAAGCCCGCTGCTGCAGGAAATGCTTCAACTCGCGGATGACGCGCTCGATCAGGCCTTCCCAGTCGCCGGGAGCGCCCTGGCGCAGGAGCCGTGCGGTCGGGTACCAGGGGGTGGTCTCTGTTTCCTGCATCCATCGCCAGTCGGCCAGATACGGCAGCAAAATCCAAACCGGCTTGCCCATGGCCCCGGCCAAATGCGCAATCGAGGTGTCGGTTGTAATCACCAGGTCCAGCGTGGCAACCAGCGCCGCCGCCTCAACTAAATCGCGGTCGCGGCTCGAGCCATCCAGCACGCACACATCGCCAGGTAGGCCCGCCAATTGCTCGGCTGCCACGCCCTTCTGCAGCGAGATCCAGGAGGCGTCAATCGCGTGGATCAGCGGCAGCAGCGTAATCAGCCGCGTGGAGCGCAAATGGTCGGCCTTGTACCGCGGATTGCCCGCCCACGCCAAGCCCACGCGCGGCGCCGCTTCCGCCGACGGAAACTGCAACCGTTTTTCGGCGATTACTGCTGGATTGGCGCCCAAATACGCGCCCGTCCAAGGAACCGTGTCCACCTTGGTCCCGAAAACTGCCGGCAGGCTCATCAGCGGACATTCCAACTCGAAATCCGCAACTTCGTGCGCTCCGAACCCGTGCTCCGGCGGCCTGCCGCATGGCGCGCCGAGCGTTCGTGTCTCTGCCTGGCCTGCACGCACCACCGCCAGCAAGTTTATCAGCCGCTTCACGGGCGCCTGCACTGCGAGAATCGGGACGCCGCCCCGCGCCGACACCAGATCTGCGTAGCGGCAAAACTGAATCGTGTCTCCTAAACCCTGCTCTGCGTGCAACAGCACGCGTTTGCCTTTAAGCGCCTCGCCGCGCCAGCGAGGCTGTGCAAATCGCCTGGGCGCGCGGTGCACCTCGCGGAAGCGCCATCGCACCTCGTAATCCACCCAGCCGCGTTCCCAATCTCCGAGCCGCAGTTCAGTCAGCGCCAGGTTGTAGAGTGCGCCCGGGCTTGCGGGATCGCGCGCCGCCGCTCGTTTGTGGGTGCGGAGGGCTTCTTCCATGCGACCCAAATCGAGCAGCGAATTGCCGCGGTTGGACACGGCCGCCTGGTTGCCCAGCGCCTCCGCCCGCTCGAAAGCAGCAATCGCCTCCTCGAATCGGCGCTCGTTGTGGAGCAGAATGCCCTGCATATTCACGGCTTCGTCGTGGTCGGGATCGCGCGCAAGCGCCCAGCGCAGCCACGCCCAAGCGCCGGCCAGGTCCCGTTCCGCGGCTCGGAACTGGCACCAGGCAATCTGCGTCTCAATCTGGTCAGGGTTCAGCGCGAAGGCCCTGCGCAGATCTTTCTCCGCCTCGGCGGGCCGCCGCCGCTCGCGCTCCAGAATCGCCAGATTCACCCAGCCTGAAACCAGGTCCGGCCGCAACTCGGTGGCGCGCCGCAAAGCCGCCCCCGCGTAAGCCTCATGGCCCTGGTCGCGCAGCAAATTTCCCAGATTCATCCAGGCTGCGGCAAAATCCGGCCGCAGCGCGATCGCCCGCCGGTAGCGTGCCTCGGCCTGCTTGGTCCGCCCCAGCCGGGCAAGCGCGAAACCGGCCGCAAAATGCGCTTCCGGTAATCGCGGCTCGATCGCCAACGCCTGCTCGTAACGCGCCAAAGCCTCTTTATACCGGCCCCAAAAGGCCATTGCATTGCCCAGTCCCATCACCGCGGCGACAAGCGACGGGTTTTGCCTAAGCGCTCGCTCAAACTCCCGCGCAGCTTCTTCCGGCCGGCCGGAGGCGATCTTCAGCTCTCCTAACCCCATCCGCGCCAGCGGGTTCATTCCGTCCAGACGGATGGCCTGCGCGTAAGCGCGTTCCGCCTCATCGTTTCTACTTGCGGCTTTGAGCGCCTGGCCGAGCGCCACCCAAGCCGCGCCCATCCTGGGCGCGACTGCCGTGCCCGCCGCCGCCATTTTCACCGCTGCTTCGGTTTGCCGGCTGGCGAGCGCCACCAGGCTCATACCCACCAGCGCCTCGGGATGCCGCGGATTCAGATCTAAAGTCGTCTGATAGTTGAGCGCGATTTCCGTCAGCCGCCCCGTCAAGTGATGGCTGCGATCCCTGGTGTGCGGCGGTTTTTGCGCGACAGCAAGCATAAAGCCCCGGTGGAGCAAGTGTTGGCGCATCTCGCCCCCTGATCCCCGATCCCTGGTCCCCGATTTCTGCTCACCTTGAAACTTAGGCTCGCCTGCTTCGGCGTACAAGTGAAAAGCAGTGCGCAGATGGTCTTGGAGAGGCGTGTTTCCCAATCTTGACCGAGTTTGAAATCGGAACTGGCCGGCGGTGTGGACCGGGAACTTAACGAATATGGCGTCCGCCTGGAATTTCGTGCTCCTGTAATACCGCTTGATGCACAATGGAGTAATAGGGGAACGGTCGTGCCGCGTATTCACTTTCAACTTCAGCTCGCCGAACTGAAGGACAAGCTCCTTGCCATGGCTGCCCTGGCGCAGCAGACGGTGGAGGCCGCGGTAGACGCCTACCTGCAGCGGGATAAGGGCCTGTGCAAATACGTCAAGCAGAATGAAGCCGCCATAAACACCGCGCAGCGAGAGTTGGACGAGATGGCCTACGAACTGCTCGCCAAGGAGCAGCCCATGGCCATCGATCTGCGTTTCATTCTGGCGGTCATCAAGATTAATGGCGACCTGGAGCGGATCGGTGACCAGGCCATGTCAATTTCGCGCCGAACCAAGGACGCTCTCAGCCTCGAAATGATCGATTTGCCGGTCGATTTCGCCGCCATGGGCGAGTACGCCGGTCATATGATCCGCTCCGCCGTGCAGGCCCTGCTTGACGGCGACGCCCGCCTCGCTGACTCCATCCGCGAGATGGACGACGAGATCGACCGCATGAACCGCCGCGCCCAAGCCGATCTGCTGAAGCTCATCGTGTCGGAGCCGCGGTCGACCAAACAAGCCATGACCGGGCTCCTGGTGGCGAGAAACCTGGAACGGATCGCCGATCACGCCTCCAGCATCGCCGCCGACGTCATCTTCTGGATTCGCGGCGCCGATGTCCGCCACCAGCTAAGCATGTCGATGGACTAATCGCACCTCGATTGATCCTCTGCGACCGGCAGCTCCGGCGTGGCCGCAATCAGCCGCTGCGTATAGGGTCGCCGGGGGTGGGCGCACAGCGCTTCTGTTTCACCCGTCTCCACCAGCTTACCCCGCTCCATCACGGCAATGCGCGTGCTTAAGTAGCGCACCAAGGGCATGGAGTGCGAGATAAACAGATACGTCAGTTGGTTCTCGCGCTGCAGCCGGCGCAGCAGATTCACAATCTGCGCGCCCACGCTCACATCCAGCGCCGAGACCGGCTCGTCGAGAATCAGCAGCGCCGGGCGAAGCGCCAGCGCGCGGGCAATATTGACGCGTTGCCGCTGCCCTCCAGAAAGTTCATGCGGATGACGCGCCAGCGCCGACTCGTCCAGTCCCACCTCGCGCATTAACTCAGCGCCCCTGGCGCGCAGAGCCGCGCGCCGGCCATTCACGCCCACTTCGCGCCCATGAATCAACCACGGCTCAGTGACAATCTGAAAAATGTTCATGCGCGGATTGAGCGCTGCGTAGGGATCCTGGAAAACCGGCTGCATCTTCCGTCGCAGGCGGCGCATCTGCGCGCCTGAAGCTTTCGGGACGTCGACGCCGTCCACACGCACCGCCCCGCGGCTCGGCTCGACCAAGCCGAGAATCATGCGCGCCACGGTGGTTTTGCCCGAACCCGACTCGCCGACCAGGCCCAGCGTTTCGCCCGTTTCGATGGAGAGCGAAACATCTTCCACCACGGCGTGCTGTTCGCTCCGAAGTCCGGCGCGCCGCGGATAGCTCTTCCACACCGACTCGACTTCAACCAGCGCCATGCCTCGATGGTAAACGGACTTGCAAAACCATCCATGGGCGCGGACAGGGCTCCTCCGCGTGGGACCAAGCCGCGTCGCCGGCTTTACCAACGCGATACGAGGGCCGGGATTTTACTTCCCGGCCGCGTCCACCATCGCTTCAGCCCGGTTCACCGCATTCTGGCGGGCGATTTTCTCTGCATCCATATCGGCCGGACGCAGAGGATTATTCTCCATGCGCGCCGCATAGCTCGCCAGGAGTTCGGGAAAGTTCGCGCCCAGGGCGGCCACGGCGGCTTGCGCCTTTGGCAGTACATCGTGGAAATGCGCGATCTCCTCGACGGCGCGCTCAGGATGATAGCTGAGCCGATCGCCGGTCTGCATGGCGTCAATCAACACATCGGGCGGCGCGCCTACCGGCCACGACTGCTGCAACGCGTCGTAAGCCCCGCGCAGCCGCGTCATGGCTCCGGCAAATCCGTCCAGCTCGCCGCGGCGTGCGGTGAGGCCGGCGGCGCGGCGCACTTCGATGGTCACCTTCGCCCCAACGCTCGTATCCGGCACGGGGATCACCGTGGTCAGCGTATTGCCCAGGTAGGTCCAGCCCGGCTTACCGACTTGCCCCTGCGGAACCGGCTTGCCATTCACCGTCACCGTGGCGGGCGGCCAGTCGGCGGGCAGGCGCAGCTCGTAGCCGCGGCTGCGCAGCATGCCGGGATAGCTGCCCTCCACCGGTCCAATCTCCACGCGCAATGTGTCGCCGTTTTGCGTCGCCTGGATGGGCGTGCGCGCAAACGCGCCCCATTGGTACTCGATCCACTTTCCTGAGTCTTCATACACCGAATAGTTCGAGCTCGCGCTGGGCTCCAGCGGCCACACGTTCACAATCAGCGGATCGACGGGTTTTTGTCCGGTGTACAGCATCGCGGGCTGCATGGGCACAATCGCGCCTGCCTTCACATACACCGGAATCTGGTCGATGGAGAAGGTGCGCTTCACGGTGACCGGGCCGGTGAAGTGCTTGCCGGTGGGCTGCTCGATCCACTCGCCTCTCGGCAGCCACACTTGCTCTGTTGCCAGGCCGCTTGTTGGGTCGCCGGCCTCGGTCACAGGGCTGGCCAGCATCTGGCTGCCGAAGACGTATTCGTTTTTGCTCGTGTACGCCGCGTCCACCTCCGGCCAGTCGTAATAGAGCGGGTGCAGAAACGCCACGCCGGTGTCATAGGTGCGGCGCGCCTCGGTGTAAAGGTACGGCTGAAGCGCCATGCGCAGCTGATAAGTCGAGCGCAAAATCGACGAGTACGGTTCAGGATAGGCCCAGATGCGCCGCTCCGAGTCGGGATTCTTGGTGGTGTGCGTGCGCAAAATCGGACTGAAGGCTCCAAACTGCACCCAGCGCGTAAACAACTCCGGATCCACCGCGCCCGGCATGTGTCCGCCGATGTCGTGACTCCAATATGCATAGCCCACGTTGGCCGCCGTGGCCGTGAACCAAGGCTGAAAGGCCAGCGACGGCCATACCGAAATGGTGTCGCCGGAGAACCCGATTTCGTAACGATGATTGCCCAGCCCGCCCCAGCGGTGGAACAACAAGGGCCGCTTGCCCTCGCGCTGCTGATCGGTAAAGTGCAGGTAATTCAGCCACCAGGTATTGTTCACGCCCGGCAGGTTGGTCATGGGCTCCTGCTGCCAATCGAGCCACCAGAAATCAATGCCCTGCTTCTCCAATGGGTGAAGCACAAGGTTGAAATAATCCGTCGCCCAGCGCTTGCTGGTGGGTTCGAAAGGCACATATTTTCCGGTCGCCGGGTCAATGCCCATCGCCCGCGCCATGGCCGGATACACCGCTTCCCACGGCTGGATGCCCGAAGCCGGGTGCAGATTGAGCGTGACCTTCAATCCTTCGTCGTGCAGGTTCTTGAGGAATGGATCCGGATCGGGAAAGAGGAACTTATTCCACGTGTAGCCGGTCCAGCCCAGGGTTTGTCCCGCCTGGTCGGTATCGCCCATGGCCTTGAGCTGTTCCTGGTTGATGTGCCAATCCATGTCGATGACCAGCACGTTAAGGGGCGTATCGTTCTCGCGAAATCCCTGCACCAACTGGTCCAGCTCCTGGTCGCTATACGCCCAGTAGCGCGACCACCACACGCCGAACGCGAACCGCGGCGGCAACGGAATGCGCCCGGCCACGCGCACATAGTCACCCAGCGCCTTGCGGTAATCGTGGCCGTAACCGAAGAAATACCAATCGGTGTACGAGCCCGGCTGCTCGTCGGCCGGACGCTCCATGACCCACGGCCAGGGGCTTTTTTCGCCGTCGAGAAAGCGGAAGTCGCTCGCGTCGAAAAGCGACCGGGTTGAGTCATCCACCAGCGCCCATCCCGAACGCGACACCAGCCCTTGCCCAATGGGCTCGCGGGTTTGGCTGCCCCGCGCGCCATCGAGCGTCCGCGTCGTGCCTTGCAGGTTTTCCGGATCGGTGTCGCCGGGGCGCCAGACAACCTGTTTACCGTCGACATCCTTGAGCGTGATGGAGAGGTTGTCGGGAGTGAAATGACCATCGCCCGTGGGTTTGTAGGAAAGGATGAGAGCGCTGGTTGTAAGCGTGAGCGTTTGACCGGGGCCGCTTCCTTCGTTGTGCGATTCAAACTTAGGAACCGGCAGCCGCCGGTTAATGAACACGAATGAAGCGTGATCTTCAAACTTGCCCGCGGCGGACCACTCTATGCGGATGAGCTCGGGCGTGAGTACGGTAAAGCGCGCATGGCCGGCAATGACCACTGCGCGCGGGTCGGCCACCGGGTTGCTTGCCGGCGGGACCTGCGCGCGCAGCGTCGGCGGGACCAGCGAAGGCGGATTCGCTTTTGTCTCCGGCGCCGTCCCCTGCGACCATGCGCCTATATTCAGGCAGCACGCCAACAAGACCACGCCCGCCGCAGAGTGTCGCCAAAAAGCGCGCACGAAACCTTCCCGGCCCCAATGGAGAGTTGGTGCGAGTATTTCGCCGCAGGCTAGAATCAATCGCCTGTAGAATTCCTCACAAGACAGTGACATAACACCTTCACCTACGCCTGTTCGTCGAGTCGCTTAAGAGTGGCGCCGTCCTTCGTTTTCCAACCGATAAGACCGTTCGCGCTGCCACCATGGATCGCGACCGCTGCAGCGGACGGGCTCGAGAACTCCGCGTCTCTTGTGAAAACGAGGTATCCGTCCTTCTTGAGAAGAGTCCCATTCGTGATCAGCTGCTTTCGCTGGGCCACAACGTAAGGGTAACTCTCGGCTGAAGGTCGCTCCTCTAAGACGGCGGTAGAGCCTTGGTAGACCACAAATCCGTTTGCGGTACGCTGACCTCGGGCTTCAGCGCCTTTATTACGGCAGAACAGAATGTCGCCGCGCTGGCCCTGTTTTGATGGTTGTGCAGAAATCTCGGCCGTGCGTAAGCTCTCTGCATCCCCACGCGGAAGGAACAGTCTGATGGTCGCGGATGACATGGAGTTCTCCTTCTGCGCCCTTTAAGTGTGGCGGAGAACGAGCAATAACCGCAAGGGAATTCGGACTGGAAGTTCTTTAGATTGAAGGAGAGCACTTTAGTAAGGGGTGGACAGCGCGCGACCGGCAAAAGTGATCGGCAAAAGGGATCGATTGAGGGTGAGCTACCCGCCGAACGGGCGGAAGAACACGCGCAGCACGGCGAGAAGAGACAATATCCTGCCGATACGGCTTGAGGCGCGAACCTGTTTACGCTCGATCAGGGATTTACCCGCCGGTAGACCTTCGACAACCGTTGCAAGTCGAGCCATCAGAAGTCACCGCGACCGGGGGCATACCGACGGCGAACGGCGTTCCAGAGCGGAGGCGCAGCAACGGAACAACGGGGGAAATGAAATGGAGATGACCTGGAGAGAAAGAGAAATTTGCGCGATGAAGTGAAGGCATAAAACCCCAACAACCGGTCAAACATGGTTGTTTACCCGGCGAATGGGGACCGAAAACCGGGCTCCAGTTGATTTTACACCAGCAAGCGGGGGCGAGCGCCGAATGGGGATGGGTGGAAAACCGGCGGGAGGATGGGGGACGAGGGGGCGGTGAACGAGGCTGCGAAAGGGCAAGAGGGCCTGTGGGAAATTGGCCCTTACCTTCCTTTATAGCGGTTCTCCAATTGGTGTAGAGCAGAACCTCGAACGTTGAGTGGCGTTTTTCCCAAGAAAACGCCACCTGGCACGCCCCTCAAAACTCCACGGGAATTGGAGAACCGCCGTAGAATCAATAAATTACAACATTACGGACCTTGAATTTTTTTACTTAGACGGGGTATGGAAATTCAGCTTCTTGTTTACTTCCGAGACGCCCCGGGCTAGAGGGACGCAGTTCCATTCGATTGGCGGCGTTATGAGGATAGCGAAGACGCGCGCGCCGGTCGCGAGGTTGAGCCGGATGAACGGAGCTGGCCGTTGGAGCCGATGGGCGCCCGGGGCCCCCGACGCCCCGTCGGCTCGCGCGCAATCGAATGCGCATCGATGGGGATTGGGTTAGCTGGTGAATTGACGGAAAAGAGCGAAGAGCAAGCCGGAAAGCAGCGCAGCAGCGGGGAGGGTGAAGACCCAGGCTGCGGCAATGTTGCGCACCGTTGCCCACTGCAGGCCACTGCGGTTGGCGGCCATCGTTCCGGCGACTCCGGAGCTGAGGACGTGGGTGGTGGAGACGGGTAGGCCGAAGTTATCGGCGGCGAAGATGGTGCCCATGGCGACAAGCTCAGCGCAGGCGCCCTGGGCGTAGGTGAGATGAGCCTTGCCGATTTTTTCGCCGACGGTCACGACGATGCGCTTCCAGCCCACCATGGTGCCGAGACCAAGAGCGAGGGCGACGGCGACCTTGACCCAGGTGGGGATGAACTTCGTGGCTTTGTCGATTTCGATTTTGTAGTTGGAGAGAATGACTTCTTCGGCGGGACTGAAGGCGGAAGCGTGGCTCTTCTCCAAGAGGCGGATGGTTTCACTGGAGACGTACATGTCGTTGCGGACGTTAGTCTGCTGGGCGGCGGGGACGCTCTTGTAATCGCCGTAAGCCTTGACGTCACCTTCAAGATCGCGGATCAGTTCGCGGAGGGCAGTCAGAGTGACGGGCTGCAACTGCTTGGTGCGGAGGTAATCGGTGAGTTCGGCGCGGGCGTCGGGACCGAGGATTGCGGTTTTGTCGGTGTGAGCATTGACGACCGCGGCGGCCTGTTCAGAGACGGCGATAAAGTTCTGGAGCTCACGGGCCGAGGGGGCGTGGTTGAGGGCATAGGCGGTGGGAATGGTGCCGATGAGGATGAGCATGATGAGGCCCATGCCTTTTTGGCCGTCGTTTGAGCCGTGAAAGAAACTGACGCCGGAGCAGGTGAGCACAAGGAGCAGGCGAATGGGCCACGGTGGAGGGGTGTTGTCTTTGGGAGCTTCGTAGAGAGCGGGAAAGCGGAGGGTGAGCTTGGAAAGAAAAAACAGGAGCGCGGCGCAACCGAAGCCGACGATGGGCGAAACGGCGAGCACCTCGAAGACTTTTCCGGCTTGGGACCAATCGACGCCAGAGGTGCCCGATGTACCGTTGAGAAGCTGATTGGCGACGCCGACGCCGATGATGGAGCCGGTCATGGTGTGCGTGCTTGACGCGGGCAGGCCGAGCCACCACGTGCCGAGGTTCCAGAGGATGGCGGCAATGAGCAGGGCGAAGACCATGGCGTAGCCGGAGCCGGAACTGACGCGAAGGATAAGCTCGACGGGCAGGAGGGTGATGATGGTGAACGCCACGCCGAGCGGGGAAGTGAGGACGCCGGCGAGGTTGCACAATCCTGACCAAACGACGGCGATATTGGGCTCGAGGGAATGGGTGTAGATGACGGTGGCCACCGCGTTGGCGGTGTCGTGAAAGCCGTTGACGAATTCAAAGCTGAGGGCGATGAGCAGGGCGACGCCGAGCAGGGCGTAGGGCCAGATGCTGACGATGACGATGTTGCCCAGGTCGCGGACGACGTGGAGAGCGATGTAGCCGAGACCGCCCAGGAGCGCAGCGAACACGATGGCGCCGTCGATCCAGGTAGGCATTCTTTTTTTGCGATCGAGAAGCGATGCGCCAGAGGGTAAAGATTCGACAGTCGATGCGATATCAGCCATCGGGGAAAATCTCCTGAGAGTGAATTGGGAAAGCGCCGGGTGAAGCAGCGGAATATTGCTCATGCTTACGCTTGTTGAGTCAACGGATGATGAAAGGGAGATGAATTTTTTCGGGGACCAAGGGACGAAAAGCCTGGCTGGCGCAGGCTACGGCGCGGCGGCTTGTCGCGGATCAGCGCCAGTCGTCGCGGGCGTCGGCGAGGGCCTGGTTGAGGACGGACTCGAAGCCGGTGTTTTTCTTGATGAAAATCTCGCTGAAGTCACGGTCCTGGCGGAGCAGGATGGCCTGAAGGCGGACCAGCTCGAGCAGAGCGAGAAAGGCGGCGATGAGGGCGCGCTCCGAGCGGGCTTGGCTAAGCAGGCGGCGCAGGGCGACGGGCTTGTCCTCGAGGGTGAGGCGGCGGACGAGGAATTGAATCATCTGGCCGACGGTGACGGAGTCTTCCTGCACGTCGATGATGGGACGGTGGCGGACACGGTCGAGGATCTCGCGGAAGACGCGGACCAGGTCGGTGGTGTCGGCGGCGATTTCCGGCTCGGCGGTGGGGTCATCGCGGAATTCGCGCAGGCCGGGATTGGTCCAGGTGGCGGCTTCGAGCATTTGTTTCTGCTGCAGCATCTGGGCGGCGCTTTTGAAGCGCTCGTGCTCGAGAAGGCGCTCGACGAGCTCGCGGCGGGGGTCTTCGACGGACTCGCCGGCGGCCTCAGGAGTGCGCGGGAGCAGCATTCTGCTCTTGATGTGAATAAGCAGCGAAGCGGTGTAGATGAACTCGCCGGCGACGTCCATGTCGCTGGCGCGGAGCTGGTTCACGCAGGCAAGGAACTGGGCGGTGATTTTGGCGATGGGGATGTCGTAAATGTCGATGTCCTGCTTACGAATAAGGTCGAGGAGGAGATCGAGGGGGCCTTCGTACACCTGGCCGACAATGACGGAGAAGGGCGATTGGTCGTCGTCCTTGGGTTTAATCGGACCCTTGGCGGTGGACTTCGCGTCGGCGGGCGGCGGGAAAAGCGTGGGGGTCGGGGCGCTTGCGGGAGCTGGGGCATTGGCGGGCAGGGCTTCGGCCCCAGCGGATTCGGCGGGAGGGATCGGATTGGAAGGATTTTCGGCCAAATTCGGTTCTTCTTTGCGTTGGATTCTTCTTTGGGTTGGATTCTTCTTTACGATTTTTCGTTTTGCGGCAGAGGTTGATGGCTACAGGCTGGCACCGGTGGTCAGCGCTAATTGCATGGAGGCGCGCACCTCGCTCATGGTTTGTTCGGCGCGGGCGCAGGCGCGGCGCGAGCCTTCATCGAGGATTTCGAGCACGCGCTTCTCGGTGAGGCCGGCGCGGCGGTCCTGGATGGGCTGGAGAACTTTCATCAGCCCGTCGGCGGCCCAGCTTTTGCACTCGATGCAACCGATGCCGGCGGAGCGGCAACCCGCATAGACCTTGGCCATGGTTTCTGGCGTGGAGAAGACCTTGTGCAGGTCGCTCACCGGACACTTATCGGGATCGCCGGGATCGGTGCGGCGAATGCGAGCCGGATCGGTGACCATGGTTTTGAGCTTCTGGCGCACGACTGGCTCGGGGTCGGTGAGCAGGATGGTGTTGCCGTAGCTCTTGGACATCTTGCGGCCGTCGGTGCCGGGGAGTTTGGGCGAGGGCGTGAGCAGGACTTCGGGCTCGGGGAGGACGAACGGTGAGGGCGACTCATCGTCACCCTGAGCTGGCTTCGCGAACGTGCTCTTGTGCCCGTGAAGGAGCGATTCTTCGGCCAATTCAACATTCATATCGAAGACCGCTTTGGATTCTTCCTCACGAGAAAGCTTTTCCGCAGGAGCATAACCGCGCTTCGGGTAGAAGAAATTAAAGCGACGTGCCACTTCGCGGGTGAGCTCGACGTGGGCCTGCTGATCCTGACCGACGGGAACATAGTTGGGCTGGTAGAGCAGGATGTCGGAGGCCATGAGCACGGGATAGCCGAGAAAGCCGAAGGTGGTGAGGTCCTTGTTGGTGAGGTTCTCCTGCATTTCTTTGTAGCTGGGGACTCGTTCGAGCCAGCCGAGAGGCGTGATCATGCCCAGGAGCAGCGGCAACTCGTAATGCTGTTTGACGCGGCTCTGGACAAAGATGGTCGAGCGCGCGGGGTCGAGGCCGGCAGCGAGAAAATCGAGGGCCACTTCCAGCGTGTTGGGCGCGATAGCGGAGGTGTCGGCGTAGTCAGTGGTCAGGGCGTGAAGATCGGCGATGAAGTAGTAGCACTCGTACTGGGCAATTTCGTCATTTTGCAGCTTGACCCAATTGGCGAGGGCGCCCATGTAATTGCCGAGATGCAGCTTGCCGGTGGGGCGCATGCCGCTGAGGACGCGCGGGCGGGCGGCGGAAGTTGCGGGTTCAGGCATGATGTCTCTTCGTTTCCGGAACGGCGCGCGATCGAGTGCAGCCGTCGAGCAAAGGTTTTGCCGTAGTGGCTGAATTTATTGTAGCGAGGCGGGAAGGAAGGATGGCGGAAGTCAAACAGACAGTAGAGCGTTGTAAATGAGTTGCAGCGCCGGGCCGAGGACGAGGCTGAGAATAAAGCCGCCGACGAAGATCATGAGCAGATAACTGATCCAGCCGCCGATGCGGTCATATTGCTGCATCGCATTGTAGGGGAGAAGATTGCGGACCACGCGGCTGCCGTCGAGGGGCGGAATGGGCAGCAGGTTGAAGAAAAAAAGCGAGAGGTTGATGAGGATGGCGAGGCTGGCGAGAAGGGCGACGGGATGCGCCAGCGCCAGCGCAGCGGGATTCAGCGCGGCGATGAAGGACATGCGGACAATGCCGCGGCCGCCGGGCATGGAGATGGCCATGCCGGCGAGAATGGCGAAGGCGATGGCGACGAGCACCAGGTTGGAGACCGGGCCGGCAAGGGTGGTCAGATTGTCGTCACGGACGATCTTGCGGAAGTTGCGGGTGATGACGGGAGTGGGCTTGGCCCAGCCGATGAGGAATCCGCTGAAGAGAGTGAAACCGAAAAGCGGTCCGAAGATGATGAGGGCAGGAAAAAGAAAAGTGCCGATGGGATCGGCGTGATACATGGGGTTGAGGGTGATGCGGCCCTGAAGGCGGGCGGTGTGATCGCCAAGGCGCGAGGCCATCCACGCGTGCGCGCACTCGTGAAAGCTGAGCGAAAAGAGCAGCAGAACAAATTCAAAGACGGCGATGAGGAAACGGCCTTGGGACAAAAGGAATCTCCACCGGCTGGAAATTTCAGAGTAGCATGCGGGGTTGCGCGCATTGAACAGCGTGGGAGAGCGCAGAGCCGTTTGTCGCAGCGTTGATGCATCTCTGCGCGTGCGCCGTGCAACGCATTGCATCCTTGATGGGCGACCCGCGCTATTGCGGGAAGCTGCCGACGATTTGGCCGTCGGCCACATTTTGACCACCCAGGACGATGGCGTGGCTGGCGATGCGGGCGCGCGCGCCGATGCTGGTCGGCGCGAGCGTGGCCTGGTCGTAATTGGCGGGATCGTAGGAGTGGGAGAAGATGCGCACGAACGAGCCGATGACCGCGTTTTTGCCAATGGAAATGCCGCCCCGATCGTTGAGCAGCGCCCCCTGGCGAACAATGACGCCGTCGCCTAGGGTGAGATTGTAACCAAAAGTGACTTCGACACCGTGATGAATCTTAACGCCGGCCCCGACGTGACGGAAGATGTGGCGGCCTAACATGCAGCGAAAACGCAGGCCCAGCCAATGGTTGAGGCCGATGGGCGAGCGGTCGAACATGTGCCAGAACCAGAGCAGCGGCTTGCGCTGCGCATAGCGGTCGTAATCGACGTCGGCATAGTGCTCGGCTTCCATGGTCACGTTCATGGGATCGAGCGAGAGAGTGACGACGTTGCCGGGCAGCTCCGAGGTAAGCGCGAGGTTCAGCTTGCCGCCGTGGGGGCGGCCCAGATAAAGCTGGGTGAGCTGGTCACGGACGATTTCGGAGCGGCGCTCGGGCGAGCTGTGCCGGCTGAACTCCTCGTCGAGAAAGTGGATCCAGCGGCGGTACACCTCTTCGGCTTCGGGCGCAGGATGCGGAATGCGAACGGCGGCGGTGGTGGCCATACTGTATCGACGATACGGCAGGGGCCAGGGAATAGGAAATAGGGGTCAGAGGAACGAGGGAACGAGGGAACAGTCATCAGGCGGGTGTGACCGCATGAGCCGTGCCCTTACCGGCTGACGGCTGAGCGGTGACCACTGATCACTGACCACTGGCGACTGAACTCGGATTAGCGCCGGCCCTGGACGGTGCGGGCGCCGGCCCCGGCCTTTTTGGCTGCGCGGCGGGCAGCGATCGCGTGCATTTCTTTGCCCACGCTCGAATGGTTGATTCCGATCTGAATGCCGAGGTTGATCAAGTTGCCGACGAACCAGTACAGGGACAATCCGGAAGGAAAGTGAAAGAGGGTAAAGCCAAAGATGACGGGCATGACGAAGGCCATCATGCGCCGCTGCGCCGGATCCATCCCAGGGGACGGGGAGATGTACTGGACCCAGAACATGGTCAGGATGAACAGCGCGGGCAGGACGTAGGTCGGATCGGGGGCAGACAGATCCGGGATCCACAGCCAGTGCGCCTGGCGCAGCTCGATGGCGTTCTCAAGCACCTCGTAGATGGCGTAGAGCAACGGCATCTGGATGAGCATGGGCAGACAACTGCCGTACATGTTCACGCCTTCGGTCTTGTAGAGCGCCATCATCTCCTGGTTCATCTCGGCCCGTTTGGGGTCATTGAGCTTGAGATTGGCGTAGCGTTTTTTGATGGCGTCGACCTTGGGCTGGATGCGCATCATCTTGAGCGAGGATTTCGTCATCATCAGGCGCGAGGGCAGCGTAACCATGTTGAGGATCAGGCCGACAATCACGATGGCCCAGCCCCAGTTGTTCGCGCCCGGTCCGAGCAGGCGGCGCAAGAAGCGCACCGCGAGGTAAAGCGGCTTGGCGATGATGCTGAACCAGCCAAAGTGGATGAGCGGGGACAGCGACTGGCCGGTGGGCTTGCCGTCAGGTCCGATGGCGTGGATGGAGCTGAGCACATCGTTTTCTTTGGGGCCGGCGAAAAGGCGCAGGCGGGTGGCGCCCGTGGCGTCGCCCATGGCCATGCCGATCACCTGCGCGGTTTTCTTCTGGCTGCTGGAACTACCGGGGTTGCCGGGCAGCTCCACATCGTGGTGCAGCGTCACGACGGTGGTGTTGTCGAGGTCGTACGGCAGAAACGCCGCGGCAAAATAAAGATCGGCCACAGCCGCATAGGAGTAAGGCTCGTTGAACGTTGCGTCGCCGCTTACCTTGGTGGCTCGGGTGTAGTCCGCCTTGCCGTCGAGCGACCAGGCGAATTGCGAAGCCGCGGAGGTGAAGATGGCTCCGTGGAATGAGGGCTGAAACTCCTCCATGTCACCCAGACCAGCCGGCCAGGCCACGAGCGCGCGCACCGGAGCGCCATCGCGCTTGACTTCGGTGTCGACTCCGATGACGTAGCTCGAATTGAAATCGAGAGTCTTGACAATGTCCAGACCGTTGGCGGCGTAGCGGAAGGTGATGGTGGCCGGCGCGAGCACCGGTCCGCCGGGGGAGGATCGCGGTCCGGAGATATTCACCTGATAGAGGGCGTCGTTGAGCTGGGTGGTGAGTGCAGGGTCGTACGTATAGAACGAAAGCGGCAGGCCGAAACGCGCCGAAGCCTGAGGCTGCACCATATCGAGCGGCTGGCCGTTCGAGTCCTTGTATTGTTTCAGAATCCAGTGCTGGATGCTGGCGCCGCGATTGGTGAGCACGATTTTGTAGAGCTCGTTTTCGACCGTGGTTTCAGTCGCTGAAGCGGCGGTGATGATCGGAGCCGGCGCGGGCGCCGGAGCCTTTGCCGCGGATTTGCGGGTCGCTGTGGTTGCGGGCGCGGGCGTAGAAGGCGCCGGATGCGCCGCTTGCTGGGATTGGCTTGGCTTGGCGGCGGGGGCTGGCGTCTCCGGCTTCGGCTTATTGAAAAACGTCTCATAGCCGAAGAAGACCAGCAGAAGCAGCAGCCAAAAAACCACGGTGGAGCGCATGTCGCCGCCACCACCGCCGGGGCCCTGCGATTGAAGATTGGGATTACGAATTTCGGGCAAAGGTTACTTCCTGTCGATGCGAAAGCGCCGCGGGCGCAGCCGCTCCTTTTTCTATGGTAACGGTTTGTGGGGAAAAGGTCTTGGGGCGCTGACGCGCGCGGGCACGGGATCGAGGCCTCCGGGACCAAAGGGGTGGCAGCGGAGCAGGCGGCGCACGGCCAGCAGGCTGCCGCGCAGGGGACCATGGGTGGAGATGGCCAACGCGGCGTATTCCGAACAGGTGGGTAGATACTTGCAGCCGCCTCCGCCGCCGAGCCAATGCAAGGCTGGCGAAAGCCAACGATGATAGAAGCCGATAAGCGCGAGCAGAAGGCGCGTCATGAGTCCACTTTCCCCGTGTTGGACGAAGCGAGGCGACGAGGCCCGGCACTCTCCTTGCCGGGAGAACGCGAGCCGCGCGCGGCCTCGGCGCATGCCTGTTGAAGGAGACGCACGATCTCGGCCTCAAGTTGGGAAAATTCCAGGGTGAGGACGATGCGGCGCGGATGCAAGATGAGGTCGAAGCCCGGGGGCAGGAGATCGATATGGCGGCGGAGGGCCTCTCTCATGCGGCGCTTGATCCGATTGCGTTCATGGGCTTTGCCCAAAACTTTACCGGCGGTGAGGCCAACGCGGGGGCCCACGCTTTCGCCGGAGATCGGTTGCGGAGCGAGAAACCAGCTCATGGAGGCCGATTGTCGTTTGCGTGCGGAGGCGTAAGCGCGCTGAAAATCGGCATGTTTCCGCAGACGCACCGCCGCCAACGAAAGGCGCGTGACTGGCTGGGATGGCGAGTTCATTCTGAATGCCGATTTGGAGCGCGTGCGCTGCGGAGGTTCCGGCGCAGGAAAGGCCGCGAGGGGATTAGTCGCGATGGCCGGCGCTCACAGAGACGCGCTTGCGGCCCGCGGCGCGGCGGCGGCTGAGCACGGCGGCGCCGGAATTGGTCTTCATGCGCGCGCGAAAACCGTGAGTCTTAACGCGACGGCGGCGGTTAGGTTGAAAAGTGCGCTTGGGCATGAAAACGCGCTCCTAATGTTGGGACGAAAACGATGCGCTCGAACAGGTTTAAGTATACAGGAGCGATGGGGTTTGAATCCAGCGCGGGTTTCCGATCAAGTTCCGGTTGAGCCGCGTCGAAAAAACCCATTGTGCGGAACGGAGCTTCGATCAGAACGCCAGCGGAAGGCGCCATGGCGCGTTGATTCGCGTGGCGGAAAGAAGGCGGGAGCACCGGGCCGAGAAAATTTGTGACCGATTATCCGCAGAACGTCCGTTTTATCCGCTGTGACTCTGGTAACTTTTGTGCAAAGTTTCACCAGCCGCGGTGCAACCTTTCGGCGCGCGCAGAAAAGTTTGTGAAAGGAAGATTGCAACGAGGGTCAAATGTGCTACTATCGGGACCGTTCAAGAAAGTTTTTAAGCGTCCTACGGAACGCGATCGTTCATCGCCCCCAAGAGATATTTGTTGGTCAGGGGCAGACTAGCGGCAAACAGATCGTTTTGCGAAATCGATCGGCAGGACGGAAGGCGAGAGCTTTCCGCCGTAAGACAGCCGTTGCCTGAAGACGGTGAACGAACGGTAAGAGGTTCCTTTTTGCAGGGCGCTGGCAAGGATCTGGACGATGTCATTTGCAACTACGACGACCTCGGCGCTTAATCCTTGGCTGCAGATTCTCGCAGCCCTCGAGAAGAAAGTGATTCGGCAATCTTTCGAGACTTGGCTGAAGCCCACGCGCTACAGCCATTCTGCGGGGCGAACGCTCTATGTGCGGGTTCCGTCGCCGGAGTTTCAACACATCGGCGACAAGTACGGGGACCTGATCCAGGAAGCGATCGATTTGCAGGCTCTGGATTTCGACGACGTGAGCTTTGTAACAGCGGAGGACGATCCGTCGGTTCCTCCGCAGCGCAAGGATGGGGGGTTCGGGCCGGTGTCGGCGCATGCGCCCACCGCTCCGCCGATGCCGGCGCCGTCGCGCGCGCCGGAACAGACGCGTTTCGACTGGTCCATGGCGGCGCAACTAAACCCGCGCTACACCTTCGAAGCATTTGTAATTGGCAACGGGAACCAATTTGCGCGGGCCGCGGCGCTAGCGGTCGCGGAGCGGCCTTCGCGGGCCTACAATCCGCTGTTTCTGTATGGCGGCGTGGGCATGGGCAAAACGCACCTGATGCACGCCATAGGACACGAGGTGAAGCGGCGGCAGCCGGTGACGAATATCTGCTATGTTTCGGCGGAGAAGTTCACCAACGAGATGATCAACTCGATCCGCAACGACCGGATGACGAGTTTTCGCGACCGTTTCCGCACCGTGGACGTGCTGCTGATCGACGACATTCAGTTTATTTCGCAGAAAGAGCGGACGCAGGAGGAATTCTTTCACACCTTCAATGCACTGCACGAAAACATGAAACAGGTGGTGATCGCGTCGGATCGTCCGCCGAAGGAGCTCACCGAGATCGAGGAACGGCTGCGCTCGCGTTTTGAGTGGGGCCTGATCGCCGATATTCAACCGCCGGACCTGGAAACCAAGGTCGCGATTCTGCTCAAGAAGGCGGAAAGCGATCAGGTGCAGTTGCCCACGGACGTGGCGCTGTTTGTGGCTTCGAATGTGCGCACCAACGTGCGCGAATTGGAGGGCGCGCTCACGCGCCTCGTGGCCTGGTGCCAGAGCTACAAAATGGAAATCACGCTGGCCGCCACACAACAATGCCTGAAGCAGTTCATCGATATGCAGGTGCGCAAGATCACGATCGAGGCGATTCAGCGCACCGTGGCCGAGCAGTTTGGGATGCGGGTCAGCGACCTGAAGCAGAAGAACAACTCGCGCAACGTGGTGGTGCCGCGGCAGATTGCGATGTATCTGGCCAAACAGATGACGGAAGCCAGCTTGCCGGAGATTGGCCGGCAGTTCGGCAACAAGCACCACACCACGGTCATGCACTCGATCGGCAAGATCGACGATCAGCGGACAAAGGACAAGGATCTGCAGCGGACGCTGACCAAGCTGCAAGACCTGCTGAACGGGTGAGCGGAAGAGCGGGTCAGCAGGTCAGCGAGCCGGCAGGTGAGCGAAGCAGAAAGGGAGGCCGCGCGTAGCGCGGCCTTCGGCGTCTTTGGCGGGCTGTTATCTTACGGCGGTTCTCCAATTCCCGTGAAGTTTTGAGGGGCGTGCCGGGTGGCGTTTTCTTGGGAAAAACGCCACTCAACGTTCGAGGTTCTGCTCTAC
>JASHOC010000202.1 GCA_030041305.1 Acidobacteriaceae bacterium
CTTCAAGCCAGATGTCGATCAGGGGCTTTTGATATTGAAAGGCGGGCATATAGTTGCTCCAGCCTTCGCCCCAGTAGCCCACCGAGGAAATGTCCACGCTGTCGACGATGGGGTTACCGTCATAGCGGCGGCCTGCAACCGCCACCAATTCCCCCCAGTATTTCAAGTAAAGGGGATCGCTGAAGTCCGGCTGCCAGATGGCGCCATCCTTGTCCGTGGGTTGATTGGCGCG
The DNA here is from genome assembly GCA_030041305.1 of Acidobacteriaceae bacterium. Taxonomy (GTDB): domain Bacteria; phylum Acidobacteriota; class Terriglobia; order Terriglobales; family Acidobacteriaceae; genus Telmatobacter. The sequence goes on from JASHOC010000202.1 coordinate 233, forward strand.
GCGGGCGCCGGAGTCGCGGTACCATTCCGGCAGCGGGTCAATGTTCGAGTACGGCATCAGCCGGATGGCTAACCTCTGGCCGTGCTTCTGCGCTTCGGCCAGCGCCATATCGATGATGTCCCAGCGATATTGGCCATGCTCGGGCTCGAGCGCGCTCCAGTACCAGCGCAGGTAGGCGATCGAGGTTTCGGGAAAATTCGGCTTGGTGGGCGCGTCCTGCAACTCTGTTTCGGGACCGCGCTCCGACCATGTATACAGCGGGTTGAGTGTGTCGCCGTTGAAGCGCTGGAAGGTCGTGATGCCCATGCCAGGATTCACCAGCACGTCTTGGATTTCGGCTGGACGGATCACCACTGTCGGCTGCTGTGCCGCGGCCGCCACCGCTGCGCCGATTGATAATACGAAAGTCGCCAGTTTTTGATTCACAACGCTCATTTCCGTAGGAAAAGGATAGTTCATGAGCAATCTTCCAGACCGAGATTATGGGCTGCCAGCCGTTCGTTCGAGTGGCGGATGATTGCGGAGGGCGGAAAGCGTTTGGGGCTGACGCCTTCCTGGCCGCTCAATTCGCGGCCTGTGGTCGGACCGGGATCCTCAAACATCGAGGGCTTAACATGACGACGAGAAGGCGGTTTCTGGCTGCGAATCTGCTCGCTGCAGCCGGCTTCGGCTCGGGCTTGGGACGCTGCTCTTTGGCGGGAAACGAAGAAGTCGACTCCACTGCACCCAGTGCGCCTTCAGCGCCGGCGGGCAGCGATTTCTGGAATGACTGGGCTGACGAACTCACGCGAACGATGAATCGAAGCCGCGAAGCGCGCATGGGCGTTCTGGCTCAGATCAAGTCGCCATCGCAGGCCCGGGCGCGCGTGGAGATGATTCGCACCAAACTCTGGCAGTTGCTGGGCGGGCCGCTGGAGCGCGGAGAGCTGAATGCGCAAGTCACCGGATTCGTAGAAGGTTCCGGATTCCGAATTGAAAAGCTCTTCTATGAGAGCGTACCGGGGGTGGTGGTGACCGCCAACCTCTATGTTCCCGCCGCGGGAGATCCTCCCTATCCGGCGATCCTGGCGCCGGTCGGCCACTCGAACAATGGAAAGGCATACAACCCATATCAGCATCTCTATCAGACCCTCGCGCGTCTGGGCTATGTCGTGCTCACGTATGATCCGTGGGGACAGGGCGAGCGGCTCCAGTACCTCAATCCGGCAACGGGGCGTAGCTTTATGGAGCCCACTGAGGAGCACTTCATGGCAGGACGTCCGATGACGCTGCTCGGCGATAGCCTGGCCCTGTATTTTACGTGGGACGGCATTCGTGGGGTGGATTACTTGCTCACCCGACCGGAGGTGGATTCGAAACGCATCGGCTGCACCGGCCAATCGGGCGGCGCGACCATGGCCATGTATTTGACAGCGCTGGAGCTGCGCATTGCCGCCGCAGTGGTGAACGAGGGGAACACCGAGAACGTTGCCGGCCCGCAGTACGATCCGCCCGGCGCAGTGGACGATGCGGAACAAAACGTCGTGGGCTTGCTGCCGCTGCACCTGGATCGCGGCGACATTCTGGCCGCCGCTGCTCCCAGGCCGCTCCTCATCTGCTACACCACACACGACAGAGGAGAGACCTACTCACCGGTGTACGACGAGGCGACCGAGGAGGTGTATCGCGAAGCGGCGTCGGTGTACAACCTGCTGGGCGCGGCGGAGAAAATCCGCCTCTCCGCGTCGCACATGCCCCACGGCCTCGATTACACGAATCGCCAGCATACCTGCCGCTGGTTCAATCGCTGGTTGCAGGGCCATGATGACGGACCGGTCACGGAGCCATTGTTTCAGCCTTTTCCAGAGACGATGCTGAATGCGACGCGCACGGGGCAGGTGGTGACTTCCATACCCAGCCGCAGCTCCGTGGAGGTAAACCGCGACCGGCTCGCCACGCTGATGAAGACGCGCCGCGCGAAGGCGCCGGATGCAGACCGGCTCCGCGCCACGCTTGCCTCGCTGCTGGCCCTGAAGCCCGCTGGCGGAACTCCCCGGTCCCGAGTGCTGTCGTCAACGGCGCGGCCCGGAATGACGATCGAGCAATTCTTCTTCGAAACTGAACCGGGGGTGCGCGCCCCGGGGTGGTTCCTGCGCCCAGCCTCCGCGGATCGCCCTCCCGTCATACTGTACCTTGCGGATGACTGCGGAAACAGCCTGGTCGAGGAGCCGGGATCCTGCGATCGCATCCTCGCGGCCGGTTACGCGATTTGCTCGATTAGTCCACGCGGGCTGGGCATTGCGCGGCCGCGCTTTCCGCATGGCGGTCCGAACTATTACAGCCCCAACTCCATGGTCGGCGAACGCTACTCGTGGGCATGGCTCGCGCTCGGATCCCCTGTGGCCGGACAGCGGGTGCAGGATGCTCTCCGAGCGATTGATTATTTGTCTGCGCGCACCGATGTCAACCCCGCGCAATTGCGCCTTTTGGGCAGCGGCAATGCCGCAATCGCGGCACAGATGGCGGCTTTGCTCGACAATCGCGTCCATTCGCTGCTTCTCGATGGCGGCATTGTAAGCTTCGCCACGCTGGTCGAGTCTCCCCATTACTCGCTTGATTTCTCGTGGTTCGTTCCCGAAATCCTTCGGTATATGGATTTACCGGATATTCTCGGCGGGCTCGCGCCGCGTCCATGCTGGATTCGCAACAGCGTAGACGCCAACGGAACGACTCTCGATAGCAGCAAAGTGAAACATCGGCATCTCGAAGCGAGCAGCGGGGGCGATGCTTTGCCCATCCATGTTCATGTCATTGTGGAAGGAGCCGCGGATACACAGACCACCTACCTCGATTGGCTGCGAAGCGCATGATTTGTTACCCCATACAGGGGAGTAGGAGGATGAATGCTCTTTCTTACCATAACCAAAACACAGCCACCTGAAGTCTTGAAGAGAACATAACCAGCGAACCCAGGAGGATGATGTCCAGAGTAGCCTCACCGTTCAGGTCAGCAAGTTTATTACGAATCATTCCGAATCAGAGTGGCCCAAGAGAGTTCATCAGGCCATTCACGCATAAGGTGAGATAATTGGTGCGTAGACGTTTCGTTCTTGACAATTTCCTTGCTCCTGCCTATGATTCCATTCTTACTGGTAACACAACGAAATAAAATTCGAGTCCTCTCCTGGAGGACAATGCGATGGACAGGCGAGAATTTCTGATGGGCGCCGGGAGGGCGTTGGCGGCGACCGGCATGACGGCGCGGTCCTATGCCCGCATTCCGGGAGCCAATGACCGCATCCGGTTGGCCCAGCTTGGCTGCGGCCACCGCAGCCATGGGCACGTTCACATGGCCCAATTGAGCAGCCGGACGGTTCCGTTGGAGGTCGTGGCGGTTTGCGATCTTTGGAACAAAGCGCGCGAGGCGCGTGCTGCCCAGGTGCAGCAACTTTTTGGCAGCCGCCCACGCACCTTTCAGTACTCTGAACAAATGCTGGCTCTGCCGGATATTGACGGGGTGATGATCGCCACCGGCGATTTCCAGCACGCAAAATTATGCACTGAAGTGGTGAAGGCGGGCAAGGACTGTTATGTTGAGAAACCTTTCGCGAACGTACTGGCAGAGGCGAAAGAGGCTCGCGCCACGGTGAAGGCGTCGAAGCAGGTGGTGCAGATGGGCACCCAGCACCGCAGCCAGGCGTATCCTCTGGCGGTGCGTGACATCATTCGCTCGGGTCGTATCGGTCAAGTGGTGCATATCGAGCAGGAATGGAATGTCAACGAGGAGCGTTGGCGATTCGTTGGAGACGACACCGGCATTTCCACTGAGATGCTGCTCGACCGCGGCATGGAATGGAAGCAGTGGCTCTATGGCCGTAAATCGGACTTGCTGGAAAAAGATACGGACTGGAAGCGCTGGCTGCTGGGCAAACCGGACCGCCCGTTCGATCCCCACATGTACCTCGAGTTCCGGCTATATAAGGATTTCTCATCGGGTATTTTCGACCAGTGGCTGAGCCACGGCTGCGACTTAGTCCACCTGTGGACTGACGAGACACATCCAGTGAGCGTGGCAAGTAACGGCGGAATCTTCGTCTGGAAAGACGGGCGCGAGAATCCGGATACCTGCGTGACGGCGATTACCTATCCGAAGGGCTTTCTCTATACTTACAAGACTACCTTCGGCAACAGTTACCGGAGCTTCTCCCGCATTCTGGGCCGCGACGGGACGATCGAGAACTACGGCGGCGAGGGAGCATCGCTCTTCGTCACAACGGCGGAAGGCGGTCGGAAGGAATATGACCCGAGTGACTCCGGGCCGGTGTATACAAAGCCGCCTGAAGCTGGTCCAGCCGACGACGGCGCGACGCAGTTAAAGGTTACGAATGTTCCGCAAGCGAACTCGTTAGGACCGGATGATGACGACGTAATCCACATGCTGAATTGGCTGCATGCCATGCAGGATCGCCGCGAGCCGAACGCGAATGTCGATCATGGCTTTTCGCATGCGATCGTGTGCATCATGGCCGCCGAATCTTATTGGAGCGGCAAGCGGCTGTATTGGGATCCGAAGAAAGAGGAGATCGTGGAGCACGCAGTCTGAAGTTATGCGGGTCTGCGAGCTCCAAACGTTCGTATGCGCCCCACCTGGCCGCACCGCTTCGCTCGGACGTTAAGCTTAACTCTTGACCGGGTTTCAACGTTCTTTCCAATCGCGCCGCAATCTTCCGGCATGCCACGCCAGAAAGGACAACCGAACCATGAACCGCAGGGAATTGATGCTTGCCGGCCCGATATTCGCCGCACAATCACGTTTAGGGCTCGCGCAGTCGGGAAGTAGCGCAAAACCAGATGGCCCGGCCGAGACGCCAGGCACGCCACCAACAATCCTACTTAACGATTATCTCCCACATTCCATTTACCAGATACCTGTCACGGAAGTCCCGAAGGCGAAGTTTCGAGTTTTTGACGGCCACAATCATGGTCATGGCCCGCTCTCGGTGACCGAGATGCTCAAGATTATGGACAAAGTTGGAGTCGAAAAGAGCGTCATCTTTACCGGTGCCACCACGGTAGATCGCTTCAACGAAATCGCCCACGGCTACGCGGATCACCCTGATCGTTTCGATTTATGGTGCATGTTCGATTTGAGAGGCATCGACGAAACCGGCTTTGGCTCCAATGCAATCAAGTCGCTGGAGGAGTGCCATCGCGCCGGGGCTAAGGGCGTCGGCGAGCTTCACGACAAGGGCCGGGGAATCTTCTCGGGCCAGAATGCGGTAGCACGGGGTTCCGTCCACACATCGAGACCTGAGCATGGGCGGAGTCAGTCGAACTTGAATGGCGGACCGACTTTTACGCAAGATCCCAGCCCGCCTCCTCCACCCGATGCACCGATCGGACCGCACCCCGACGACCCGCGCTTGGATCAGCTTTGGGACAAAGCCGGCCAGCTCGGTATGCCGATCAGTTTCCACACATCCGATCCCATCTGGTCGTACCTGCCGATGGACAATACCAATGACGGACTGATGAACGGCTGGACCTGGAGGATCGTTCTCGAACCGGGTACATACGATCACGATCAGCTTGTGAATAGTCTGGAGAATGCGGTCAAGAAGCATCCCAAGACGCAGTTCATCGCTTGCCACCTGTTCAATCTCGATTACAATCTCACGCGGTTGGGAGAGATGTTAGATCGGTATCCGAACCTTTATGCGGATATTGCGGCGCGCTTTGCGGAGACAGCCACAATCCCGCGGTTTGTCCACCGGTTTCTAAGCAAGTATTCCGATCGAATTGTTTACGGGACGGATGTCACTTATAACGAGCCGTTTTTTGCGACTACCTTCCGGATTCTCGAGACAGAAGACGAACATTTCTATATGCGCGGCAAAGTAGAAACCGCGAATTTCAACTTCAATTATCACTGGGCGCTGAACGGCTTTGGGCTTCCGGACGAAGTCCTTCGAAAGATTTACTACGACAATATGGCGGCCATCATGGCGCGTGCCGAGCAGAATCGCGAGTCATAGTTCTGATTCGACCTTTGGCTGTATGTAAAAGCCAAGTTTTCCTTCGCGCAATGGACCGGGTCGTGCAGGAGATTGGTACAAGCAAGAACCGGGGTGCATTCTTGAAACGTCGAGACTTTTTGATTGGTTCTATGGCTGCTGCATCTGCTGTCGCCTATGGACGGGCGCAGGATGTTGTTACGTTGTCCAAGCTGAATCGCGTGGGCGCCATGTCGGGGAATTTCGATGGCCTGCTGAAAGGAGTGAGGGACTATAGCCAGCCCGTGACACCGGGAGAACTTGACATTATGGAATTCCCGGATATGCTCGCGCATCGCTATGGCATTCACAACGTAGAAGTGCAACAGTTCCATTTTCTCTCGATGGAACCGTCTTACTTCGAGAAATTCCTTGCGCGGCTCAAGAAGGCAAACTCCCGGATGTGCGATATGCCGCTCGAATTGGATCCAAGCGGCTATAGCGGAACCGTCAGCCCTTGTTCGCCTGATCCGCAGACTCGCGCGCATGCCATCGAGCTTACCAAGAAATGGATTGACATCGCGGCGATGCTTGAATGTTCCAGCGTGATGCCAAATCAAGGGCACGCATTCGCCGACGATCTGAATGCTTCGATCGACGCGCTCAAAGAACTGCGCGATTATGGCGAGCCAAAGGGCGTTTCGATCATCTTGGAGCCGCGGGGAAGGGTTCCGCTCGATACCCTTGTCAAGTTGATCAAAGGAGCCGGGATTTACGCAAATCCCGATATAGGCAACTTCGGGGATGAAGAACACACCGAAAGCGGATTGCGCATCATGTACCCGCTGGCGAAGACGGTCAGCCATGTCAAATGGATGCCTGACCGATTCAGCTTCGCAACAGCGATTGCGATCTCGAAAGAGATGGGCTTTCAAGGCGTGTATTCAATCGAAACTGGCGGCCCTGAGCCTTATGAGATGCAACAAGCAGTTCTCGATCAGTTGATGAAGTATCTCTGATCGATACGATCAGGACGCAGAAAATCTGAAGGCAAGCTGAGTCGGACGGTGCGCTTTTATGAGCGATGTTGGGAGATGAGAGAGATGCGTAAATTTAAATCAGTGCTCGCGCTTTGCGCGTTAATCGGATTGATCGCTTTAACGCCGAGGGCGCACGCCGCGGAGAGTGATTTTAATGGCACGTGGGACCTCCAGGTGCATAGCGATCCTATTAATATCAACTTCACTGCGGCGAAAGCGTGGTGGTTAGCGATCACCGGCGCGGGAACGCCCGACATGAAGATCCAGTTTGTCGGCTCTCCTGACGGCAGTCTGGATAACATCACCGAGTCGAGTTTTCAGGACGGTGTGCTGCACTATACATGGGTGTCGAGGAAAGGAGACGAGCGCATCAACTATATAGTGAAGTACGTGAACGGCGTCCTCGAGGGCACGATGACGAGCCCGAAGGGAGATACTTTTACGTTCACGGGGCTCCGGACGCCGGAGATCAACGAACACGACGATGGCGCTTGGGTGAAGGGTAAACCCATCAAACTGTTTGACGGGAGAGACCTCAAAGGCTGGACAGGTGTCGTCTCCGATCAGGAGGTAGGTTGGAGCGTGAAGGACGGGACTCTGCAAGTCTCGGGCAACGCGGAACACCACACTGAAGATCTGAAGACTGTGGCAAAGTACTGGAATTTCGAGTTGCACCTCGAATACAACCTCTGCCCGAAATGCAACAGCGGCATTGCTTTGCGCGGCCGCTACGAAGTTCAGATCGCAGCCGATTATGGCGCCCCTCCAGGAATGCACGGCACAGGTGCACTCTACACGCGCATTTTGCCGGCGGTGAACGCGAGCAAACCCATAGGCGAGTGGAATACCTATGATATCCGGCTGGTGGGCCTCGAAGTTACTACGATCTTGAACGGACAGAAGCTTTATGACAAGGGAGTCATTACGGGTTTGACCGGGCTTGCTTCCGATCCATTCGAGGGTAAGCCGGGACCGATTGAATTGCAAGGCGGCGAAATGCGACCCGGTTATGGCCCAGTTCAGTTCCGGAATATTGTGTTGTGGCCCCTTACGCGGCGCAAGGGCAAATCCGGAAATGCAACGGGAGAATGAGGAAGATATTCGGGCTTCCCTGTTGGGCTGTCCGAGTTTGCGCCAGTGAGATGGCCAGGTGTGTGACCGCGTGAATTTGTGCCTCCCACCCTTGCGGCAAAAGCAAATACGCGGTGCCCAGAGGGCCCCAGATGGGGTGCCCACATCGGTTCAAGGCCAAACGGGCGGGACTCTAATCGGGCAGAGCAAAGGCATACATCGTGTCGGCGCCCGTACCGATAACGTATTGTTTTCTATTTACAGAGTAAGTCATCGGTCCACTCGCATTAGATCCGCCCAGGTTCACATGCCAGAGGGGCTTGCCGGTCGCCGCATCGAGGGCCAAGAAGTCACCGTCCATCCCACCTCCGAAAACCAACCCGCTCGCAGTGGAGAGCACGCCGGACTCGGTGTAGTTGACCATCTTGAACTCCCACTTCTTTTCTCCAGTCTTCGGATCAAGGGCGAGGAGGGCGCCGTAGCCTTCGGCCTCGGTCTTGTAATTGGGACTCGCACGCCTTAGCCCACCGCGACCGCGCGGCCGGGCAGGAGCGGGCGGCCAGTCAGCCGGAGGTGCCGTTTCCCCAAAGCCGGGCCACCAACCGTCTCCGGTGTACATGTGCATTTGCTGCCATGGAGGAATGGGCCGTTTGCCGGAAAAACCTTGGTAGTTTTCCCAGACCGACATGTAAAAGAGACCTGTTTGGGGATCGTAAGATGGCGGATAATAGTTTGTGCCCCCTTGCGCACCTGGGGTCACGGCGATTCCGCCCATCGGTTTCGGCCAGTACTTTGCAACTCGAATCGGCCGGCCATCCTTATCGAGGCCTTTTGCCCAAGTCTCGTTAATGAAGGCTTTGCCGAACAGGAATTTACCGGTCTCCCGGTCGAGGACATAGAAGAAGCCATTGCGGTTGCCCCACATCATCACTTTACGGGGCTGGCCGTCCCAGTTGATATCGGCCAATACAGGAATCTGGGTGGAGTCCCAGTCGTACTCATCAGCCGGCGTGAATTGGAAATGCCACTTAATCTTCCCCGTGTCGGCATCGAGCGCCACGACGCTATCCGAGTAGAGATTGTCGAGTTTGCTGCCGGGCGATCGTTGATCGGCATTGGCGACAGGATTCGGATTGCCGATGCCAAAGTAGACGAGGTTGAGCTCCGGATCGTAGGAACCGTCGTTCCACACGGGGCTGCCGCCGTGCTTCCAGGTATCGCCTCCCCATGTCTTGGCGGCGGGATCATCTGCCGTAACCGGCGCTGTGTAGGTTTTCCAGATTTCTTTACCAGTGTGAATGTCAAAGGCAGCGAGAAAGCAGTTGGCGCCCATATCGTCGGTTGCGGGTCCGACGATGACCATGTTCTTCACCACCAAAGGCGGAACGTTCAGCTGATAGCCCTTTTTCCAGTCCGCAGCCTCGACTTCCCATTTCACCCGGCCGGTTGCGGCATCGATGGCAAGCAGATGATCGTCCCAACCCGTGGTCCAAAACAAGGTGTCCCCCTCGATCGCCATTCCCTTGTTGACCATGTACATGCGTTGTTCATGGAAGTCGTCGGGATCAAACGGCCGCGAAATCTTCCAGTATTGCCGGCCCGTTACAGCGTCGAGCGCCACCACTTCAGTCAGGCTCGTCGCATATAAAATGCCGTTCACGACAATCGGCGTGCACTCCATCTTCTCGTCAGCGGGTGTGGTGGTGGGCCGGTAGACCCACTTCAGCTGCAGATTTTTGACGTTATCCCGATTGACTTGGGTCAAGAGGCTGTATCGATCACTTGCATAAGTTCCCGAGTAGGTGAGCCAATTCTGAGGTTCCTTGTTGGCGTGCAGCAGGCGCTGGTAGGTCACTTGCGCCTGGATAGAACCAGTCAGTAAGCTAAACATCGCCAACATGCACCATTTCATATCCCACTCCTACAAAGAAGGCCTGCAATCGATTGTATCTTCTATTTAGATTTGCGCTGCGTAAAGGGCGCCAGTACCAGATTCCGGAACTCGACCTCACCGTGATCGCCCTGCAACTCGACTTACAGTTTACGGAACAGGCGGGGCGACGAGAAAGACTTACTGCGGCCGAGCTTTGATATTTAACCCCACCGCGCAAAGCGGCGGGCCATCTTACCTCCGCTGCTTTAGCAGTGTGCTTTCAAAGTTGCCTGATGGGCCCACTTTCCGGGCCTCGATCTGCCACGATACGATGACCGCGTGAACCGCCATGTTGTGCGTTTCGTCGTGGCGGCGGCTGTTCTCCTCATGCTCCTGCCGCCCGTCTTCGACACATTCGATACATGGGACAAGCGTCGCGAGCTTCCGGTGGCGGGGCACAATACTGAAACTACGCTCGTCCTCGTAACCGCCGAACTCGGCATGTGCATGGTGGTGGCCTGGACCTCCGTCCGGCTGATGCAGAGGCTCGTCGCGGTTTTCGCGCCGTATCTGCTTCAGATCTTCCCCGCAGCTTTCCGCCCTGGGGTGCGCGCCACCGATTACCTCCTCCTACTCTACTCGCCTCCCTGGCGGGCGGTCTCGCTCCGCATTTAGAACTCCCTTCCTCGTGTGCGTTCGTGTGCGCGTCTAAGTGCGGGCGCTTCGATTCGATCACCGTCCATGGGAGTTCACATGAAATTTGCTTCATTCCTGACCATGCGCCTTGCGACATGCTTCGCCGGCTGCGCTCCGTCCGCCTATCACCCGGCTCCGGTAGCGCCGCAAGCGATCGCCGCGCAGCTTGAAGCGCGCAGTCTCGACGACCCCCTGCGTGCATGGATGCGCCGGGCAACCGGCTTCGAGCCGGCCACCTGGCCGCTCGCCACCTGAGACCTGAAGGCGCTAACGATTGCCGCCTATTACTTCAATCCACAGATGGATGTGGCGCGCGACAACGCCGCGGCTGCCGCGGCCGCCGTTCAGACTGCGGCGATGAAACCCAATCTCTCCGTGAGCGGAGGCGCCGGCTACGAGACCGCGGCAGAGAGCCCATTTCTCATTGCCTTCGATTTCTCGCTGCCAATCGAGACCGCCGGCAAGCGCGGCTACCGAATTGCCGAGGCGACCCACTTCAGCGACCTCAGCCGCATCAAGATTGCGGAAACCGCGTGGGCGGTGCGCAGCCAGGTGCGCGCCGCTCTCGTGAACCTGGTCTTCGCCAACGGCACCTTGCGCTGCTGCACGGCAAGGAAGCAGCGCAGAGCCATACTCTCGATCAGCTTCAAGGCCGCCTTCGCGCCGGCGAAATTCCGCTCCCCCGAGGCCACGACCGCGCGCATCGATCTCGCCAATGTGCGCCAGGCGGTCCGCACGGCAGAAGGCCAGGTGGAATCGGCGCGCGCCGTTCTGGCTGCGGCCATCGGCATCTCGCTCAGCGGCCTAGCCGGAGAAACCCATGCCTGGCCCGGGCTCGACACCCCGCCTGAGCCCACCGCGCTTCCGGCCCAAGGCATGCGTGCGGCAACTGTCGCCAACCGCCTCGACGTGCAGCGCGCCCTAGCCGACTACGAAGCCGCGCAATCGCACCTGCAGCTTGAAATCGCGCGCCAATATCCCGATATCAACCTCAGCCCCGGCTACGCGTTTGAAGAGGGCGCACACCTGGTCTCGCTCGAACTCGGCGTCATCCTGCCGCTGCGCAACCGCAATCAAGGCCCCACCCGCCGAAGCCGCAGCCCAGCGCAAGACCGCCGGCGCGGAGTTGCTCGCTACGCAAAGCAACGTGAGCTTTCGGTTGACCTACGCAATTGTGGATGAGGGCTACTTTTTCCTGGGCGAAGCAGCAAGGATGCGGCGCGCCGAAGCACGCCCGATGCGGAGTTGGCGAGCGATTTTGGATTTGCTGAGGCCGGAGCGGTGGAGCTTGCGGACTTGATCGGCTTGAAGAGCCGGCGTGGGGGGGGACGGCCCAGCCGTTTTTCGTTCTGGCGGGTTTGGGCTAGGCCGGCGCGGACCCGTTCGCGCAGGACCTCGCGCTCGAACTCGGCGAACACAGCCAGCAGCGCCGCCATGGCGCGGCCGGCGGCCGTGGTCAGATCGAGAGCTTCGGTGAGCGAGACGAAGCCGATGCCGAGATGCGCCAGTTCCTCCACCCCACCACGCCAAAAGCGGCCGCGTTGGGGACCTCGGTAGCAGGGTGGCGAGCAGATCGGCGACCGATCTGCCCCAGCGATCCAGGCGCCAGACCGGCGCCACGTCGATCTCCCGGCGCCGTGCGGCTTCCATCAGCTTTCCTCGCATCTGACGCTCCGCGCCGCGCGGCATAATCGCGCAGTGCCCGTATTTGCATGGGCAACGTCTGCTGGTCGTGGTGGAGATCCGGGCATAGAGGGCGGCGCGCAGCCCCGATTTCGACCGTTTGAAAAGTGCCTGGGCGTCGCAGCAACTGCGCGAGGCATTTCCCTAAGATTCCTCGCCGCGCTACCTGATCTTCGACCGCGACGCCACCTTCAACATCGAAGTTGTAGGAACCGCAAAGACCCTTGGCGTGAGGCCTGTTCGCACCGGGCTCCAGACCCCTTGAAGAATGGCATGACCGAACGATTCGTCGGCTGCTGCCGGTGTGATCAGCTCGATCATGTCATCGTGCTCAATGAACGCCACTTAAAGCGGCTGATGACCGAATTGTCCGCTACCGTCATGAGGATCGAACGCACCTCGGATTGAGAAAAGAAACTCCGGCGGGCAGTAGAGTTGCGGAGAAAACCCGGTTAATACGAAGATCGTCTCCACGCCGAAGCTGGGCGGGTTGCATCATAGATACGAACTTGCGGCATGAAATAGTGCGTTCGCAAAACCATCGAAACCCCGAACCATTGTTCACATGCTGCAGCCGAACTGTGACTGGCAGGCTCTACCCATATTGCATCTGTATCCCCAAGTGCCCGTCCGACCGACAGCCTGTTGGGCCCTCCGATGCTCCTTGACGATTAAGCACAAACCCTTTTGCGCCCCGATTGAAATTTCGCGAGCGACAGGTTGATTATCATACTGATCGCCTGGCCACATAACTCTGGCTAGAAGAAATATTTCAAAACCAACTGCATATCGCGGTTGTCGCTATTGGTTGAAGTGATCTGCCCGAACGAGCCAGAACCTAAGCTAGCCCCTCCCGTAAAGTTTGCTCCCGGGGAAGCAAATTGGGGATGGTTCAAAACGTTGAAAGCCTCTGCGCGGAACTCCAAATGCTGGCCCTCGATGGGCATGGCAAAGGTCCGCGTAAGCGCAAGGGTAAGAGGATTGTTCGCCACGCCTGAGAATGGGTTCCGTGGCGTGCTGCCATAGTGGCCAATGGCTTCAGTGAATGCCGCCGTATTGAACCACTCCGCGACGGTTCGATGAGAGAGATTGAATGGTTGACCAGGGACAAGGTCGGGCCGCTCGTTGGGATTGCCGTTGTTTTCGCCATCCACAGCCTGGCTGATCCAGATGGGACTGCCGCTGATGTACTGGAAGATACCGTTGAGGCCCCAGCCATTCACGATATGGTGCTCCAGGTGAGTTCCGCCCGTGAACTTAGGCGTTTGCGCGACAAAGGCGATGGTGAGATAGTTGCGCTGATCGGTCAGACCGCTGGCCCACTCTTTCGAGGCGGGGATCTGCGTTTCGCTGCTGGCGCTGTTGATGTCGCCACCCTGGTTATCCAGCAGGTGCGACCAGGAATAGGCGGCTGTCAGCTCCACGTCGTGCGCGAGCCGATGTTCAAAGTGGACGTTCAGGCCGTCGTACATGGACGCTCCACCGAAATCGATGAGGCGGATCTGACCAAAGGTGGGGTAAGGCCGATCAGCCTGAACGCTGCCACTAGCGGGTTGCGGCGGGCCCGAGTTGTAGTTGTAGTCCGAGGTGTCCTGATGCGATCCCTTCACACCGACATACGATACGTCAAGGACATTGGATCCTAATTGCTTCGAGATGGTCAGGTTCCAGGTCTGAAGGTAAAGGTCAGGATGCTCGTCACTGTTCGGCAGCGTAGCAACGTTGGCATTCGCCGCCGCCAGCGCTGCAGGGACCGGATTTTGGAGCGTTGCCAGGGGCGGATTGCTGGGAACTGTGCCGTTCACTAGGGTGAAGCTCGGGTCGGCCGGAGGATTCAGCTGAAGAATGTTGATGTTATCGAACTGCCCACCGAAGAACGTAATACCGTAAGCACTGCGCACCACGATCTCATGCGGCAGGCTGTAAGCAAAGCCGACTCGCGGCTCGAAGTCCTTATGAGTGATCTTCCAGATCGGATCCGGCAGATTCACAACCGTCGGAGGCGAGGTGCTGAAGTCGAGGGTCCGCGAGGTGTTGAGATCGTCATGTGGCGGAACCCAGAGTTCGTAGCGCAGGCCCGCGTTTACCGTCAGCCTGGGCGTTACTTTCCAGTTGTCCTGGATGTAGAGCGCATCCCGCCACTGACGCGCCATAGTGAGCGGCACGCCCTCCGGCGTGATGATGCTCGAAGGAATGCCCAGGATCAAGTCGGCTCCGTCATAGCCAGTTTCGATGCCGCTGAAAGTGATCCAGCCATAAGGTGTGTTGTCGGTGGTAGCGTCATCCTGAGCGTGCCGGATATCGGCGCCAAAGATCAGTGTGTGCCTGCCTCGCACCCAGGTCGTATTGTCGACCAACTGATAGGTACGGCTGTCATCGAGGTTCGACGCAGCTGTGCCGTTGCCGATGCCGAGCAAGTCATTGCTCGCAATTTCGGGGAAGCCCTCCTCTGACGGCGGCCAGGGCTGGCCGTTGGGCTGGACGAAGCCGTCGATGCCGATGGAGGCGGCCGTGAAATTGGTGCCCGCCAGCGTGCTCAGCTGTTTGACATGCTCAAGGTTGGTTCCCAAGCGAAGCTCATTGACGAGCGAGGACGAGAATGAGTGAACGTACTGAAGGCCCACGTTGTAGATGGGATAAGTTCCCGTATAGGTGAAATTCGGATTGGGGTCGGTGTCTGGGAAGTTGCGGTATGCATACATAAAGTGAAAGGCCAGCTGGTTGTTGTCATTGATCTTATGATCGAGGCGGCCAATATATTGGTTCACGGTTTCGTCGCCGCCGGTGACATAGGCATAGTTAAGCCCAAACTCGTTGGTATTCGGCGCCGGCATGTATTTCTCGACGATGTTCTGGGCAACCGGATCGACGGGAACCTGATTGTTTTCATAAGGCTGCCCGGTGAATGGACTGACTAACTGGGTTTGCGGAAGAAGAGCGGAGAAATCGCCGTTCTCCTCTGCGGAAGTAAGAACATCCGTAACCCCGCCCGTCTGTTCGATAGAAGTCAGACCTTCGTAGCTCAGGAAGAAGAAAGTGCGGTCCTTCTTGATCGGTCCGCCGAGCGTGGCGCCAAACTGGTTCTGCTTCAGTACCTGTTGAGGCACAGGAGCCACAAGAAAGTAGTTGCGAGCGTCCATATCCGTGTTCCGGAAGAACTCAAAAACGTCGCCATGGAAAGCATTGCCACCGCTCTTGAGCTGAATATTCGTGACACTGCCTGCTCCACCGCCGTATTCCGCTTCTGCATTTCCGGTCAGAACTTTGAACTCCTGGACGGCGTCCACCGAGGGATACAGATTGATGTAGGCGTGCCGGTTATTCACCATCGTGACGCCGTCAACATTCAC
>JASHOC010000203.1 GCA_030041305.1 Acidobacteriaceae bacterium
GCTGGTAGGCGCGACTGGAAAGCGATTTCCTGGACCTATCTAGATGGTGGGGCGTGTGCGCGCTTTTGCGCGGCTCGGATTTACTGATCGCTCGCACTCTTCGCATCTCCTTGAGATATAGATAGAAAAAACACACTTCGAATCATCCCTATACTATCACCGAAATTCATTTCTCCGCCCAAAGTTCTGATATATCACAATGAAAAGCCTTGAAGACGAAAACGTGATCACCAACGATGGGATGAGCATGCGCGTTGCCTGATAGCTGAATCATCCATACGCTCACGGTAGCGAACGCCGAAATCCAGTATTTTTAGGGCGATATCTGCGAACCTTCTGGGCAGCGCGATGTATGGCTGGAGATCCTTGAGAATGGCGGCGGCTGTTACCCAGGGAGCGGGAGCTGCTTCACCGCTCGCGCTTTTGGGTGCCGACGGTAGACTGTGACTCGACTGCGCATCTCCACCATGAATTGCACCCGCGCCGCTTCTTCGCTCCGCAGCAAAGAACGAATTGGCATAGGTTCAATTCACCGTTTGACATATCAGTGTGTTCGAGGTAGTCTTGCCGCAGGAATCAGGTGTTATAAACTACCTCGATGATCGGACTGGTGAACTACGCAAAGGAGCCGTATTCGGTCGAGCTTCGGGAACTCGATGTTCCTGAAATTGGAGAAGAGGACGTTTTATTGAAGGTGCAGGCCGTGGCCGTGTGCGGCAGCGATCTGCATCAATACGCGGGCAAGCAGAGCTGGCCAGTGAATTACCCGGTTGTTCTTGGCCACGAGTTCTCCGGTTCTGTCGCCAAATTTGGAAGCCGCGTCAACGGCTTCAAAGAGAGCGACCGGGTGGTAAGTGAAACCGCTGCAAAATTACCTCCGGATTCCCCATTTATTCGCAGAGCTCTTTACAATCTGGAGCCCAAGAGGCTTGGTTTCGGGTACGGAGTCAACGGCGCGATGGCGGATTATGTGAAAGTTCCGGCGCGATGTCTCCATCACCTTCCAGCGTCTTTGACTTTTGAAGACGCAGCCCTCACCGAGCCGTGCTGCGTGGCCTACAACGCGGTTTGCGTGAACTCCCACGTGCGGCCCGGCGATACGGTCGCAGTCATCGGACCGGGCCCGATCGGTTTGCTTTGTGCGGCGATGGCCAAGCTTTCCGGTGCCGGACATCTCATCGTACTTGGCGTACCCGTCGACGCCAAAAGGCTTGAAGTAGCGAAGCGGATTGGCGCCGACACGGTTCTAGTCACTCAAGAGAATCACGTTGAAGAGTGGGCGAGGAACTTCGGCGACGGCTATGGGGTGGACTTGGTTATCGACGCCGCCGGCGTTTCTGCATCGCTCAAGCTTGCTCTGAACATCGTGCGTCCGGCTGGCCAAATCACCAAGGTCGGATGGGGACCACAGCCGCTCAATTTTTCGCTCGATCCCCTGGTCCAAAAAGCGGTCACACTTCAGGGCAGCTACTCGCACAACTGGCCAATTTGGGAGAAAGTTCTCTCCCTCTTATCGAGCGGCAAAATCGATCTCCGCTCCATACTCAACCGGATTTCACCCCTTTCCGCATGGCGCGCAGCTTTTGAGGAGATGCGCTCTGGCGCGATCGTAAAAGGAGTGCTCAAGCCGTGACTGCACGGGCACTTTCAAGCTGCGAGCGGTTCAATGATAAAGTCATGCTGATCACAGGCTCAACCACAGGCGTTGGGGAGGCGATACTCCGAGCTTTTGCGCGTAAAGGCGATCGAGTCAGGATCCACGGTAAGCGGAAGGAAACGGCCGAAGCACTGGCCGGCGGTATCGGAGAGAAAGCAGCGTTCATCATCGGTCCTCCTGAAGTCCCCGAAACTCCCGCAAAACCTGTCGGTGCGACCGATGGTCAATCAGGTGAGGCGTCGGAGTTCGCCGCGCCGCGCGATGTCCCTCCCTTGGGGAAGAAAATCGGCTTCACCATACCGGCCATCGAAACACTTCATCCCGAAGCGCGCGGCGTTCCGAAAGTCGTGCTCTTCGATTTCGACGGGACCATCTCGCTTCTGCGCGCCGGATGGGCAGACGTGATGGCGCCGATGATGGTCGCCGAATTGGCAACGCTCAAAAGCGGAGAGAGCGACGCCGACTTGTACTCGGTCGTACGGGAGTTTGTGGATCGCCTGACCGGCAAGCAGACCATCTATCAAATGATCGAGCTTGCAGCGCAGGTGGAACTGCGTGGCGGCATACCGGAGACGCCACTTGCATACAAGTACAAGTACCTCGGACTCCTGCACCAACGGATTGCGCACCGCCTCGATGAATTGCGCTCCGGGCGGGCGAAGCCGGAGAAGTATTTGGTGCCGGGTTCGATCGAGCTGCTGGAGGCGCTTCGCAAGCGGGGCATGCGTATGTATCTGGCCAGCGGGACGGACGAAGAGTTCATGAAGCAAGAGGCAGACCTGCTCGGTGTCACGGAATTTTTCGACGGCGGTGTTTATGGAGCGCTGGATGACTACAAGAGTTTCTCAAAAGGGATTCTGATCGAGCGGATTCTCTCTCGCTCCGAATGTCACGGCGCCGAGATTCTGGGTTTCGGCGACGGGTACGTTGAAATTGAAAACGTCAAGACGGTCGGCGGCATCGCCGTCGGCGTGGCCACGGACGAGCGCGAATGCCTCGTGGTGGACGAGTGGAAGCGCAATCGGTTAGCCGGAGCGGGCGCCGACTACATCGTTCCGAACTATCTGAATCAAGCTGACCTGCTGGAGAGGATCATCGCGCCATGAGTTCCCGCTATCCAATGTTCGATCGCAGCCGGCTCATCGTGAAGCCGCTTGCGGAAAGGCATCACGATCTGGAACTTGGCAATTGGCTCAAGCTCGAAGACACCGCACCGCCATACCAGCATGCAGACTTACCCGCCCTTGCGGAACGGCTCCATCGCGCTCGGGAGGCTGGCGCCGCTCGCATCCTGATGTTTGGCGCACATCTGCTCCGCGCGGGCGTCAATCGCCACATGATCGATCTGATGGAGCGCCGGCTCATCTCGCACATCGCGATGAACGGAGCCGGAGCAATCCACGACTTCGAATTAGCCCTGATCGGAAAAACCACGGAGAGCGTGGCGCGCTACATCCGCTCCGGAGAATTCGGACTATGGCAGGAGACCGGGAGGCTGAACGACCTGCTGCGCGAGTGCGATGGCCGTGGCTTCGGAGAGACGGTTGGCAGCGCAATTGTCAGCGGCGACTTCCCGTACCGTGACCTGAGCGTGCTCGCGGCCGCATATCGCTGCGGCGTGCCGGCGACTGTGCACATAGGCATCGGCTATGATATCGTCCATGAGCATCCGAACTGCGACGGCGCTGCACTGGGCGCAGCCAGTTATCGCGACTTCCTGATCTTTGCCCATTCAGTAGAAAATCTGGAAGGCGGAGCGATGTTGAGTTTTGGCTCTGCGGTGATGGCTCCGGAAGTCTACCTGAAGGCACTCTCGATGGCTCGCAATGTGGCGCATCAGGAGGGCCGGGAAATTCGCAACTTCGCGACGGCCGTCTTCGACCTGATACCGATCGCCGGCGACTTCCGCCATGAGTTGCCGAAGACCGAGCCCGCTTACTATTTCCGCCCGCGCAAGACGATTCTGATTCGCACCGTCGCGGACGGCGGACACAGCTACTATTTCAGCGGCGACCATCGAGCAACGTTTCCAGCCCTCTGGCGCGCGCTTGGAGGACGGGCGTGACGACCGAAGATGTCCTTGCCTCTCTGCCCACGCTGTCGGCGCTTGTCGTAGGTGATGTCTGCCTCGACCGGTGGTGCTATTACGACCCGCAACTGACGGAGGCGTCCCGGGAGACATTCATTCCGCGGGTGGCCGTTGTCGAATACGAGCGGACTCCCGGAGCTGCGGGCACGGTTGCCTCGAACCTGGCGGCTCTCGGTGTGGGACGCGTCGCGGTTCTGGGTGTCGTTGGCGAAGACGGACACGCATTTGAGCTCGAATGTGCTCTCGACGCCCGCCGCATCGAACATTCCGCGTTGGTCCATGATCCGGCGGGTTTAACGTTCACTTATACGAAGCTCATTAACCGTTCGAACGGCGTCGAGGATCTGCCGCGTGTGGACTACCTGACTCCTCGCGATTTGCCGGAAGACGTGACATCGCAGGTCGTTGAGCGATTCGAGCGGTTCGCGCCGCAGTTCGACGTCGTCCTTGTCTCGGACCAAATGGAGGTTGGCGCCGGCGGAGTGGTGACCGCACGGTTGCGTGACGCGATTTTTCACTTCGCCGCTAGCTACCAGGAAAAGGTGGTCTTCGTCGATTCCCGTGCGCACGGCGAACTCTTCCGCAACGTCCTCGTGAAACTAAATCAGGACGAGGCGGCTCAGGCCTGCGCTCGTCTCCATATGGAAATCGATTACGATAAACTCCGCGGGCATATCGGATATAGCTCAATGATGGTCACCCACGGACCGGGCGGCGTTTCGGTCGTCGGAGCCAACAGCATAACGCCCGTGCCCGCTAAGAGCGTCCCAAATCCTGTGGATATTTGCGGCGCGGGAGACAGTTTCAGCGCGGGCGCATCCTTGGCGTTGCGTCTCACTGGCGATCCGGTTCAAGCTGCGCGTTTTGGAAACCTGATCGCCTCCATTACTATTATGCAGCGCGGCACCGGCGCCGCCACGCCTGAAGACGTAAGGAAGGCAAGCAAACAGGAGACGAGGCAATGAGCTACTTTGCATCGTACCGGCAATCCCTTGAAGCGACGCTGACCGCACTTGATTTGCACGCCGTCGAGACTGCCGCACAGTGGCTGCGCGCGGCGCGCGATGAGCGCCGACAGGTTTTTGTATGCGGCAATGGCGGCAGCGCGTTCACGGCGTCGCACTTCGCGACCGATCTCGTGAAGGGAGCCAGTTATCAGCGCGACTGCCGGTTCCGTGTTCTGGCCCTAACCGACAACATAGGGACCATTACCGCATACGCAAACGACGTGGCCTACGACGTGGTGTTCGAGGAGCAACTGAAGAATTTTGCAGTTGCAGGTGATTTGTTTATGGCCATCAGCGCCTCAGGCAACTCGCCAAACGTTGTCCGGGCGGCGGAGTACGCCAATAGAACAGGATGCCGCACCATCGGACTGACAGGGCGAGACGGCGGGCGCCTGGGACGGGAGGTGCAGTTAAATATCCTCGCGGCCGAGCCGCACATGGGACGGATCGAGGACGTTCATATGTGCGTGTGTCATATGCTCGCCTATTCGTTCATGGAGGAGAATTGCGCGTCTTAACCGGGCCGTCAGGAATCGTACGCAATCGATCTTGCCCCGCGGTATAACTTGGTTCGCGCAATTTAAGCCCCGGCTGCGAAACCAAATTAGTGGCGGCAACTTTTGGATCGATCAAGGAATGGTCGTCAGACGCGCCCGAATCGGTGTGGGTACGTCGCCATGTAAACTCGCCATGATTCCAATCGTGCAAATTTCGCTCGATATTATCTCGATTCCGGAAGCACTCGAAACTGCGCACCTGGCAATGCGATCCGGCGTCGACTGGCTCGAGGCGGGCACTCCCCTCATCATCGCCGAAGGAATGAACGGAGTTCGCGCGTTACGCGGCGAATTTCCCCGGACGCCCATCGTCGCCGATCTGAAGACAATGGACGGCGGCTGGCTCGAAGCTGAAATCATCGCGAAAGCTGGGGCAACGCATGTCGTGGTGATGGAGCGCGCTCATCCCGAGACTGTCAAGATGGTCGTGAGAGCCGGAAAAGACTTGGGCGTCGAGGTGATGGGAGACAATCTAGGCGCGCAAGACAAAGTAGCAGCCGCCAAAAGACTTGAAGACTTCGGCTGCGACTTCGTTATCCATCATATTGGCTACGATGAACGTCGCGGGCTGGTCGCGGCGGGTAAACCCTGTCCCAGTCCGCTCGATCAGTTGCGTGAGGTCGTCGCGGCCGTCCGGGTCCCCATTCAGGCCGTGGGCGGACTTTCAATTGAACAGGCGATCCGAACCCCCGAATACGGGGCCCCTCTCGTGGTTCTCGGCGCGCCGCTCACGATTGATGCCGATTCGTTCAAAACCGCGTCGGGCAATCTCGAAGATAAACTCCGCCTGATTTGCGACCGTGTGCACGCCTATCGCAGTTGATCATGATCCAAGCAGTCATGGCGCCGTGACCGCTCATATTTAGCCGTTGTTCCGTTTGGCGGCGCCAAGATATGTATTGAGGCGCGCGTCACGATGTATAAACGGCCGCCGGGACGATTCATAGAGCCAGTTGCATCTTCAGACGGAATATCATCAAGCTTGCGAAAAGAACCCGATAGCCGCTGCCCAAATGCTTTCGTGGGTATGGTGTCGACTTCCCTCACCCCATGAACCGTGCTATCCCTTTCTTGGGCTTCTCTCTACTTCAATCTCCATTTTTGGCGAACTCTGTTCAACCTGGCGCGAAGGCAGACGAATCACAAGCCGGTTACCCGCCGGGTCGCTCGCCCAGCCACGTGGCGTCGTGTCAAGACTGGCCGTCGTCATTTTTGGCGCCACGCCGCCATCGATTTTCACGGACGATGCGGAAGTCGCACCATAAATCAGCAAGTAGCTCATTTCCGGCAGGCTCTCCAGGGCCCAGCTCATACCGCCAGCCTCAGATTGCACCGTCACCGTTGCATTTTCGCCTCGCGCGTTGAGCATAGAGACTCTTTTGCTCTCCTTTGCAGGAGTGACAACCACAGCATCGACCCGGCTATTTGTCATACTCCTACCGAACTGTAGCTCATGGCTCAATTGTACCGGCACAACGGCCCCTGGCCGCAAATACACCGGAATCGTATCGAGTGGTGCGTCAACCTTGCGTGTGACCGGTCCAGAGACTATTTTGCCGTCCCATAAGCTCGCCCACTCCCCGGACGGGAACACAATCGTTCTAAAAGTGTCTTCATTGACCACAGGCGCAACCAATAAGTCCGGCCCAAACATGTACTGATCCTGGATAGCAGCCAGTTCCCCTTCATTCGGAAAGGCCACAGGCATGGACCGGATGATGGGGGTGCCCATCTCATGCGCGATTGCCGCGGCATTATAGGTGTAATTCAATATATTTTCCCGCGTCCAAGCGAGAAACTTATAGTTCCTTACTGCCGCGTCCCCGAAATACCACGGATCGCGCGGCGCAGTGCCATGAGGGCGCATCAAAGGGCTGAAACATCCGAATTGGAACCAGCGCATATACACCGCCGGCTGCGGAAAACCAAAATATCCTCCGAGGTCGCTGCCCCAGTTGGAATAACCGCAGGCGCACAAGTTCAACGCGCCGGTCAAGACGTGCTCAAGCCCATTAAAGTTAGCGGGGTGATCGCCGGCAAATTGGCCGACCCATTTCTGCGTGCCGGGCGCCGCCCCTCGACCATACAAGATAAAATCGTTCCCGCGTTTCTCCCGGAACACCTCACTGACGGTTCGTTGGTAGTCATAGTAGAAGAAATTATGCATTTCGGCCCCGTGCTGGCCGTCGTAGAACTTGGCGTTATCCGGCGTCAAATCCCCGTAATCCACCATGCTTCCCGCCTCGCCAAGATCCAAGGCCTGCTTCAATTCCCTCCGGCAAAGTTCCATGGCGTTTGGATTGGTGAAGTCGACATAACCTAGAGCTTGGGATTCACTTTCTGTTCCGCAGTGAAGAATCGGAAGGTCCTCAACTGTTAGATCGGGCATCAGAGATTTCTGCCGCATGAGGCCGATCGCAGGCATAAAGTAACCTAACACTCTGACACTCCGCGCCGCCATGAACTGATTCAACTCAGGAGAAAGAGCGGATGGACCTTCGGCATAAATTGCCGAATGGGGGATATCCAGTTCCGCAAATCGCTTGGCGACGTTTTCTTCCTCCGCCACAGCATTCTTTAACCGTCCACTTGCCCAGGCGCCGCCGCCTCTACCCATCCAAGGTTCAAACACCCATTTGGGCGGCAACGGAGGTCTTCCGGTCAGAGCGGTATAGGATTGCAACGTCTTCTCAGGCGCGCCAATCCAAAAGTAATAGTCAAATATCGAACCTTGTTGAGTAATGCGATATTGGCTCGAGTCCGTCTTCCCGATGTCTGCCCTTAAACGATAGGAAGAATTGGCGAAAACCATATACGCTCTAGAACTTTGAAAGATTGGCAAGGGCTTGTAAGTTGTGTTCGCCAATCCCTCCCCGTTGCCAACCCAATCATCCGTTCCCCAAAGCGTCAGCACATTCCCATTTTGATTGAAGTGATCATATTTTTCTCCAAATCCATAAATCACCTCATTCCTGTCAAGACGATGCTTGAAATCTATGGCAAGTATCTCGCCATCGGAACCAAACCGGAAAGCCAGACGATTAGGTCCGATCTGCGTCACCTCCTTCCCGGCGACGTCATAGAAAGAAATCGAAAACGGGCTCTTCCGAATGACGACCCTGCCTTCGGCCAGATGAACGACACATGTGTTTGCCGTCAGATCGGTCGTTGAGGGCAGCAGATCAGCGGGTCGCCAGTACCCTTCATCACGCCCATAGACTCTGATACCCCCGGTTGAAGGCAGAGCGAGATGCAGATCGATTTTGTGGGCCCCCGCCGCACAGTGCATCAACAGCGTTTTACCCTGTACTTCCAAATTCTCCACGCTTGTAACCGGTGTCCATTCCTCCTTCAGTAGGTTGCCGGGCGAGCCATCGGCATACCACCAGCGCGACATCTTATCCAGCTGACCCAGATAGGTATCCACTAATTGACATGCGTGCTCCATATCCTTTTTCTGAAAGGCGGCGTTCACCTTTTGGCGAATATAGGCAAGGGTGAGGTCGTACGCCAAATCCCCCCAGGCCCGCGGGAGCGGCGTGAAACCTTCCTGCATCATCAGGTCCATCCAGCGCTGCGTCAGAAAAAGCCGTTGCGGCAGATTATCCTTGTCCGTCAGCGTGGTTAGGGACGACTCCATCTGCCAAATTTGTTGCCGCGTATCGGCATCTGGATAGGTCATCACTGCCGGTCGTTGCCAGCGGAACACGCCGGAAGGTAACTGGCACAGGCTGCTTTGAGGGTACTGGATTTCCGCAGAGCTCGAAAAGTGGGTTTCAATCAGAAGGTCAACCGGCATGCCTTCGTTGTAATCAATCGCCACCGGGCTGCTGAACTCGCCATCCCGCCACCTCGTCCGCATCGGCAGGAAACCAAAATGCGACTTCGGCTTTCCTCCCAATGTCTGCCAAGGTATTTGCAAAAACACCAGCCATTCGCTGGCCCTGCTCGTAACAGCCGCTTCAAATGCGCTTACCTCCATGGCCTGGATTGAAGAATGGCGAGGGGCCGCAGATTCATCAGCAGACATATCGATTGCGGAGCTCAGCGCCCGCGCGCGGCCAAATTTAAACCCCTGTGGCGTTACCGCAAATTGATAATACGACGCGACGCTTGTATCAGGCTGAATTAGGACGTCGACCTCATCGGGATTCGGAGGCCAGTTATTCGCTGCGGAGGGCAAACCATGCAGCGAATGCCAATTCGCCTCTCGCCACCAAGCCGCATCCAGATTGGCGTAAGGGAAAGACATGTCGTTTTCGGTGCAGCGGAAGGCGATAAAAAGCGTGTCGCTGTTATAGGCAATGCGGCATTCCGTCGGTGTAGCTGGTCGACCATCGCCGCCGACGCGATAATACTGGCTCAGTACCAGAGTATGTTCACGGTCCCCGAACAGGTCATCGACGGAAGGCGCATCATTCCAAGGCGACTTCAGCACAACTGCGTTGGTTCCCCAAGCCGTTTGGCCTTCTCTTTCAGCCCTTCCCACACGGTCCTCGCCGGAGGCCGCCGCCATGCCGGAAGGCTGGTTGAAAATGGCCCCTTCGGCTTTCAGCACTCCCCCATAGATTCCCGCAAGAGTGCCGATCCCAATGGCTGACTTCTTTAAGAACGTCCGTCTCCGCATTTCGTCCCCTTTTCGATCCCGTCGTACAAATCAAATTCGTAAATCTCTCACGAATGGGGCAAGATTCTGTGCGTCGTCTTAATCCGCAACCTTGCTGATGATCAACGTGCAACGCAGAACCTACCCTGGCCAATTCAAAAAATCGTGAAGGAATTGAAACGTTCCCCGGCCGTAAATCATGTGCGGGCCGCTGAAAAACTCAATTCTGGTTCGGTCGCCCATGCCCATTTTGTCGTAGAACTCACGAACATTGGCGTATTCAAAAGACACCCACTCATCCACGCCCACTGGATCATCATGACCTCGCTCGACCATAAACGGGCGGGGAGCCATCAGATTTGCCAGATCAGCGTAGTTCACAACGTTCGCGAAATCGAATTCGTACATGTCATACTCTTTGGTTAACATGTAGCTTTGCGGCGCCAGAACGTTCGTGGTCTTCCAAACCCACTCATTGAAATCCCCTGAGCAGATGGACAATGCATAGCGGTCCAGGAGCGGCGGTACACGAACCGCCGTCTTTCCGCCGTACGATAGGCCATAAAATCCGATCCGGTCAGGGTCGACAAACGGCTGGGTGGTCAGCCAGTTCAGCAATTGCTCGTGCTGACCTAATATGAAAGAGAACAGCGCGAGCTTCAACGGATGACCCATTCTCTGGATGATCCGGAAATGGTCATCGCCAATGTAAGGATTTTGAGGAGCATAAGTCACAAATCCTTCATTTGCGAGGCTGGCTGCAAAGTGATGATAGAAGTGCGAATCAATTTTGGGATCTGCGGCTTCGATTGGCCGGCCCTCCAACCCTGTTTGGCATACCACAACTGGGCGGCGCTCACCGGGCTTCATCTCTTTGGGAACGAGCAGAATCCCATACGCAAATACCTCTGGCCACACATCAAGCATGACCTCATACCCCTTAAACTTCGGCTCATCCAGGATCAGGCGGGTGCGAGGGTTAGCTGATAAGGTGGGTGACGATATGCGTCCGATCACTTCATCCCATAAGTAGTTACGATAGAATGTAGTCGTAGTTTTCCAGCGTGGGATGGAAGAAGCATCCGCCTTTTTCCAGAAATCTCTTCGCCGATCGGGTGATTTACGAATCAGCGCCTGCGTGAAGTCAACCATCTGGTTGAACTGGCGGCGTAGCCGGGGCGTTGGATCATAATTCTCCATGGCGACCGGTGTCCGCGTCATACTGACCGATAGCTGAGCGCTCACGCCCATCGACTTAAAGAAGGCCTGGAGCGCGCCATCAGAGCCAGGAAGACCTACCCCGCCGCCGCTTACAATCAACCGCAGCTTTTCATCCGCCTTCAACTGCGTAAAGATGGGCCGCGCCCGGTCGATCTCTTTTCTTACCGACTCGAGTGGCGGAGTGGTCAGCTTCCCGTTCGGACACGCAAACGGCTTACGCTCTTCTGTCGTCGCCTGCGGTCCGGACACTTCCGGCCCCTGGCTCGCTTCAACGGTCAGCGCCCGCGGTGCAATCATACCGGCCAGTTCCGCGTCTCCAAATTCCCGAACCAATCCCCATACATCCCGATAGATAGGTTCCTTCCAAACACTTTCGCGGGTTTCGAAATAGCCGCTTACCACCGTTGCGTCGATCCTGGTGTCGATCGCGGACGAGTAGAGCGCCAGTAACCCTCCCTCACCGTAACCGATAACTCCTATTGGTAACTGGTGCTCACGATTTTGCTCCGCGAACCAATCGACCGATGCCAAAATCTTTTGAACTTCGAACCCGAGAATATGGCGCCCCACTTCATATGCCATCCGATAGATCCACTCCCGATGCGGCATGTTGGTCATTCCAATCCCCGGAATACCCGAGAAGTTATCCTCCCGATTGATTAGGAATGGCACCATGACCTGACACCCGCATTCGGCAATTCGCCTCGCAAATTGCGCTCTCTCAGGAACGCCAGGCCCCAACCCTGTTACAGCCTCGGGCGTCCAATCGGCGTCGGGAATCGCAACCACGCGCGCTGATGGGGGCTCCTCGGGTTGGAGAAGCGAACCTTCGGCGACCAGCCCATTGGAATCGGCTGTTACTCCTGCAAAAACTGGCCAGCGTACGGCGTACACTTTGTAACCGGAACCTCGAACAATCCATTCTTGGCTTCCGGGATTCATGATCAGTTCGGGTGGTTGCGCCGCCACCCTCGTGTCCACCGCCCCAATTATTTTGCGAAAATGCTGCCGGTTAGGCGCTATCGATTGTTCATGTTGATCAATAGAGGTGTAGTTTCGGTTCCACAGTTGCGCACGCCGAAGCGCCTGCCTCTCGGTTTCATGCAGGAGGTAGCTCCGAATTCCATCTACCATTTGGGCGGCCAAATCGCCTTCCGCCGTTAACGGCAAAGTTCCGGTCAAGACAGACTCTGAGGTTCGCGGCAACGCCGCTCCTGATGTAGCCCTCCCGGGATTGGCAATTTCCCACTGATGCGATTCACCCAATAACTGGCTTGTCAAACCGAAGCCAAGCGTCACCGTTGAGGACCGGCTTAAAAATTCCCGTCGATTCATGTTCTTCACACCGTTTGAATTTCCGCCCGCCGGTCATTAAGCGTACAGTGACGGATTTTATTCGGAATTGGATAATCTCTCAAACCGCTCTTACCGTCTGGCGGCCGTCTTAGTCGCGTTTGTTGAGTCAAAATAAGGCGCCGCAGGCCCAAACCAGCAGCGTGTGATCCATTCCCAAGATGTCGGGCCCTGTCCAGCTTTTGTCCGATCCCAGATGCAGTCGCCCACATCTGCGCCTTGTCGATCCGGCTTTCCAACGCACGCTATGAGGATTCATCGCCACAAGGTGCAGTTTTTAATCTCCGTGGAGCGCGAAGATCGATTTTCGGAGACAGAGATGTGATATATCAAATGGGAACTGTTGTCAAGGTCTGAGATGAAAAGCTGCATGGATGCCGCATCGACCGGCAAGTCCAGCCCGTCTCATTCTTTGCATGGGAAAGGACGGGAAGGGACACGTCTATTCAAACTCAAAGTATTGTCAGACCGCTTTAGTCTCTTTGCACGGTCGGTTGGGGGTTTCCGCGCAGTGCTGGCGCGAACATTGAAACTCTGAGGAGGGTTATTTGCACGGCAAACCTTGAGTCCCCTTAGGCGCAAGGTATCCTCCGCCGCTCAGGGCGTAGACGGCTGGATGGTTCGGTGCATCCGTGGCGCCTGACGTCACCACGCTGCCCGTATAGTAAACGCAGTGGCCGCCGCCGTCGATGTTGCTTACGGTCGAACCGATTACATCGAGGCCCGCGAGA
The DNA here is from genome assembly GCA_030041305.1 of Acidobacteriaceae bacterium. GTDB lineage: Bacteria > Acidobacteriota > Terriglobia > Terriglobales > Acidobacteriaceae > Telmatobacter. The sequence continues at coordinate 13,222 of JASHOC010000203.1, forward strand.
CCGGTCAGATACGAGGCTGCGGTCACAATCCAATCACTATCCGGGTCAAGGATGAGGTTTACCGCCTCCGCCGTGTCCGCAGGGTTGATAGCGCCCGTAAGCGATGAGCCCGTTCCCGAGCGGTCGGCAACGATCGACAGAGCCGCGAGGGTGAGGCCACCGACGATTACGTCGCCGCTGAGCGCTGTGCCTTGAGCCCGAAAGCTGACCTGATCTGCGTTTGAACCCGGCGGCGGTTCCGCGTCCGGCAAGGCCCCCGCCGTCAATAAGGTTCCGTTCCGGTTGGCGATCGTGCCAGTATTGTTACTCACCTTGACGTCAATCAGCGTAATGGCGGCCGACGTATTGACGACAGAGAAGAGGCTTGCGGGTGAGTTCCGGCCTCTGGATGGCGCATCGCGTGCGCACACCGGCGTGCTGACGGGATCGCACGTGTAAGTAATCGAGCCGCCTATCATGGTGAAGCTCAGAGCGCCGGCGTCATCAGTGGAACTGCGGTAGAGCAAGACGCCGCGGCCGTCCCCCGCCGCTCCGCTCAGCGTGGTGTCTGTCAAAGTGACAGAGCCCACGCGTTCCACGCGAACCGCCTCGGCGTTATTGGCGCTGAAGTTCCTTCTCCTGGCGCTGAAGGCGCTGATCGCCTCGATGGGTGCGGCCTCATACGCGGTGGTTTGGACATCTCCCAATGCGGGCGCCCTCGAAACGGCCGCGCGGCCGGTTTGTGACGCAACCCGAACGGCGCCCGCCGCGGCGCTGCCTGTACCCGCGGCGTTTGAGGCGCTAACGGTCACGGTCACGGCACTTGACGTGCTGGAGGCGTAAGTGCTCGACCCGCCGTAGGTAGCCGTCAAAGATTGGGCCCCCGTTGTCGTGAAGGTAACGGAAAGCGCAGCGCTTCCGGCAGCCAGGGTTTGCGTTCCGACGGAGGTCGAGTTGTCATAAAACGTGACCGTACCGGTTGCCGCCGAGGGCGAAACCGTAGCCGTGAGAGTGACGCTTGAGCCTTCAGTCGCAGTCGAGGAGGACGAAACGAGCGTTGTCGTTGTCGAGGTTGTACCGCTGCCCGTGCTGGTGCTTCCGGTCGAATTCGGCGCCTGCCAGAAATCTCCGCAACCGGCCAGCAACAATGCCACGGCAAGAACTGCCCCGCCTGAAAATGCTCCCGCGGCCAAATCTCGGGGAGTGTGCCAAAAGGTTGACGTCCAACCTAGCCGCCTTGCGGCCAAGCGGCGCTCACGGATGGGCAGGGGCTTGTCGCGACCGCGGTCTGCAGCCGGGAAGACGGGGCTACGAGAGTAATCTTCGACGGGCATCGGGTGTCCCAGCTGGGCTGACGCCTGGAATTTCAGAGCGCATTAGCTGCTTCATTGAGGGCAGCCGACGGCCTAAGAACAACTGACGTAGAGTGGCGTGCGGACGCTCAAGTCAAGCCTTGCCAATGATTGAGATGCCGTCCACAAACTGCCGCAGGACGGCCTGAATAGCCGTCTTTTGCCTTCGGTCGCCCTGGACCATCTCCACACCCCAGGAGTTCCCCAACAGTCGAAAAGGTGATCCCGAGAGATAATGCTTTTATTTTCAATTCGCAAACGGGGCGGGATTTGAATCCACAATCTCCCGCTTTGAGTGATCCGTGCCTAGTCCATCCCGTTCCCCCATCGCTGAGCGCGGAGAGCCGCGTTTGATATCCGGCGGGGAGAAGATTACACTCCGTTTCGCGGCCGCAACGTCTTCACCTTTACCCAATGGAATATCATGGTCGAGTCAATGATCCAGCCCCCGAGGTAACTTCCGCATGCGTCGACTTGCCCCTTTCTTGATGTTATTTTCTTTCGCCGCGTTCGCCTTGGCGCCTCCTGCCGATGAGCCGCTGCGCGGCTATTCCGCTGAACGCTCGGCTACCGAAGTGCAATGGGAGCAGAAATTCCGCGCTATACCCGAGGCCAATCGGATTCGCGAGAACATGCAGCGGATGTCGGCGCGGCCGCATCACGTTGGCTCGCCGTACGATAAAGACAATGCCGAATGGCTGTTGGCGCAATTAAAATCCTACGGCCTGGATGCGAAAATTGAGCAATTCGAGGCCCTCTTTCCCACGCCGAAGTCGCGCAAGCTGGAGCTGCTGGGTTCCGCGCCATTTGCTGCAACGCTGGAAGAGCCAACGCTGTCGGTGGACCCTACTTCCGGCCAAAAGGATGAGCAGTTGCCGACGTACAACGCTTACTCACGCGACGGCGATGTAACGGCGCCGCTAGTGTATGTAAATTACGGTGCGCCTTCGGACTATGAGCAGTTGGCCGCCATGGGCGTTTCAGTAAAGGGAGCAATCGTGATTGCGCGTTACGGAGAGACGTGGCGCGGGATCAAGCCCAAGGTGGCGGCTCAGCACGGGGCCGTCGGTTGCATTATCTACTCCGATCCGAAAGATGATGGGTACTCCCACGGAGACCCGTATCCAGATGGGCCGATGCGTCCGCCTGAAGGCGTGCAGCGCGGCAGCGTATTGGACATGCCCATCTATCCGGGCGATCCGCAGACGCCGGGCGTGGGCGCGAAGCCGGGAGTCAAGCTCATCCCGCTGGATCAAGTTCAGACAATCACCAAAATTCCCGTCTTGCCCGTCTCGTATGCCGACGCCAAGCCCTTCCTCCTTGCGCTGGGGGGACAGACTGTTCCTGAGGCCTGGCGCGGCGACCTCCCTATCACCTATAAGACCGGCCCCAGCAAGGCGCTGGCGCATTTGGCGGTCGCGTTCAACTGGGATCGCAAGCCATTGTACGACGTGGTGGCGACGATCCTCGGGTCGACGTCCCCCGAGCAGTGGGTGATCCGTGGCAATCATCACGACGCGTGGGTAAATGGGGCCGCGGATCCGCTGAGCGGAACCAGCCCAGAGCTTGAAGAAGCGCGCGCGCTGGGCGAGTTGCTGAAACAGGGATGGAAGCCTCAGAGCACGATTATCTATTGCTTCTGGGACGGCGAGGAACCAATGCTGCTGGGCTCGACGGAATGGGCCGAGTACCACGCTGACGAGCTGCGCCAGCATGCGGTGGCCTACTTCAACTCCGACGGCAACTCGCGCGGCTTCTTCCGCGCTTCGGGCTCGCACTCGCTGGAGAACTTTGTAAACAGCGTGGCCAAAGATATCCAGGATCCGGAGACGAAGATGTCGATCTGGAAGCGGGCGCGGCTGGCGAGTATGTTGAAGGCCACGCCGGAGATGCGGGCTGAAGCGAAAACGCGCGCCGACAGTCGCATCGGGGCGCTTGGATCGGGCTCCGATTACACCGTATTCATCGATCACCTGGGCGTGCCGAGCTTGGATCTGACCTTCGGCGGCGAAGATGAAGAAAACGGCCAATATCACTCAATCTACGACGACTTTTACTTTTACACGCATTTTCAGGACACGACTTTTGTGTATGAGCGCGCGCTGGCGCAGACCGCGGGCACAATGGTGATGCGCATGGCGGACGCCGATGTGATTCCCTATCAATTCACCGACGAAGCCGACACGGTTCACAACTATGTGAGCGAAGTCAAGAAGTTGGCCGACACGATGCGCACCGAGATCAGGGACCGCAACGCGGACATCGCTGCCGGCGCGTATCAAGCGGTGGCCGATCCCAAGAAGGTGAGCGTTCTTCCGCCGGTCGACCAGGTTCCCCCTTACTTTGATTTTGCTCCGCTCGACCAGGCGTCGGACGATCTCACTGCCGCTGCCGCGGAGTACGAACGCGCATTCACGGCGCACGGAGCAAGCCGCGAAACCGCTGTCAACGCGGAACTGATGAAGGCCCAAGAAGCGCTCACCGATCCTGAGGGACTTCCCAACCGTCCGTGGTACGAAAACATGATTTACGCACCCGGCTTCTATACAGGTTACGGCGTAAAAACCCTGCCTGCAGTGCGCGAAGCGATCGAGCAAAAGCAATGGACAATCGTCGACACGGAAATTGCGAGAACGGCGGCTGCAATCGAACGTGAGACGGAAGTGCTGAAGGCGGCCACCAAGATACTCTCAGGAAGCTGACAGCGCTGGATTTCTTCGCAACCGTTTATTGAACTAGTTCAATGGGCGCGCGCCAGAAGTTGGCTTTGTGCGCGGTGGGATCGAGGATGGTGACTTGGCAGTCGTACTTGCCGGGCGAGAGCGCGCTTACGCCCAGATCGAAATTGAGCGGCATCACTCCCAAGCGGCTTTGCGCATTGGGAATGATTGACGCCGGCTGCGTTTCGTAAACCGCCTCGCCATTCCGATAGAGAGTGACAAACGCGAAGAGCGGCTGCGTCTCAGGCGCGGGCGTTTGCTTGTAGGCCTGAAAATAAACGTAGAGCGCGCGCCCTCGGTTGAACACGCGCGTCACGCTGGGAATCAGTCTGGCGCCGTCTTCGACCAGCGAATTCGCAGCCTCGTCTTTCCTGCGTTCTTTGCCCTTTTTCGGTGTCATAGAGAGCGGCGTTTGAAGTGTAGTAGCCGAGGATGTAATAGTCGGAGACGGCCTGCTGCGCGTGGACAATGCCGAGGGTGAAATCGTTGTTATCGAAGAAGGGCTTGCCGCCGCTGTCGCCGGCGAGCGCATCAAGGGTGTCCTGCGACTGCTGGAAATTGCTCGCGTTCGCGAGCGTCGCACCCCCGTATAGAGTCCCTGGTTTCCCGGCGAGCCCTGCGTCGCATCGCCCAGCGGTCTTCCCTGCCGAAGGAGTGCAGGCCTGCGCCCTTATCTGGGGAAAAGAAAACCCAACTATAAGACGCGTGCTTCCCCTATATGCTCAAGCCTTCGCAAGGCACTTTTCAATCGCCCCCGCTACTCGCTCGCGGCAGGCGCTAATTCGGTGAAGGATGGTCCACATGGTCGATGGCGATCACATCCACATCCGTCTTCTCTGCGCTCAACTTCAGCCCAAGCTGCTGCTGAATCGCGTCGAACAGGTCGGGAGCGGAGGCCGCTTCCGCGTTGGAGCCCGTCCACGAATTGGCGCCGCTTGGTGCCGGGAAGTGCGGTGGATGTCCGCCAAACTTCGAGTCGTCCGGAGCGAACGTGGATTGAGAGTCATATCGGCCCGACAGGCCGGTGCGCTCCACCACCGGCCTGTCCAGCACCAGCACCTGGAGAAAACCGGTGAAATCCGAAATGGCCGCATTCCTCACCATAAGGGTGATTCCGCCAACCGCCGGCCGCATTCCTAGGCCAGGAAGTTGCCCTTTCATCTCCGTCGGCGTCAGCTTCTCTCCGTTCTTGCCGACCGTCAAGACGTACGCGGATAGATTTCGCTGTTCATGATGGAATGTGAGTTTAGAGCATTTCTCCTATTGCTGTAGAGCATTGAAGGGGAGTCTGAACCAGGCTTTTGCATCCTCGTCCGTGAGCAGCGGCAGCATTTCGGCGATGGCCTGATCGAGTGCCTCTTTGGTCCGCGCCTTGGCTGCGCGCAGCAGTTGTTTGAGCTTGGCCCAGGCCTTTTCGATGGGATTCAGGTCGGGCGAGTACGGCGGCAGATAGAGCAACTGAGCTCCTGCCGCCTCGATTTTTTCGCGCACCCCTTTGACCTTGTGCGAACTGAGATTGTCCAT